>DASYGA010000233.1:0-40394 GCA_036000265.1 Steroidobacteraceae bacterium | reverse complement strand
GCGGTCGCTTTCAGCATTGCTCTTTTCATGTTCGCTGCCTTCGGTTGAGAGGGGGTCGATGGCGATGGACGCCTCGACGCGAGCGGACGATGCTCAATGCGGCATGAAAGGGCTTTGAAATGCTATGAATCGTCGTGATTCGCAGGCACCATCCTCGCCGAGCAGCCTCAGCGGGGTTCAGGCGTGGATCAGCTCGGCACCAAGACCGATTATGAATTCGGCGGATTCCGCCTCGACACCGTCATGCAGGTGCTCGTTTCTCCCGCGGGCGAGCTGATTGCGCTGCCGGGACGGGCCTATGATGTGCTGCGCTATCTGCTGGAGCGCCCCGGTGAGCTGGTCGACAAAGCCTCCCTGATGCGGACCGTCTGGCCCAGCACGGTGGTGGAGGACAACAACCTCAACCAGTGCATTCTCGTTCTGCGGCGCGCCCTCGGCGAGAGCGCAGGCGATCGCCGCTTCATCCTGACAGTGCCCGGGCGGGGCTTCAAGCTCGTCGCCCCGGTACGGGCCATCCCTGTAACGGAGGATACATCGCCGGCCGACTCGCTGCCTCCCGGATCGGCAAGCCGCAGTCCGCCCCCGCCCGCTCCACCCCCTATTGCGACCTCGCCCGAGAGGCCGCTCGATAGGCCGGTTCGCGGCAGGCTCCTGGTCATCGGATCGGCCCTGGTCGCGATCGCCATCCTCGCGGGCGTGTCCGCCTTCTTCGCCCAGCGAGGATCCTCAGTCACCCAGCCCACGGAATACCAGGCGCTGACCGACCTCAGCGAGTCCGCCACGGCGCCGACGATCTCCGCCGACGGCAAGATGCTCGCATTCATCGTAGGCGATCCTCGCTTTCTCGGCGCCGGACGCATTTACGTGAAGTCTTTGCCGGACGGCGAGCCGGAGCCTCTAACAAAAGTGCTCGGATCGATCTATGGACCGGCATTCAGCCCCGACGACTCGCAAGTCGCCTTCACCTACTTCAACAACGGACGCACCGACCCGGCGTGGAACACCCTGACCGTCCCGACGGCCGGCGGACGTCCTACGCTGCTGCTCGGCAATTCCGCGGGACTGACCTGGATCGCTCCCCATCGACTGCTCTATTCCGAGATCGGGAGCGGCATCCACATGGGTCTCGTCACCTCCACGGATGAGCGTACTGACAGGCGGCAGGTCTACTTCCCCAGCCATGAGCGCGGCATGGCCCACTACTCCTACCTCTCACCTGATCGACGGGCCGTGCTCGTGGTCGAGATGGATCGGACCGGAGCGTGGCGGCGCTGCCGGGTCGTACCGTTCGACGGCAGCTCGCCCGGCTCGCAAGTTGGTCCCACGGGTAGCTGCACGTCGGCCGCCTGGTCGCCCGACAGCCGTTGGATGTACTTCTCGGCGACAGTGGCCGGCCACTCGCACCTGTGGCGGCAACGCTATCCCGATGGCAAACCGCAGCAGATCACTTTCGGCCCGACCGAGGACGTTGGCGTCGCCGTGATGCCCAATGGGCGCTCGCTCGTGACCTCTCTCGGGCTGCAGCGGCAGTCGGTTTGGCTGCACGACCGGACCGGCGAGCATCCCGTTACGAGCGACGCCATTGCATTCGCGCCCTGGCTGTCGACCGACGCGAAGCGATTGTACTTCCTGGTTGCCAGTGCCTCGGCCGCTCCGGCGACCCTATGGCGGCTGGATCTCGAGCAGGGCCAGGAAGCGCCTGTTTTGCCGGGTCTCAACATCCTGAGCTACGACATCTCGCCGGATGAGCGCGAGGTCGTGTTCTCGGTGGAGCACCGCGGCGAAATGCAGATCTGGATCGCTCCGCTTGACCATCATCTGCCACCCCGTCTGATCGCTCACGGTGCCGATCAGCCGGCTTTCGGCGGCGGCTGGGTATTCTTCAGGCGGCTCGGCGAGAAGGAGAACCACCTTTATCGCATGCAGGCCGACGGCAGCGCCGAGCAACGCATCCTCGACTTCCCGATACTGCAGTTTCAGAGTGTCTCGCCCACCGGGAAATGGGCCGCGGTCCTTGCGGTGATGGACGGGCAGGTCGCGACTGCAATTTTGGGTGTCGGCAAGGGAACATTCCGCTGGGTGCGCGCCGGCTACTGGGCGAGCCGCTGGGCTCCCGACGGCCGGGACCTTTATCTACAGACACAGGGCTCCTTCAGGTCGGCGCCTGACGAAACCCTGGTGGTTGACCTCGCGGGAAGCGCTGCGCCCCGAATTCCGCAGGGAATGACGGCGGGCAGCTCGCTGAACATCCTCCCACACGGCACGGAGGGGTTCGCTCCGGGCCCTGACCCTGATACCTACGCATTTACCCGAACGGACTGGCTGCGGAATATCTACCGGATCCCACTGCACCAGTGAGCGTCCGCGCCCCGGGGCGCCGGATTATCGTGCTGCGGACGCCCGCGCGCGGACAACGGCGAACGACTTCAGGTCGGCGAGACGGGAAGCGCCCGGTGACGGCGCAGCGACCCCAACCGCGGCTTCAGCGGTTACCGAACATGTCGCGCAACACAGCGCCGGCGATTCCGCCGGCAACACCGCTCTCGACGTTCTGCCTGCCGCCGGGAGCCAGATACGGCGCGAGCGCGTGCGCGAGATTCGGCACCGTCAAGGTCTGCAGCCAGACCTTGCCCGGTCCGGTCAGCCGCGCCACGAACAGGCCATCACCACCGAAGAGCGCGTTGGCGAAACCGCGCATCAAGGCGATATCGAAGCTCACGCTGTCCTGGAACATGCCGATGTGGCCCGGATGGACCTGCAGCGTCTCCCCGGGAGCGAGGTCGTAGGTCACCACCTCTCCCCCGAGCTCCACCCATGCGGTGCACGGGCCGGCCAGGCGCTGCAACAGAAAGCCGTCGCCGCCGAAGATGCCGGCGCCGAGGGAGCGCTGGAACCCGGTGGTGAGCTGCAGGCCCTCGGTGCCGCAAAGAAACCCGTGGCGGTGAATCAGGTAGGAGTGACCGGGCGGCACGTCGACCTGCAGGATCGCGCCCGGCATCTTCGCCGCGAAGGCGATGACCCCCTGGCCTGCGGGAGCCGAGTACTCGGTCATGAACAGGCCGCCCCCCGAGAACGCGCGTCCAATCGCGCCCCAGAGGCCGCGCGCTCCGGCCGTATAGGCGGTCGTGCGCATCTGCACACCCTGCGTCATCCAGGAGAACTCGCCCGGCTCGGCGACGATCCGGTCGTTGGGCTCGAGGCCGATCTCGAGCACGGGCATCGTGGTGCCCTTGATCTGGGATCTCATGTTCACGACTCCGGTCTGTCCAGGACGCCAGGATAGCTCAGACCGGCGGGAAGTTCCCGCTGCACGCCCTCGCCCTGGCGGACAACCCGAGATTCTTGCGAAAAGCGCGCGGCGCGCCTACGATGACTTCCATACCAATACGACGGTAGCGATACCATCGTCGACAACATTCCTCGACTGGAGTCGTCTGCATGCGCCCTCGATTGCGATCGTTTCTGGCGATGGCCCTCCTCATCGCCCCGTTCCACTGCCTGGCGGCGCCAGGATCGGCCCTGAAGATGACGGTCACCGACAAAGGCTACCTCGACGCGCCGGGCGTCAGCGTTATGCTCTACGACGACAACTACAGCCCCATCTTCTTCGACCAGAAGGATGCCGCCATGCAGATCATCCTGCACGGCCATCGCATCGCCACCAACGGCAGCGTGCGCCTTCTGCCCACGCCGGAGCAATGGGACATCATTCCGCACCTCCTCGGGCGCCAGGCCGACAAGGCGCACGATCGCCTCACCGCATCTGCTTCCTATCCGCAATACCACTTCTACTATCACGTGGTCGTCGCGGCCGAGCCCGGCGGATTCCGGGTGAGCGTGAACCTGAACGAGCCCCTGCCGCAGACGCTGATCGGCCGCGCCGGATTCAACCTGGAGTTCCTGCCATCCCTGTACATGGACAAGGCTTACGCGGTGGATGACCGGCAATTTGGAGTGTTTCCGCGCAGCCCGGAGGCCCGGATGACCGTGGCTCCTCCCAGGCCCGGGGACCCCAAGAGCCTGTGGTACGTGCAGCAGTGGCACGAGGCCAAGGGATACACCCAGCCGCTTCCTTTTGCGCAGGGCAAGAGCATCACGCTGGCCGTCGATGATCCGCTCAACCGCATCAGCGTGACTTCCGACACCGGCCCCCTCCTCCTTTACGACGGTCGCAATGAGGCGCAGAACGGCTGGTATGTGCTGCGCACCCTGATTCCGCCGGGTAAGACGCAGGGCGCGGTTGTATGGCATGTTCGTCCGGGCTACATCCCCAACTGGACCCGGCCGCCCATGATCGCGCACAGCCAGGCGGGATACGCCGCCGGTTTTCCGAAAGTCGCCGTGATCGAGCTCGACCGAAGGTTCAAGGCGCCCGCGAGCGCCTCGGTGCTGCGGCTTGCGGCTGACGGCACTTACCGGAAGGTGTTCCAAGGACCGCTGTCGGCACCGAAGCCGTGGCTGCGCTACGACTATGCGAAGTTCGATTTCTCAGCGGTGAAGGAGCCCGGCCTCTATGCGATCGAATACGCAGGCCTGCGCACCGACGTATTTCCCATTTCACAGGACGTCTACACGAACACCTGGCAAACCAGCCTGGATGGCTTCCTGGCGGTGCAAATGGACCATGTCTCGGTACGCGACGCCTACCGCCTCTGGCATGGCATCGCCCATATGACCGATGCGCTGCAGGCGCCGCCTAATACGACCCACTTCGATGGCTACTGGATGGGCCCGAGCACCGAGTCCCCCTACAAGCCCGGACAGCACATCCCGGGATTGAACGTCGGCGGCTGGTTCGATGCGGGCGATTTCGACAACGATGCCTTCGGCCAGTACGGAACCATCCAGAATCTGGCCCTCGCTTATGAGACTTTCCACCCGAAGTGGGACGAGCTCTCGGTAAACGAGAAGACCCGGTCGGTGGAGATGCACCGGCCGGACGGTACTCCGGATGCGGTCCAGCAAGTGGAGCACGGCGTGCTGCAAATACTCGCGCAGATCCGTGCGGTCGGACACCCCTTCACAGGCATCCAATCACCCGGTCTGAGGTGGTACACCTTCATCGGCGACGGCGCCTCGCAGACCGGGGCCTACTCCAACAACCCGGATCCGCGCTGGGCGTGGACGATGACATCGCCGAGGATGGAGTACGCGGCCGCCGCTTCGCTGGCCGCCGCCTCCCGCACCTTGAAGGGTTGGAACGATCCGCTGTCGAAAGAGTGCCTGCAGGCCGCCATCAAGCTGTGGAAGGATGCTGAGGCTCATCCGTCCGACGAGCATCTGGCGGGCTATCTTGAAGGTGCGGGAGGGTACCGGGAGTTCGGACTGGGCTCGCCGCAATGGACTGCAGCAGTGGAGCTGACGATAGCGACTCACGGGGCGGAGCCCTACAAGAGCCGCGTGCAGAAGATGTTCCCGACAACCCCGCAGCAGATTGCCTTCGGCGGCTGGTCGGCCGTGCGGGTTCTTCCCTATCTGCACGCCGATTACAGAACGCGGCTCAAAGCGGCGGTCAGGACTTTCGTTCCGCGGATGAACGACTACATGGCCGCGACCCCCTTTGGCGTGCCTCCTTCCCTGGGAGCCTGGGGCGGCTCGTCGCAAGTGGCCGAGTTCGGCGTGGCGATGTACTTCCTCCACGAGGCGTTTCCCGATCTCGTAGGCCCGGAATACACCCTCCGCGCCGCCAACTACCTGCTCGGCACGCATCCTGACTCCAGCGTGTCGTACATCTCCGGGATCGGCACGGCCTCGAAGCTGCAAGCCTACGGGAACAACCGCGCCGACCACACTTACGTCCCCGGCGGGATGGTACCCGGCTATGTGGTCATCAAGCCGGACTTCCCGGAGTGCATCACCAACTTCGGATTCCTCTGGTTCGAGGACGAGTACACCGTGGATGCCGCAGCCACGTGGGTTCTGGAAGCCAATGCGGCGGATGCGATCGTGAAGGAGAAGGCGACCGGCAGCGGACCGCAGACGTGAGCCTGCTGCGGCGTAGCCTGACGCCGGGCTGGTTTACTTTGCGGACTCGAAGATCGCGTAAATTTTGGTGCAGTCCTCGTGCACGATCCACGTTCCCTCGAATCCGGCCGGCACGACGAACGCATCGCCCGCCGCGAACCGCTGCGGCTCCCCCGCAGCGCTCTCGATGGTGATGCGTCCTGCCGTGATGACGCAGAGCTCGCTCTCGGTGTACCGCACGCGCCATTTGCCGGGTGTAGAGAACCATCGGCCGCAGAAGAACTGGCCGCTCGCATCGCTGAAGGCGTTCCACGCGCGATGTACGGGTTGACCTTCCACGATGCGGTCCGGGGCCGGACTGCAGTCTTCCCAGGTGGCAGGTCCCTCCAGGCGCACGATCGATGCTGTCATGGTGGTGTTCTCAAAACGTCGATGCCCACATCATGTGGCAGACCACGGATGGCTACATGGCTGGCTATCTTACCCCGCGGGGTCTTGCGATGAGCACCTGGTCCAGACGCGAATTCATCACCTTGGCTGCGGCCGCTGCCGCCGCCAGGGGCGCGCCAACGGCCGGCGCCATGGCGGCGGCGGCAAGGTCGCGGGGCGGTGGCGAATCGCTCGATGCCATCGCGCGGCGCCAGGGCATGCGCTTCGGCTCGGCCATAACCTGCTCTGGCAGAAGAGCAAGTACCTGCCGGACTGGCTGCGCAGCTATCCTCTCGGAACGCATCCGCGAGTCGCCCTGGAGCGGCTGCTGCGAGATCGCGTCAGCCGTGAGGTCGAGCACTACCCACAGGCAGTTTCCTGGGACGTGGTGAACGAGACGATCAGTACGGACACGGGCGAGGTGCGCGAGACCCTCTTCACCCGCCACCTGGGTCTGGAGGCGTTCGATATCACGTCGCTCGCACCAGCGCTCCTCACGCCCAGCTCGTCTACAACGATTACATGAGCTGGGACAGCAGCTCCGAAGTGCATCGCAACGGCGTGCTGCGCTTCCTCGAAGGGTTGAGAAAGCGCAAGGTGCCGGTCGATGCGCTCGGGCTGCAAAGCCATATCGGCGCCAATGACGGCCGCATCTACAGCACGCCGCAGGAAGCGGCCTGGCGCCGGTTCCTCGACGAGGTGACGGGCATGGGCTATCAGCTCCTCATCACCGAGCTCGACGTCAACGACGGCGGACTGCCGATAGATCCGACCAGACGCGATCGCATGATCGCCGATCTGGCGCGTCGGTATCTCGATATCACACTGAGCTATCCTCAACTCAAATACGTGCTGACCTGGGGGCTCGTCGACAAGGACTCCTGGCTGGAGCACCTCACCCCGCGCGCGGACGGCACGCCGAGGCGACCCCTGCCCTTCGACTCGGATTACCGTCCCAAACCGCCCTACTTCGCAATGGCCGCGGCATTTCGCGCGGCACCTCACCGCTGAGGCTCGGCTGACCCGATTCAGCGATCCTGTCCGGCGCCTTCCACCTCCAGCAGCGCCTTTACCGGACGGCGCAGAATCCTCGTGCTACCGCTCGCCGTAAGGCGATGAGCGACATCGTCCCAGTGCAGATGCGTCAGGCGGCCTTGGCCGCGCTGGTAGCTGTAGGTCACACCGTCGTCGCCGTACAGATCGAAGTCGACATCGTGCCCGGGATACACCTTGATCCGCTCGATGGTCTGCGGCGTGGCCGTGCTCGGCACCACCGAACCCACAGGCAGGATGGAGCCGGCGCGAACGAAAACCGGAATGCGATCGATCGGCGCATCCACTGTGATCGTCTGGCCGCCCGGCACCCGCGTGTTGGTCCAGTAGTCGTACCAGTCCGCCCCCGCTGGCAGATACACCTGCTTGCGCGTCTGCCCCTGTCCCGTCACCGGCGCCACGAGAAAGTCGGGCCCGAACATGTACTCATCGCCGATATTGGCGACGTTCGGATCGCGGGGGAAGTCCATCCAGAGCGCCCGCATGAACGGCGCACCGGTCTGGTAGCTATGGTGGGCCAGCGAGTAGATATAGGGAATCAGCCGATATCGCAGGCGATCGTAGCGGGCCAGGATCGCTTCGGCCTGCGGGCCGTATGCCCAGATCTCCGTGTGCTTGCGCTCGCCGTGGATGCGCAGTATCGGCAGGAAAGTGCCGTACTCGAACCAGCGGGTGAAGAGCTCCGGGTAATCATAGTCCCGGCCGACGACATCGCGGGCGCCCGAGGGGTCGATCAGCGGCGGATGAGTGGCCGCAGAGGTTGCCGGCAAGGCCTGCCAGCCGCCGATGTCATTGCCCCAGTAGGCGATTCCCGATGCAGTCATGTTGAGACCCGTCGGGATCTGGTGCCTGAGCGCCTCCCAGGACGGATCTATGTCCGAGGACCAGAAGATCGCTCCCGTGCGTTGTGAGCCCAGGTAGGCCGCTCGCGCGAGGATGAGGACGCGCCGGTCGGGGCGGTAGTGGCGCAGCCGCCGCGACATGCCGCCGACATACAACAGTGGAAACACGTTGTGGTAGCGATCGCCCGAGCCGATCTTGAAGAAGAAGCCATCGGGAACCAGGTCCGGCTCGGTCTCATCGAGCCACAGGTAGTCGAAGCCGTGGGAGAGAATATTGTCGCGCACGTGGCTGAAGAACCAGTCGAGCGCCGGCGGATCGGTGGCATCGAGCAAGGCGCCGGCCCGATCGGAGCGCAACGGCAGCCCGTCCTGGGTCTTGCCGTCCCTGTCCTTGAGGAAATACCCCCGGGCGTCGAGCTCGTTGAAATAGCGCGAGTCGCGCTCGAAGCGCGGCCACACCGAGATCAGTGACTCGATCCCCAGCGCGTGCAGGTCGCGGTTCATCGCATCGGGATCCGGGAACTGCGCCGGATCGATGTCCAGCTGGCCCATCCGCGTCCAGTAGAACCAGTCGATCACCATGATGTCGAGCGGATAGCCTTTGCTGCGATAGGTACGTGCCACGTCGAGGACTTCCCGCTGACTGGCATAGCGCGCCTTCGACTGGATGAGCCCGAAGGCCGCCTTGGGCGGAATGGGCGTGCGGCCGGTGAGCTTTGCATACCCGCTGTAGAGCGCATCCGCCTGGTCAGCCACGATGACGAAGAACGATACGCGCTCACCGACTTCGGATTGCCACAGCGTGCGTCCGTTGACACCCGGATAGACGTGAGTATCCGATGGGTTGTCCCAAACGATTCCGTAGCCGCGGCTCGAGACCATGAACGGCACGCAGACGGTCTCACCATGTGGATCGTCGTAAAAGTGCTTGCAGTCGATCGTGCGGCCGCGCAGATCGAGAATCCCCTCCTGGTTCTGGCCGAGGCCATAGAAATGCTCGTCAGCCGGCGCCGTGAAGCTGGCGCCGACCTGGAAGGTATGCTCCCCGTTGATGGTGTGAGGCGCCATTTGCCAGGCTGTCATGTTCAGCACGGCCTCGCCACGTGAGTTTCTGATCTCGAGCGCTACGGGCGGCAAGGACGGCGCGAAGTAGCGCTCTCCGAGGGAGGGGGCGCCGGGCAGCGGCTGTGCATCGACGTGCAGCCGCAATGCGCTCGACCGGAAGTCATCACCACGGGCTCCGGCGGTGTGCTCAAAGCCGTGCGGATCCTCACCGGCAATGAAACCGTATCCTGGGTGCGCCACCGCTGTCGCATAGTCGGTAGCGATGGTGATGCGCACGATATTGGGCGCGTAGGATTCCACGGCGACGTATGCACCGTTGCGATTGAGCACGACCGGCGAGGCGAGGCAGGGACCCCAGAACAACAGAGCGGCCAGGCAGACGATGCGACGTGCGGGCACGACGGCCCGATGACGATTTTCGATCAAGTATCCCCCTCGAGTACTATTGACGCCGGCTCACACGCACATGGAAGCCCTTGAGGTAGTATTCGTGCAGTCGGCCCGGCGGACAAATGATTTTCTGGTCAGCCGGCATACGGCTCTTTGTATGTCCTGAGGCAGGAGGTCGAATATGCTACAGCTGCGGCGCTCGATGCTTGCGGGCCTCGTCCTGCCCGCTCTTCTTGCGATTTCACCTCCGCCCGCCGTTGCGCACGATCTGCGGTGCTCGGCGCCGCCCTATGGAGATGCGGCGTGGAACTATGCCCGGCTCAAGCAGCGCTTCGCGAGCATCGATGAGGACAAGATCGATGATGTGCTCGAGAAGCTCTGCAGGGCGAAGTTCGAGCACGTCGGGCGGCGCGAGGTGCATCGGCTCGGCATCACCGACCGTGAGCTCGCCAAGGAGAGCACGACCCAGCTCGCCGCAAAGGTATTGAGCGCGACCCATGGCGGAACGCAGGTCCTGTAGCGGTACAGGACCCGGCCCGTGTCGTCCGTCGCGTCAGTACGGCCTCTGATCCTGCGTTACCAGAGGCCAGGTATCGGTCCGGAAGGGGCCGGCCGGCAGCCCGGCGGCGTTGAACAACGTGGCTGCTGGATTGGATTGCCAGGCGTAGCGCGCCTGCTTGGGTTGCGGCACTTCGGGCGAGGAGACGATGACCACGTTGCCGTGGATGCGAGCGTCCGCCCAGTGCCACTTCCGATCCTGGCCGGCAATGGAGAAGCCCTGCAGCCTGCCTCCCTTCGCTACCAGACCGCCACGGGCATGTTTGAAGCGCAGGCGAATCTCGTGCGGCAGCCGCTCGAACGACGCCAGGCTCGGTCCGGAATCGACTACCTGTTTGCCGTAATGCCGCGCCAGCGCGCACCGCGCCAGGCGGTCGCCCACGGGCTCCTTGTTTCCAGGATGCAGGCTGTTCGCATCGCCGGTATCGATGCTCACCGCAAGGCAGGTATGAGGGACCGCCGCCGCCACGATCGCCTGCGATTCGCGTATGTCGGCCCATCCATCATCGCCAGGCATGGAGCGGCGGGGGCCGAACGCCGGCAACTGCACGATGTAGAAAGGTAATTCTGCCTGCTCGAACAGCCGGCGCCAGCTCGCGATCACGGCGGGCAGGAGTTTGCGGTACTCGTAGCCGCGTGGCGAGTTTTGCGCACCCTGATACCAGATGGCACCGGTGATGGACAGCGGCGCCAAGGGCGCCAGCATGCCGTCGTAGAGGACGGCAGGCATCACCGGCCAGTTCGCAAAGTGCAGCGGCATGGGATGCGGTGCCCGCGCATCGACGCTGATCCGCCCCTGCCACGCCCCAGCCAGCGGAATGACCCTGTGATCGCCCAGCGTGAGACGAAACTCGGAAGGGCCATCGAGAAATCCGCCATGCGGCTCCGTCTTGAAGATGCGAATGGCGATCAGATTGCGACCGGGTTTGAGCACCTCCGGAGGAATCCCATAAATGCGCGGATGCTCCACCCAGGCGCTGCCGCCGATGAGGGTCCCATTGACGTACACCGAGTCCATGCGCTGAATCTCGCCGAGCGAGATGAGAGCGAGCCCCTGCGGCAGCGGCCTGGGCAGTGTGATCTCCTTGCGGAACCACGCCACGGCGGGCGTCACTGGCACGCCGAGTCCGGCGAATCCTCCGGGAAGGTCCACGCGCTGCCATCCGGAAGGCCGGTACCCGGGCAAGTACCATTTTCCCTTCGCGCCGATATCGTATTCGTCATACCACGGCATGACGTAGTTGCCGTAGGCCGGCTCGCCCTCGGCTGCGAACTGCGCGAGCCTGGCCAACGGAACGTCATAGTCGTGGAGCGGACCAAGCGCGGCGGCGCTGGCCCAGGATTCGCCGGCGGAGCCGCCGACCGAATCGACCACCAGGCCTATGGGCACGTGCGTCTCCCGCTCCAGCTTGCGGCCGAAATAAAACGCGACTGCCGAAAGCCAGCCTGCCGTCCGGGGAGAAACGGCTTTCCAGCTCCCCTCGAGCGTGTAGCTGGGCCGGTAGGCCGTATGCTCGCCTACCGTGAAATAGCGTATATCCGGATAGCTCGCCTCCTTCGCTACTTGCGCGGCGTCATCGGTGAAGCGCAGCGGCAGCTCCATGTTGGATTGTCCGCCGCAAATCCACACGTCGCCCACCATGACGTCGTGGAACTCAACCGTCTGCCGGCCATCCGTGACCTTCATGTTGTAAGGGCCTCCCGTTGGCGGCGACGCAATCCTCGCCTGCCAGCGGCCATCGGCGCCTGCCACTCCGGTGGCACTCTCGCTCTCGATCCGCACGTGGACGGCATCACCCGGCCGCGACCAGCCCCAGATGGTATCGGCCCTGCCCCTTTGGAGAACCATGTTGTCGCCAAAGATGGCGCTGACGAACGGCAGCGGCTGGGTTGCGGCGGCGCCGTCGATTACGCAGGGAGCGCTGGCGGCGCCGTAGACGTCGCAAGACCGTTGGGGCGTGTGCGGCGTCGCGACGGCCGCGGCGGCAGGCGGCGCAGTCGCCATCAACACTCCCGCTGGCGCCAGCAGCGCGTGTATCAGTACGCTCTTGACTTTCATTGACGAGCCATCCTGAAGATTCTCAGGCGGCCTGGAGCGGGCATGGCGTCATTGGCAGGGCCTGCGATGAAGCATGATGCACGCACAACCGCAGCCCTTCAGGTGGCAACGTGAATGCGCAATGCCGCCGCGTAGTCCGTCGCCGGGTTCATGTTGGACAGATCGACCCGAAGCCCTGCGGCAGTCTGCTGCCAGGTCGGCCTCGCCTGCGAGCCCAACAGCTCCACTTGCGAGACTGCCCCCGGCCGGGTGGCCGCGGCGCTGCCGAGCGCGCGGATGAGGAGCGGCTCCCCGGGCCAGCCAAGGGCGATGGCATACACGATATTGCCGGCCTTGTTGCGCGTGAAGCGAATGTCCTTGGCGGAGAGTTGCTGAATGCTTTTTCCCTGAAAGGAGCCCGCGCGGATGATGTTCGGCCCCTCGCCGTAGACCTTCCACGGGCGGGTGGCGTAGATCGCCTCGCCATTGACCGCCATCCAGGCGCCGATTCGCTCCAGGACCAGCCGTTCCTTGCTGTCGATCGTGCCATCGGGCTTGCCCGGGATGTTGAGTATGAACGTGCCGTTCTTGCTCACCGTGTCGATGAGCCAGTGGACGACGTCGCGCGGGTGCATGTAGCCGCCGAATTCCCCGGGCTCCTCATACAACGGGCGCAGGTAATGCCAGTAGCCGATGCACGTCTCCGACTGCCAGGGATGCTGCAGAATATCACTGCTCAGTCCGCGCTCGATGTCGGCCACGACAGCCTGCTGCAAGTGAGCCGGAATGTGCTTTCCGGTCATGACGCCGTCCACATGACCGCCATGACGGCTCTGGCTGCGATTGTAATAATACGCGCCCACGCACATCCCGCCCCAGCCCAGGGGCAGCCGGTCATTATCGAAATACAGCAGGTCGGGATCGTGCTGATCGATCAGGTCGCGCGTGCGGTCGTAGAAGTTCTTGACGTAAGAGGCTTCAGGCAGCGCATCGAACGGATGCTTGGGGCCGTAGAGCCGCTGCGGGTCGTAGCCCTCCCACCACTGCCCCTTGCCGTCCGCCAAAGTCAGGTGTCCGTCGTACGGCACGCCGGCGTACGGGCCGGTCTTGTCGGCTCCGTGCGCGGGCTGGAACCACCACCAGTTGCGCGCCTGATGCACCGTAACGCCGAATCGCAAACCCCGCCGGCGAGCCGCCTGCGCCCACGTGCCGATCACGTCGCGATGCGGCCCGATGTTGTGGGCGTTCCACGGGTGATGCGCGGAATTCCAGGTATCGAAGCCATCGTGGTGATTGGCCAGCGCCACGAACAGCTTCGCGCCGGCGCGCACGTACAGGTCCATCAGCTCCTCGGGCTGCCAGTTGAGGAGCGTCCATTGCGCGCAGAGGTCCTTGTAGCCGAACCGCGAAGGATGGCCATAATGCGCAAGATGATATTGATTCTGCTCGATCTGAGAACCGTACGTCGGCGCCCCCGGAATGTACATGTTGCGCGCGTACCAGTCCCCGTCCTCCGGCACGCACTGCGGGCTCCAATGATTCCAGATGCCGAACTTGGCATCCCGGTACCACTCCGGACATTGGTATTGCGACAGCGAGTCCCACGTCGGCTCGAAGGGTCCCTGCCCGGCAAGGCCCGCGATCGGCGGGGCCATGGGCACTCCATCCCAGGAGCCCCCGGGCACCGGCAACCCGGGTGGATGACCCCACTCGGTCGGCCGCCAGCTCGACTCGCGCAACCGCTCCCGCGCGATCGTCCTGCCGTGCAGCGCATGGAAAACGCGCTGCATCTGCGGCGTGGCGCAGAAGCGGGCATACGTCTGTCCGATCCGATCGAAAGCCGACGCCGCGCCGCGGGCCAGCGCGCGGCCTGGCGCGGCCGGCAGGGCGGCAGCCGCTGCGGTTCCCGCCATCATCTTGAAGAAGCTTCTTCTGCGCACCGCATCATCCCCTTCATCGATCCTCTTGGCCTCGACAACCCCTCGAGCAACATGCGCGGCCTTCCATGCCGGCTGCCGGTTGCCCATTGTATTCCGCGTACCGCCCCGGCAGGAAGTCCATTTGTCTGAGAAATCATTTTGGATCAATAATGTCGGCCGAGTCCATCTCGCTGCACATGGGAGCTATCGATGAGCGATCTTACCCGCCGGGACCTGCTGCGCACCGGCCTTGCACTCTCGACTGGATCTCTCGTGACGCGCGGCGCCGGCGCGCTTGCCGCTGGCCGTCCCGGCGATGCCGTGCAAGCAGAGGCCCACACCAGGGTCGCCGACTCCGCGGGAGCCGTATCACCCCGCGAGCGGCTCCTATTCGATTTCGGTTGGAAGTTTCATCTCGGCTGCGACTCGGTGGCGCTGCGCGACCTCGGCGCCGGGGACGGACTGGAGGCCTTCTCCAAGACCGGCACGTTCACTTTCGCCACGGAGGGCTTCGATGATTCCGCTTGGAGGCCGCTCGATCTGCCGCACGATTGGGCCGTGGAGCTGCCGTTCGTGCGTGATGAGGCTCTCAAGAACCACGGCTACAAGCCGCTCGGACGCAATTACCGGGCTACCTCGATCGGGTGGTATCGGCGCACTTTCGACATTCCGGCCGCGGACGCGAATCGGCGCATCGTGCTCGAATTCGATGGCGTGTTTCGCAGCGCAACGGTATTCCTGAACGGCTGCTACCTGGGCCGCAACGAGGCGGGCTACGTGCCGTTCCAGTTCGACGTCAGTGACTTCCTGACTTACGGCGGCAAGAATTTCGTCGTGGTCCGAGTCGATGCCACGTACGGCGAGGGCTGGTTTTACGAGGGCGCAGGCATCTACCGCCATGTCTGGCTCACCAAGACCGACCGGCTGCACTTGGGCAGCTGCGACAGCGTCGTACGTTGTCGGGTCGAGCCGGAGCGGGCGGAGCTGGCGCTCGCAGCGCGGGTCGTGAACCACGGGGTTCGGCCAGAGCGAGCGCGGGTGCGCTGGACGATACTGGATCACGACGGCCATCAGCTCGCAACGGCCGGCACGGCGGAGCAGCTAATCCGGCCCGGCGAAGGCGCTGCGCTCACCGCCCATGCCACGTTGCGCTCACCCGTCCTCTGGTCCCCCGAATCTCCGCACCTGTATGCCGCGGTTGCGACGCTCGAGAGCGGCGATCAGGCGCGCGACGCCGAGCGCGTCGACTTCGGGGTCCGTACTGTCGAGTTCGACCCGGACCGCGGCCTGCTGCTCAATGGGGAGGCTCTGAAGATCAAGGGCACCTGCAATCATCAGGATCACGCCGGGGTCGGTGCCGCGGTTCCGGACCGCCTGCAGGAATACCGGGCGGAGGTCCTGCTCGGCATGGGCTGCAATGCCGTGCGCACCTCGCACAACATGCCGGCGCCGGAATGGGTGGCGGCCTGCGATCGCCTGGGCCTGATGATGATGTGCGAGACCCGCACCATGAGCGCGAGCCGCGAGGCGCTGGGCGAGCTCGAGACCATGATCAAGCGCTACCGCAACTCACCCTCGATCATTCTCTGGTCCATGGGTAACGAGGAGTGGACTCTCCAGAAGAGTTCCCTCGGCGAGCAGGTCGCCGCGGCCATGGTCGCCCGATCGCACGAGCTCGATCCGACCCGGCTGTGCACCGCCGCGGTCAACGGCGTCTACGACAAGGGCGTGGCTGTGGCGCTCGACGTGCTCGGCTTCAACTACAACCTCGATGCCATCGACCCTTACCGGGCCGCTCATCCGCGGCGCCGTCTGGTCGGCTCGGAGACCGCAAGCACCGTCTCCACCCGCGGAACCTACGCCACCGATTCGCTGCGCAACTGGGTCAGCGCCTACGACGTCAACCGCCCCGCCTGGGCCGATCTCGCCGAGAAGTGGTGGCAGTTCTACGCCGCACGCCCCTTCCTCGCCGGAGGATTCGCCTGGACCGGGTTCGACTATCGTGGTGAGCCGACGCCTTACGGCTGGCCATCCGTCAGCTCGCAGTTCGGCATCGTCGACACCTGCGGCTTTCCCAAGGACATGTTCCACTATTATCGAGCCTGTTGGAGCGGCCAGCCGGTGCTGCACCTCTTCCCCCACTGGAACTGGCAGGAGCGCCTGGGCGAGCCGATTCGCGTCTGGGTGTACTGCAACCTCGATGAGGTCGAGCTCCTTCTTAATGGTAGAAGTCTCGGCAGCCGGAGGATGCCGTCGCTCGGACATCTCGAGTGGCCGGTGAAGTACGAGCCCGGGATCCTGGAGGCCCGCGGCCGGCGCAAGCACGAGGTCGTGCTGACGGCGAGGCGAGAGACGACCGGCCGGCCCGCTGCGATCCGGCTGACGCCCGATCGCAGAGAGATCCGCGCGGATGGTGAGGATGTGGTGATGCTGCGCGTCGAGACGGTGGATAGCGCGGGGAGGCACGTGCCCACAGCCAATATGCCCATTCAATTCTCGGTGAGCGGAGCGGGCAGATTCCGCGGCGTCGGCAACGGCGATCCGAATTGCCAGGAATCCGACCAGCAGCCCGAGCGAAGTCTCTTCAACGGACTGGCGCAGCTCATCGTGCAGGCCGGCCGCACGCCCGGCGACATCCGCATCGAGGCGCACGCGAAATCCATCGACAGCTCGAATCTCGCGAGCGCCCGCCTGACGATTCCCGCACGCAAGGTCGATCCGCGACCCGCCGTCACCTGAAGCGCCCGGGAACGCCGAGTCTCGTAGACGCGGCGGACGATCGTGATGAGGCCCAGGTCTGCCGCCGCCGTTCGTTGACATCCTCGATCTGATATCGCTACCATCGGCCTCACATGCCAGTCGATCCCGTCCGCAGCGTTGCCATTGTGGGGGGAGGAAGCGCGGGCTGGATGACTGCCGCGACTCTCTCGCATTACCTCAAGGGCTTGGATTGCCGCTTTCGGCTGATCGAGTCGGCCGAGATCGGCACCGTCGGCGTCGGGGAATCGACCATCCCGCCGATCATCTCCCACCTGGCGGCGCTCGGCATCGATGAGAATGACCTGGTCCGCAAGACCCAGGCGACCTTCAAGCTCGGCATCGAATTCAAGGACTGGACCCGTCACGGGCATTCCTACATCCATCCGTTCGGCCCCACCGGCTTTCAAAGGAACGGCGTCGATTTCACCGCCTACTGGCTCAAATGCCGGGAAGCGGGCATCGCGCCGCCGCTGGAAGCGCATTCGATCACGGCGGTAGCCGCGCGTCAGGCCAGGTTCATGCGCCCGGTGGACCTCGCCAATTCGCCTCTGCAACACATCACTTACGCTTTGCACCTGGACGCCAGCCTGCTCGCGGCGTATCTGCGCATCTACGCAGAGAAGCGCGGTGTGATGCGCACGGAAGGCAAAGTTCGCGATGTGGCTCTGCGTGCCGACGATGGATTCATCGAATCCATCACGCTCGAGAGCGGCGAGCGGATCGAAGCCGACCTCTACATCGACTGCACCGGCTTTCGCGGTCTGCTGATCGAGGGTGCGCTCGAGACAGGGTACGAAGACTGGACGCGCTGGCTGCCGTGCGATCGCGCAATGGCCGTTGCGTGCGAGCGGACCGGCCCACTCTCCTCGCATACCCAGGCCATTGCGCGTAAGGTCGGCTGGCAGTGGCGCATTCCGCTGCAGCACCGTGTCGGTAATGGATACGTCTACTGCAGCAAATTCGTAGGCGACGACGAGGCGAGGGACGTTCTGCTGTCCGGCCTCGAGGGCCGGCCGCTGCGCGAGCCGCTGCCGCTCAGGTTCACCACCGGGCGGCGGCGCCTGAGCTGGAACAGGAACTGTGTTGCGATTGGCCTGTCGGCGGGGTTCCTCGAGCCGCTCGAGTCCACCGGCATACACATGATCCAGCGGGGCGCGTTCGTGCTGGTGAACTTCTTCCCGGATTGCCGCTTCCGGCAGGCGGATATCGACGGCTACAACAGGCGGATGGCGTTCGAGCATGAGCGCGTCCGCGACTTCCTCGTGGCTCACTACAGCCAGACGCGGCGCGAAGGGGAATTCTGGCGCTACTGCCGCGAGATGGAGCTGCCCGATAGCCTGCAAGAGCGTCTCGAGCTCTTCCGCGGCTACGGCCGCATCATTCGCGATCCCGCCGAGCTCTTCAGCGAGCAGAGCTGGTTCTTCTTGCTTACCGGCCAGGACGTCAGCCCCGCAGGCTACGACCCGCGAGCCGAAGACGTGCCGGTAGCGGACACACAGCAGCTTCTCGAGCGGATCACGGAAGTCGTCGCCCGCTGCGCGGCGACCATGCCGCCGCATCAGGACTTCATCGCGCAGAATTGCGCCGCCCCCGCCCCTTAGGGGGCGCGCCAGCCGGTCATGCGCGCGCGCCCCGAAAGAGTCTGGGTGCAAAATCATTCAGGTCGCGCCGCCACGTCAGCCACTCGTGCGCCGTGCCAGGGGACTGATAGAAGACGTGTGCGATGTGCGCCTGCTCGAGGTCCTGCTGAAATGCCATCAGCCCCCTGTGGATCATCGCCATCTCGTTGGTGCCTACGCCCAGCCAGAGCAGATGCACGCGTTTGGCGAATGCGGCAGGATCGGCAAACACCCCGTGGTACGCGGTCTTGGGATCGAACCGGGTATTGCCCAGCACGAACGGTGCGCCGCTGAACCCGCCGATGTAAGAAAACATGTCCAGATGGCTCAGGGTGACATCGAATGTCTGGAAACCTCCCATGGAGAGGCCCGCCATGGCCCGATGGTCGCGGTCGGGAATCGTTCGATAGCTGCTGTCCACCAAGGGAACGACGACCTTGGTCAGGTCGTCTCCGAACGCCGCGATGTACACTTGCATCGCCGCGAAGAAGGCGGCGGGGGAGGAACCGGGCTTCAATTTGCTCAAGTCGGGCGCGCGAGCGCCCGGAAACTTGGCGTAGCCGTACGCCATCACGACGATCATCGGCTTCGCCTGGCCCGAAGTGATCAGATTATCGAGGATGAGGTTGGCCCGGCCCTGTCGGGTCCAGCCCGTCTCGTCCTCGCCTGCGCCGTGCTGCAGATAGAGCACCGGATAACGCCGGCGCTGCTCGTGATCGTAGCCGGGCGGCGTGTAGACGATGATGCGCCGCCAATCTTCGGTGACGCTCGAGAAATAGCGGTGCTCGCGCACCTCACCGTGCGGAACATCGCGAATCAGATAAAAGGAATCGGATGCCAACGGAGAGGGAATCTCGATGCCGCTCATGTCCCGGCCTTCGCCGAAGAACGTGCGGCTGCCGGGATCGTTGGCCTCGAAGCCATCGATGTATACGGGGTAGTAATGGAATCCCTCGACGATGGGCGGGGTAGTCAGCGTCCACGCGCCATCGGACTGCTTCGCCAGGTCCATCCGCGGGGTCTCGCCACCTCCTCCTCCAATCATCACCTGCACCCGGCGCGCCTGAGGAGCCTCGATCCGAAGCTGGACGCGGCGCGAATGGGCATCCACGCGCGGAAATTGCGCCTGCGGAACGTTAGTTTCCGCCGGCCGGAACGTACCCGTTGCCGCCGACGGACCCCGCGATGGCGGCGGTCCCGCGGCTTCCACGGCGTCCGTCCTGAGCATGGCGCCGCCGGCGATCACGGCGCCGGCACTGCCCTTGAGAAAAGCTCTTCGAGACGATGAAGTCGTCATGTGATTTCTCCTGACCAATGGCATCACGGTGCGGCCGCTCACTCCGGCAACATCACCTGGCCGTTAACGTGTAACGCGCCGGAAACAGAAGGCCCACCGGCGCCCGGCTGGCCCCCGCCGATGGAAACGACGTAGGTACCGTGTGGAACGATGATGTCGCCCTCTTCGGTCACCATGCTCATGTCCCGACGCCCCAGGTGGAAGCGAACGATCCTGTTGGCGCCCGGTGCCAGATGGATGCGTCGAAAGCCGCGCAAGGCCCGCAAGGGCGCGCCCGCAACGCCGGGGAACGCCAGATAGAGCTGCACGACTTCATCGCCGGCCGCTTTGCCCGTATTGGTGACGCGCACCGACGTATCCAGCGGCTGGCCTGCCTCCAGGGAGGTCTTGGGCAGGGTCAGGTCGCTGTACTTGAAAGTCGTGTAGCTCAGTCCATACCCGAACCGCCAGAGCGGCTGGCCGGTGAAGTATCGGTAAGTGCGCCCCTTCATCGAGTAGTCCTCGAAGCTCGGGAGCTGGTGGACATTCTGGTAGAACGTCACCGGCAGGCGTCCCGCCGGATCATTCCTGCCGCTCAAGGTATCCGCGATCGCCGCCCCACCCTCCTCGCCCGAATACCAGGACTCGAGGATTGCATCGGCGTGTGCCTTCTCCCAATTGACCGCGAGGGCACTGCCGTTCATCAGCACGACGACCAGCGGCTTGCCGGCTGCCGCCACCGCTCGCACCAGCGCCTCCTCCGGCTCCGGCATCTGGAGGTTGGTGCGGTCGCCGCCGAGGAAGCCGGGCTCATGTACGGGCATCTCCTCGCCTTCGAGGCGGCTGGTGATGCCTACTGCCGCAATCACCACATCCGCGTTCCTTGCCGCGGCGACCGCAGCAGGATCGGGCGCATTATCGACGGGCGCCCAGATCAGCTGCGCCTCGGGCCTGTCCCCCGGCCGATACCCGCACACCACGTCGACCTTCACGCGGTGCCCTTTCTCCAGGTGCACGCGTGCCATGTTGGCTCCGGCCCCATAGAGCAGCTCGACCAGCTGATCGCCCAATAGGACCCGCGAGAACCCCCCGGCCTTGGCGCCGAGGTAATAATCGCCGCTCGCTGGCGGATCGATGAAGCCTGTCCAGTGCACTGCAAGGGGGGTCGTCCCCTTTACGGCCGCCGGTAAGCTCTCCTCCCGCAGATCGACCGTGGTCTCGACTCGGGATACGAGCGGCGTCCGTGGCGGATCGAACCCCAAACCCAACCCGTACTGGGCGTAGATGCCGGGTTTACCCTCGGGCGTGGTCAGCACGGCCGTGGGCACCACCCTACCGCGGTTGGAAAGGAACTGGGTGCCGGGGACGTACGTGATCTTCGCCTGCGGGAACGCAGCTCTCAGTCCCTCGAGCAGGCTGACGGTGTGGGTGGGCGTACCGTTGTAGTTGCCCAGCAGCACTGCGGTCTGATCGGCAAGCGGCCCGACGACAGCGATGCGCTCGACCGACCTGAGCGGCAGCACGCCGTCATTCTTCAGCAGCACCATCGACTCGTCCGCGAGGCGCAGGGCGAGCTCGCGATGCGCCGGGCTGTCAAGCTCGCTCTGCGGGATATGGTCGTAGGGAACCCTGGCGGGCGGATCGAGCATCCCGAGGCGGATGCGCGCCGTGAACAGGCGAATGAGCGCCGTATCGATGGCGCTCACCGGGAGATACCCCTGCCGAACGGCATCGAGGTACGGCCGGTAGTCGCTGCCGTCCTTGCCCGGCGCGAAGCCGAAGCATTCGTTGTCCATGCCGCGCTCGAGCGAGATGGCCGAGGCCTGCGCCTGCGTCGCGCGGAAGCGATGCCCGCTGAATATATCCTCCACCGCACCGCAGTCGGAAACCACATAGCCTTGAAACCCCCATGCACCCCGCAGCGTGTGCTGCAGCAGGAAGGGGTTCGCGCACGCCGGCCGGCCATTGATCGCGTTGTATGCGCACATCACCGAGCCTGCGCGCCCCTCCACGATGGCAGCCCGGAAGGCCGGCAGGTACGTGTCCTCGAGATCGTGCTTGCTGACATCCACGTCGGCGAAATGACGAGTCGGCTCGGGTCCGCTGTGTACATCGAAGTGCTTGGGTGTCGCGATCGCCTGGTAGTAGCGGGGATTCGAGCCCTGCAACCCCGTGACGAACGCCACCGCCATTCGTCCGGTGAGGAAAGGGTCCTCACCGTAGGTCTCCTGCCCGCGGCCCCACCGAGGGTCGCGGAAGATGTTGACGTTCGGCGCCCAGAAATCGAGCCCGTGAAAGATGGTCGAACCGCCCGCACGCACCGCATCGGCATGCACGACGCGCCCCTCGATCCCGATGTCCTGCGCCATCTCGTGAATTCCGGCCGCGTCGAATGTCGCGCCGAGTCCGACGGGCTCGGGAAACTCGGTGGTGCCGTCGACCTGGACACCGTGCAGCGCCTCGCTCCACCAGTTGTACGCCGGGACCCCCAGCCGCGGGATCGCCCGCGCCGAGTTGACGAGCTGCGAGGCCTTCTCATCGAGCGTCATACGGCGTACGAGGTCGGCCGCCCGCACCTCGGGCGACAAGGTCGTGTTCAGATACGCCGGCATGCCGGCATTGTGGGCAGTGGCGCCGACGGCCATCAGGCTGGAGACGACCACCAAGCCGACCAACAGGCACAGGCACTGTGCGCAATCTCTCATGAGCTCACCCCTGGATCTCAGCCAGCCGCGATGCGCAGCTCGCGCCCCTCGTACAGGGCTTCACCATCGCCCCGTGCGATCGGCTCCTCACCGACGCCATGAGCCTCACTCACAACCACCAGACGAATTCGAACGCGCTCCGGCATTCCGGGATAGCCCCCTCGCCCTTCGCCCACCACGAGGGTTCGCGCGGCATCATCCCAGCGCAAAAGTACCGTCCTGTGAAGACCCTTCTCGTAATCGTAAGTATCGCCCGCATCGGCATACCATTCGAACTGCCCGTTGGCACCGGGATACACCCGCACTTCCAGGGTGCCCAATGGGTCCTCAGCATCCTGCACCGCCGGTCCGAGAGGGACGATCGAGCCGCCACGCACGAATACAGGAATCCGCTCGAGCGGCGCGGCGGCGTCGATGGATTGGCTCCCCGACAGCCGCTTGCCGGTCCAGAAGTCGTACCACGCCGTTGCCTGCGGCAGGTAGACAGAGCGGCTGTCGGTGCCAGGCCCGGTGACGGGAGCGACCAGGAAGGCAGGCCCGAACATGAACTGATCGCCCATGTCGCGCGCTCGCCGGTCCGCCGGCCAGTCCATCGGCAGCCCACGCTGCATCGTGTAGTCGTCCCGGGTCACGCGCCAGGCCAGGGAGTAGATGTAGGGCAGCAATCGATAGCGCAGCTTGTCGTAGCGGATGAGCACGGGCGTTCGCGCTCCGTAGCTGAACAACTCGTTGGTGTCGTTCACTCGATGTCCATGCGTGCGCAGGATGGGGCAAAACACGCCGTATTGGAACCAGCGGACGTACAGTTCCTGATAGTCGGGATCGCGGGTATCGCGCTCGTACGGCCAGCCGTATCCGGCGATGTCCGTGGTCCAATAAGGAAGCCCGGACATCTGAAAATTCAGTCCCGCCGCGATCTGGCGGCGGAACGTCATCCAGGTGCCGATGACATCGCCCGACCATACCGTGGTCGCATAGCGCTGTTGACCGAGAAAGGCGGAGCGGGTGAGGATGAACACGCGCTTGCGGTCGGTCTCCCGGCGCCAGTGATCGTGAACGCCCCCGCAGTGCATCAGGGGGAAAACGTTGGTATAGCGCGCACCGTTGCCGATCGAAAGGTGAAGCGCATCGAGCGCGGCGTCGCTTTGCCCGTTCCAGATCTCGGGCTCGCTGCTGTCGAGCCAGAAAGCGTCCCAGCCCTCCCGGAACTTCACTCCGACCAGGTGATCCCAGTAGTAATCGCGCGCGGCGGGATTGGTGGCATCGTAGACATCCGCCCCGGGGATGATGAGGCCGAGACGCTTCATCTGCTGGTAATTGCGCGAGGACGGATCGAACTTCGCCCAGACGGATATCATGGCGTGGACCTGCTCCGCGTGCAGCTTGCGCAGCGCCGCGGGTACATCCGGCCAGGGCTTGAGATAGGCGTCCGAGTACTCCGGATCTCCCTGGCGCTTCCACCAGAACCAGTCCTGGACGATCAGATCCAGTGGTACCTCCCGCTGCCGATACTCGGCTGCCACGTCGAGCAGCTCCTTGGCCGAGCGGTACCGATCCTTCGACTGCACGAACCCGTAAGCCCATCTGGCGAAAAGCGGCGCGTGCCCGGTCATCCCCCGGTAAATGGCAATAACACGGTCGATTGAGGGCCCATAGAAGACGTAGTAATCGATGGCGTCCGTCGCCTCGGCCGTGAGCTTGAGCTCCGTGGGAAAACGGTTATCGAACCACGACTTCGAGGCGGTATTCCACAGTAGTCCGTAACCGAGCGTCGAGACGAAGAAGGGAATCGCGACGCTGGTGTTCGCCTGCGCCAGCTCCACCACGGTGCCGCGCTGATCGAATACCCCGCTTTGATGTTGCCCAAGCCCGTAGATACCCTCCAGAGCATCCGGATAGAAGCGTTGATCCACGCGGTACAGCCACTCTCCGTTGGCCTCCTGAGGCGCATAGCGCCGCGGGACGCGGGGTGACTCCTGCAGCAGAGTCTTGCCATCGGGATCGAGGAACCGCAGCAAACCGCCCGCGAGGTCGATCTTGACTGAGATTCCGGGCGTTCGAACGGAAGCCGTGGTTGCCGTGCGAACGATCTTCACTCTCTCCGCCGCCGGCGACGCCATCATCCAAGGCGTCTGCGGCGATGCTCGCAAGGCACCTCCTCCAGGTCCGGCCGTCACGCGCACGATGTCAGGCGCGCAGAAGGTGATTCGCAGGGATTCCGAGCCGTTGCGAATCACGAGGCCCGAAGGCATCTCTTCGACCGTGGCGAGTGCGGCGACCTTGGACGCGTCCGGCTCGGCATGCAGATCCATGTCGGGCAGCAGCGCACCCGCGGCCGCGATTGCCCCGGTGGTCAGAAAACGACGGCGATCGAACGGGTCAGTCATGACACTCAGGGCTCCCTCGCGGCGGGGGCATTCCATGCAGCCATGCCGCCCCGCATCTCCGGCCGGCGATCCAAGGGGGCTTGAGGGGGAGTCGTGAGCCCAGAAGAGACCGCCGGCCGGAAATGGCACAGGTCCGCCGGGCGCCGATCCGCCCGGCAGACTGCAGCCGCGCTACATCTTGGCGCGCACCCCCAGGGTGAGCGACGGTCCGTACTCGACCACGTCCAGCTGCTGGTTGTCGAAGCGCCCGTGAGTACTATAGACGGCGTTGTTGAGATTCAGTGCGTCGAAGAAGACGCTGACGCGACTGTTGACGTCGTAACTCGTGCTGAAGTCCACTTCGGTCGTCGCGTTGACGAACGTCGGTTCCGTGCCGAAGGTACCGCCCGAGTTGGTCTGCCCGAACTGCTGCAACTCCTCGCCGCGCCAGTTGACGGCCACGCGCGCCTGGAACCCGTTGCGCTGGTAGAACCCGATGAAGTTCGCCTCGTTGGACAGTCCCGGCAACGCGAACACGTTCGTGAGCGCATAGCGGTTATAGGGGGCGTTCGTTTTGACGTACGTTCCATTGATCTGGAAGCCGAAGCCCCACTTCAGCATCTGCTGCCAGCCAGCCTCGATGCCGCGAACGTCAGCCTTCGGTCCGTTTTCGTAGGTCGTCGTATGCCACTGCGCGAGCTGTCCCGTCGTCGGGTCCGTCACACCATTGATCGCCTCGACGATGGTCTGACTGACCGGGAACTGCGAGACGTGCTTGAAGAACACATCCATGGACAGGTAGTCATTCCTGGCGTAATACCACTCCGCTCCCAGGTCGAAATTATTCGACAGGTATGGCATGAGCCTCGGATTATTGCCGGTGGCCGCGAGGTCACCGACCCGCAACCCGGTGAGATTCAGCGTCGGGGTGATCAGGTTCAGCGGCGGCTTGGTCTCCGTGCGCGAGGCATCGAACCTCACTTTCAGGTCCGGCCGGACCAGCAGATTGAGGTCGAGGCTGGGCAGCAGGTAGTGATAGGAATTGGAGCTGACGACGAACTCCGCCGGCGTCAAGCTGTCGACGAACGCCGTGTGGTCGGCTGCCTCCACGGTCAGAGCAGTCGGCAGCTGAGCGATTCCGGCCGTCGTGACGTCCGTCTTGTCGAAGCGCAATCCCACATTCGCCTTGAGCGTCATGTCGCCCAGGGCGAAGTTCTGCTGTGCCGTCACGAACGGAGCGTAGCTCTTCTCCTGAATCCTGACGGGCGAGCCCGGCGCGAAATCCGGGGTCACCGTGCCGTTGTATGTGTAGCCGTTCTGCGGACCATAAAGCGGATTGGCAGCCCCGACACCCTGGCTCTCTTCATAGTTCGTCACCGCATAAGGGCTATACCAGGGCAGACGCGGAGGTAACTTGTTGCTGTTGCCCCAGCCCGGAATGAAATTCGCGGTGCTGAAGGAGCCGGTGAACAGCGAAGCGGGCAACGCCATCCCGTCCGGCGTCTTGACGCCCATGCTGCCGTCTTGGGCCTTGCATGCGGCGTTCCCGCAGATATAGGTGTAATTATTGGAGGGGGGACCGTAGCCGGCGAAGAGCTGCCATTGGTTATTGCCGTTGATGAAGGTCGTCCATTGCGCTGAAGTGCGAGTGTCGCCGACGAACTGGGCGCCGAAGTTGAGCTTGAGGCTGTCGTGGTGCCAGGTTGCATCGAGCTTCACCTGGTTCACCGTGTCGGTGACCTTCGTGTATCCGGCCACATCGACGTGCGAGCCGTAGATGTCGGGTTGATAGACATTCCCGTCGTTGTTCGGCCCGAAGGCGCTCGGGTAGAGCAGATTGCCTGCGCCGGTATCGACGATGCCGGCGGTGTAGCCGTTCGTGCCGGTCGACACCGAGGGGCCGAAACCTACGTCCTGGCCCCAGCTACCCTGGTCCCCGGGATTGGCCTTGGAGACCGACTGGCTGGCATCCGCTTCTCCCGACCAGTCATCGCTGATGTCCCAGAGAACATTGAGGCCGTACGAGTTGGTCTTGATGTACGAGGAATTGATCGCGCCATCGAGATCGGTCGGATTGGGCCCGGTAATGAAGTTCGTGACGGTTCCATTGGCGTCCTGCTGCACGTCAGTAAGGGAATTGCCGTTGAACCAATTGGAGAATCCGCCAGCCTGCGTGACGATCCGGTCGTCCGCGTAGTCGTCGTTCAACGTGACCATCACGACATCGGCCGGGTGCCACTGGAGAACCGCACGGCCGTCCTTGCGCCGCTCGTCCGTGCGCTCGAGCAGGACCTGGTACTCCTGCTCGAACCAGCTCGGAAACGAATTGTAGTCCTTGGAGTTTGCAGAGGTGCAAGCCGGACCGCCCGCCATCTGGCAGGTCAGAAAGTTCGTGCCGACCCAGCCGACGTTCGACACATGGTGCGCCGTGACGTGGTGGTCCGTGTAGTCGCCATCGAGAAGAAAGCCGAGCTTGCCGTCCGCGAATGTATCGCTGAACAAGGCACCGAACGCCGGCCGGACACCGCCGTCCAGCGTGCTGAGGCCTTCCGAGCCGAAGGCCCTGGCCTGCATGCCCGGGTGGTCGAAAGGCTTGGGATACTTGATGTTGAGGGTGGCGCCGATGTCTCCGGATGAGAGGCTGAAGTCCGGGGTCTTGTGGACGTCGATCTCGCCGACGAACTCGGCGCCGATCGAGCTGAAATCGATCGAGCGGCCAGGTGAGCCCGAGCCCGTGCCGCCGCCTGCTATCGGCCGCCCGTCGATGAGTGTTTCGCTGAAGTCCGGGCCGAAGCCGCGCACGGTCACGCCGGTCACGTTGCCGATGGTGCTATTGCCCTGCGACATCGAGTTGCCGCGGGAGACCGAGACACCCGGGATGCGCTGCATCGCCTCGCCGATCGAGCTGTCCGGGAACTGGCCGATGTCCTCGGCGGAGATCGCATCGACGACGCCCATGGACATCTTCTTGATCTGCAGGGCTCGCTCCAGCGAGCCGCGGATACCGGTGACGACGATCTCTTGCAGGGTGTCGGCGCCCGTGGTCGGCGCGGGCACGGTCTGACTGGCCGCCTGGGCCACCAGTCCCGCGCCATTGGGCGGCAGCGCCGTGCTCGCCGCCAGGTGCAGGGCAGCGGGATTGCCGAAGCGCCTGCGCGCCAGCGGCTTTGCTTTCGAGCTCGCCTGCGGCGCCTTGGCGCTGTCGATACCGGTGCTCGAGGCATTCTGCGCATGGAGCGCTCCGCTCACCGCGAAAGTGAGCGAACCCAGCGCCAGCCCGGAGAGCGTGATCCTGGAAGTCGCGGAACTCCTTGCCCGGTCCTCGAGGCGCTTCTTACTGGCGTTTCTCTCGGTATTACGCGAAGTCTTGCGGCTCATCGAAATCCCCCTTGACAGGAAATGCGATTGTTGAAGGCAAGCGAATGGTGGCGCGCCGCGGCGCGGCGCCGGATCCGAATGGCTGAGGTCCCCCTGACGATTTGACGCTCTATCCAGTAACTCGAAAAATTCTGGTAGCGCTACCGTGATGGCTCTAGTATTGTCTTAGTTATTGCACCTGTCAAGCAGGTGAAATTTACATCGCGCGTGTGAAAGCCGGGCGCGGCCCGGGGCCGCGCCTCTACCAAAGAGCGAAAGGCCTGAATATGGCACTGCGGCTCCCGATGACGGCGCTGGCATATCTGGCGATGATGGCCGCCATTCCGGCGACCCTGGCGCAAATGAAGACGGAATTGCCTCCCGCCGTTGCGGGCGCCAGGCCGGTGATCGTGGAGCACATCAAGGTTCACAGCGCCGCGATCGCCGGCAATCTGGAGGGCGAGTCCGCCGACCGCGATGTGATCGTCTTCCTGCCGCCCGGCTACGACCAGGACAAGAGCCGCCGGTATCCGGTCGTGTATGCGCTCCACGGCTTCTTCATCGGCGCCGAGGAATGGACGCACGAGATCCACGTGCCGCAGACGATCGAAGGCGCCTTCGCCAAAGGCAGCCGGCCGATGATCGTGGTGCTGCCGGACTCGAAGACGATCTACGGCGGCTCGATGTACTCCAGCTCCGCCACGACCGGGGATTTCGAGCGCTTCATTGCCCACGATCTGGTCGCTTACATCGATGCCCACTACCGCACCATTGCCGCCAGGGAGAGCCGCGGTCTGGTGGGCCATTCGATGGGCGGCTATGGCGCCGCGCGCATCGGGATGAAGCACCCCGAGGTGTTCGGCAGCCTCTACATCATGAGCCCCTGCTGCCTGTCGTTCGCAAAGATGAAACCCATGGATGCCGCGACCGAGAAAGCCGTGCGGGAGTTACAGTCGCCCGCCGGCTCGGCCGCATTGCCCTGGTATGTGCGTCCGCAGCTCGCGCTGGCCGCCGCCTGGTCACCGGACCCGAAGAGGCCGCCTCTTTACCTCGATCTGCCGTTCGATAACGGAGTGGCCAAGCCCGAAATCCTGGCAAAGTGGTCGGCCAACGAGCCGCTGGCTTTCGTCGATCAGTACATCGACAACCTGCGCCGGTATCGCGGCATAGCCATGGATGTGGGCGATCAGGACCCGCTGCGCTTCGACGCCGGCAAGCTGCACGGCATCCTCGACAGTTACCGGATAACCAACAGCTTCACCGTCTACCACGGCACTCACACGAGCGCGGTGGCTTATCGTTTCCAGGACAGCGTGCTGCCGTTCTTCAGCCGGCACTTGTGCTTCGCGCACTGCCACTGACTGGATGAGGCCGGGCAGGCGGAGCGCCACGAGCTGGGGCGCGGCGGATCGGGGCTTTCAATTCTTGAGGGCGCGCTTCAGCGCGTCGGCCATGACTCCATTGCCTTGCGGCTCGCGCGCACGCTGCGAGTCCGCACGAGGTGCGTGACGCGGCGGTGTACGCCCTCGATCACGTTCAGAGCCGCCCTGTCGACCGGATTCCGGTCGGGCACGCGGCGAGACCTCACCCATTCTCATGGTGAGCGCGATACGCCGGCGCTGCAGGTCGACCTCCAGCACCTTCACCTTCACCACATCGCCCGCCTTGACGAGCTCGCGCGGATCCTTGATGAAGCGCTCCGCCATCATGGATATGTGCACCAGTCCGTCCTGGTGCACGCCGACATCGACGAAGGCGCCGAAGTTGGTGACGTTGGTCACCACCCCTTCCAGCACCATGCCCGGCGCCAAGTCCTTCAAATCCTCCACGCCCTCCTGAAACACGGCGGACTTGAACTCCGGACGCGGATCGCGCCCGGGCTTTTCCAACTCGCGCAGGATATCGCGCACGGTCGGGATGCCGAAGCGCTCGTCCGTGTAGCGGCCGGCCTCGATCTGGCGCAGGGCCCGTGAGTCGGCCATCACCTCGGCAATGGGCATGCGCAGATCGGCGAGGATGCGCTGCACGACCGGATAGGCTTCCGGATGCACGGCGGAGCGATCCAGGGGATTCTCGCCGCCATTGATGCGCAGGAAGCCCGCCGCCTGCTCGAATGTCTTCGCGCCCAGCCGCGGCACCTCGCGCAACGCCTCGCGGCTGCGAAATGCGCCCTTCTCGTCCCGATGACGCACGATCGCAGCGGCCAGCGACTCCGACAGCCCGGAGATGCGGGCGAGCAATGCCGGCGACGCCGTATTCACGTCGACGCCGACGGCGTTGACGCAGTCCTCCACCACCGCATCGAGCGAGCGCGCGAGCCTGGTCTGATTCACGTCGTGCTGGTACTGCCCCACTCCGATCGACTTCGGGTCGATCTTCACGAGCTCCGCCAGCGGATCCTGCAGGCGGCGCGCAATGGAGACCGCGCCCCTGAGCGTCACGTCGAGACCTGGCAGCTCGCGTGAGGCGAGCTCAGAGGCGGAATACACCGAGGCGCCCGCCTCCGAGACCACGATCCTGGTCAGCTTGAGGTCCGGACTCCGCTTGATCAGCTCGCCCGCCAGCCTGTCGGTCTCCCGGGACGCGGTCCCATTACCGATGCTGACGAGGTCCACCGCATGTTTCTTCGCAATGGCTGAGAGTACGTGCAGCGCACCATCCCAGTCGTTGCGCGGCGCATGCGGATAGATCGTCGCGGTCTCCACCACCTTGCCGGTACGATCCACCACCGCGACCTTCACCCCCGTGCGCAACCCGGGGTCGAGACCCATCGTGGCCCGAGGGCCTGCCGGAGCGGCGAGCAGCAGATCGTGCAGATTGCGGGCGAACACGCGGATCGCCTCTTCCTCCGCGCGCTCGCGCAGCTGCGAGAGCAGCTCGCCCTCGAGTTGCCAGGCGAGCTTCACTTGCCAGGTCCAGCGGGCGGTCTGCAGCAGCCACGCATCGCCCGGCCGGCCCCTGCTCGAGATGTCGAAACGCGAGGCGATCTTGCGCTCGCAGGAATTGAGCGTCTCGGCGGAGGCCGCGGGCTGCGCAGTGTCCTCGAGCTCCTCGGGAAGCTTCAAAGCAAGCTGCAGGAATTCTTCCTTGCGGCCGCGAAAGAGCGCCAGCGCCCGATGCGACGGAATGGCCTCGAGCGGCTCCTGATAATCGAAGTAATCGCGAAACTTCGCGCCCGCCTCCTCCTTGCCCGTGGCCACCTTCGAAATCAGCCGGCCGCTGGTGCGCACGTGCTCGCGCAGCTCGCCGACCAGGCCGGCATCCTCCGCGAACTGCTCCATCAGCACCTGGCGGGCGCCTTCGAGCGCCGCCTTGGCATCGGGAACACCCGGATTCTCGCCCTGCTCGGTGGTGAAAGACTCCTTGAGATATCGCGCCGCCTCGGCCTGCGGGTCGAGTGTTGGATCCTCGAGGAGCGCGCGCGCCAGGGCATCGAGACCGGCCTCCCGCGCGATCTGCGCCTTGGTGCGGCGCTTGGGCTTGAAGGGCAGGTAGAGATCCTCGAGCCGCTGCTTGGTATCGGCCGCCTCCAGGGTCTGCCTGAGCTGCGGCGTCAGCTTTCCCTGCTCCTCGATGCTCTTCAGTACCGCTGCGCGGCGCTCCTCGAGCTCGCGCAGGTACACCAGACGCTCATGCAGCGTCCGTAGCTGCGCATCGTCCAGGCCGCCCGTGGCCTCCTTGCGGTAACGGGCGATGAAGGGCACGGTGGCCCCCTCATCGAGCAGGGTGACCGTGGCAATCACCTGCTGGGGTTTGACGGCGAGCTCGGCGGCGATGCGGGTTTCTATGGGAGCCATCCGCCGCACTATGCGCAAAGCTTCCCCGCGCAACAAGACTTGCGCGCCCGCCGGGATTTCTATAGCGGAAACCGCCACGGAGCAGTAGTCCGCACGGTGAGCCGCGGATGTGGTAGCTTGACCGGCGCAGCCCAGAGCGAGCCCGTGGCAAACACACTGATTCACGAGACCCGGCGCCTGCAGTTTCCGCTCGACACCCTGGTCGACGCCCTGATCGAGCTGGAAGACAAGCAGGGACACTGGCCTTCCAAGGCCACCGTGGTCGGGGCCAATATCGACCATCCGGGCGAGGGCGATGCGACCGTCGTTCTTTCAGTTCATCGGCCGGACAGCGGCGAGGTCAGTGAGCGCCGGTACTCCCTCTCTGTGGTCGCTGCGGCGATCGTCAATTACTGCGTGACGATGCGAGTCCCCATTCCGCGCAATTCCACCAAGAGCATCCAGGTGCTCGCGGACGGGGTCGCCCTGGTACTCGAGAACACCGTCATGCTGCAAAGCCGGCATGCTGAGCTCTCCACCCTTCCCGCCGGCAGCGTGCAGCCGCCGGTTAGCCGGGCCGAGAGCCAGCCCGACGCCGCGGCTCCGGAGCCAGATAAAGAGCGGCCAGAACTCCCGCCACCACCAGAGCCGCTGCCACCGGATAGCGTCTGAGCAGACGGCCGCCCGTCGGGATCACCCGTGCCCCGAGCTTCACCGCCGAGACCGCCGCGGCGATCCGGCCCAACGCGGAGCTCGCCGGCCCGATCACGTGCGCGGTCCTCTCGGCCAGGTGGCCGACCTCGGCGAGCTTGCTGCCGGACCAGCCGAGATGATCGGGATCGACACTCATGGGCTATTAAACTGGCGCGCGCGCCGGCAGGTTCCGCCCGCGATGCGCCCGCCCCTGCTAGCCGGTGCCGGCCCGGCGCGTGCGGTCGATCGCCGCCACCAGATGACGGCAGGCTTCCAACAGCGGAAGGGTCAGCCCGAGCTCCCTGGCCTTGCGCACGGCGTAGCCGAAGGTCTCCTCGACTTCGAGCGGCCGGCCCGCCTCCAGGTCCTGAAGCGCCGACATGCGGTGATGAGGCGCCCGGGATCGCATCTGCTCGCCGGCCTCGCGCACCGCGGCGATGGCATCCTGCTCCGGTGCCTCGAGCATCCGCCGCAGGGGCAGGCTCGCCGCGCCATCGATCAGGTTGGCTCCCTGTGCTCTTGCCACTTCGGCCACCTCACGAACCAGCCGCACCAGTACCTGCGCGCAATCCGCGTCCATGAGAAAGCGCCAGCTGACACAGCGCATGGTAACGGCCATGCTCACGAGCCCCAGCCAGACGGTGAACTTGCTCCACTCCAGGGAGACGATGTCGTCGACGGCGCTCGAGCGCACGCCCGCCCCATCAATCAGGCCCGCAATACGCCGTGCCCGCTCGCTGATGCCCCCGGCAAGCTCGCCGAGCGGCAGATTGACGTTGCGCGTGAACAGTACCTCGCCTGAAGGCAGCAGCTCGCCGCTCGTATCCGCAAGCGCACCCAGCACCCGATCCGCAGCAAACGTGCGGGCCAGGAGCTCGTTCTTGACGATGCCGTTTTGAATGGAAAGCGCGGCCCCCACCCGCACGTGCTTCAGCTGCTCGAGCGCCGCTTCCGTGCCCGGCGTCTTCATCGCCACGATCAGGGTGTCGGCCGCCTGCAGCTGCCCTGGATCGGTGGCCACCGCGACCCTCGCCGAGAAGTCGGCCAGACCCTTGATGCGCAGCCCCTCGCGCTGCACTGCCCGCGCCCGATCGCCGCGCGCGATGACGATCACGGAATGGCCGCCCCGCGCCAGATGCGCCGCCAGAATGGAGCCGATGGCACCGGCCCCGAGAATGGCAAATTCGGCTCGAGTCACGTCTGCGCCTCGCATGGAGGGCAGTATACAGTCCGCTAATCTGTAGATGCCGGGGCTGCAGCCGGGCGCAGCCGCGACAGGACGGAACCGAGCTCTCTCACTTCTTCTACGGTGTTGTAGTGCGCCAGCGATACGCGCACGGCGCCGCTCTCGGGAAGCAAACCGAGGCGGCGCATGAGGCGGGGGCAATACATGTGCCCATCCCTAACGGCGATGCCCGCGTCCGCGGCGGCCCTTGTAACCACAGCGGGAGCGATCCCAGGAAAATTGAAACAGAACGTCGGCACGCGCTCCGACATCTGGCCTGGCTCGCACACGCCATGGATCTGCGCCCCGCAATCCCGTAATACCCGCAACAGCTCACGCGATAGCCCCTGCTCGTATTCCCGGATCGCCCCCATGGCCGTGCGACAGTCCTCGCGCAGCGAGCCCGCGACCGCAGGGCCGCTGCTGCCCGTCAACGTGCGCCCCAGCTCGGCCAGGTAATCGACAGCCGCCGCCATCCCGGCCACGTTCTCATAGATGAAGGTCCCCGCCTCGAGCTTGCCCGGCGGCTCATCGGGGATGAAGTCCTCCCGGAAGGAGGGGAGTCTCACCAGCGCCTCGTGGCGCCCCCAGAGAAAGCCCATGTGCGGCGAGAAGATCTTGTAGCCGGAGCAGACGAGATAATCACAGTCGAGAGCCTGGACATCGATGATCCCGTGGGGACCGTAATGCACGGCATCGATGAAGATCTCCGCCCCCGCGGCATGTGCCAAGTTCGCGGCGGTACGCACATCCACGATGCTTCCGAGCGCGTTGGAAGTGAGCGTACACGCGACCAGGCGCGTCCGAGGACCGAGCACGGGACGCAGATCATCCGGATGCAGGCGTCCGTCTTGCCGCATACGCCACCAGCGCACCTTTGCGCCCATTCGCTCGAGCACGAGCCATGTGGCGACATTTGCCTCGTGATCCAGGTCGGTGACGATGATCTCATCCCGCTCATCGAGCATCTGACCGATCGCGAGGCTCACGGTGCGGATGAATGACGTCGCATTCATGCCGAAGGCGATCTCCTCCGGCCGCCGGGCATTGACGAGCGCGGCCACATGCGAGCGCGCGCGGGCAATCATGGAGTCCACAGCCAGGCTGCGCGGATAGCGCCCGCCGCGCTGCACGTTGTGCTCGATCAGATGGCGCCTCACCGCCTCGATCACCCGATCGGGCACCTGCGCGCCCGCGGCGTTGTCGAAGAACACGCAGCGGCCCGCCGCGCGCAAAGCGGGAAACTGCCGCCGCAACGCCTCGACCGGAAATTCCCGCATCATCCCCGACTCCCTTCGGTCTGCGGTCCGAAGCGCGCCCGATGGCCGGCCATGGCAGCGACGAACCGGTCGATATCCGCCGCGGAATTGTAGAAATGGAGCGTGGCACGCAGGTTGTTGTCCCTGAAGGAGGTGACGATATCCTGCTCCAGCAGCCGCGCGAACAGCCCCGCTGCATCGCGCGACGGCACTGCCACCATCGGGCCGCGGCGCGCATCCGCGGCCGGAGTCACCGCTGGCCAGCCAATGCCGGAAAGTCCCTCCATGCAACGCTGGGTCAGCGCCCGGACGCGCTCCTCGATGGCATCCGTTCCCGTCTCGAGAATAATCTGCAACCCCGCCTCCGCGGCGTAGCAATTGGCGACCGCCGGCGTGCCGGCCTCGAAGCGCCTCGCGCTGCGCGATGGGCGGTTCGCCGTGATGTCCATGGCAGCGATATCCTGCTGTGCGAACCAGCCGGTGTTACCCGGCACCAGCTCGGGAATCAACTCCGAACGGACGTAGAGAAAGCCGATACCGGCGGTACCAAGCAGGTATTTCAACATCCCACCGACCGCGAAATCGGCTCCGAGTGCCCGCGCATCGACCGTCATGGCGCCTATCGCCTGGTAACAATCGACCATCACGCGGGCGCCTCTCTCGTGCGCCAGTCGCGTGATGCCCGCGATGTCGAGCCGCGCTCCGTTGCGGAAGCAAACCTGGGTGACGGCGACGAGCTGCGTCCGATCGTCGATCGCCCGGGCAAAGCTCTCGAGGGGGATGTAGCCGTCGGCCGCGGGCGGCACGTGCACCACTTGCGCGCCGCGACGCTCCTGCGCGTGCCAGATCTGCGCATTGGTCGGAAACTCGAAGTCGCTGATGACGACCTTGTTGCGGGCGCCGCTGAAATCCAGCGCGCTCGCGAGCGCATTGATGCCGGCGGAAGCGGAAGCGGTCACGGCGACCTCGTCCGGTGTCACGCGAAGCACGCGGGCCATCGCCGAGCGCACCGCCTCATTCTTGGCGATCCACACATCCCAGTTGGCGCCCACTGCCAGCCGGTCTTCCATGTAGGCGTTGAAAGCATCCCGCACCGTGTCGGCCAGGGCGCAGTAGGAGCCGCTGTTGAGATACGTTTTGCGCTCGAGCACCGGAAACCGGCGCCGCAGCGCCTGAAAGTCGATCGTCATCCGCCACGCTCCCGTGATTGCGCTTCATCGCCCGATTGACAGTCGATCGAGGCGGCGGCCGAGGCCCGCAGCTGACTCCGCCGCACGAAATAAATCACCGAGATGAGCGCGAGCCAGGGCACGCCATAGAGCCATGACACGCGCAATGTCGGATCGAGCCCCATGGTGACGAGAATCCCTGCGAGCATGGCGAGTCCCGCGTACTGCATCCAGGGGAAGAACGGCATACGAACCGGCAGCGCGGCCTTGCCCTGCCTGCGGCGAAAGCTCAGGTGGCTGGCGAGTATGAACATCCACACCAGGATCGCGGCGAAGAGCGCGACTCCTAAGAGGTCGGCATAGGCATCCGGCGTATATCCGGATACTGCGGCGGCGATCAGCACGAAGACTCCCGAGACGAGGATCGCCGCCACCGGGCTGCCCCGCTTGCTCAGGGTTCCGAGCCGGCGCGGCGCGTACCCGCCCCGGGACAGGGAGAACAGCATGCGCGAGCAGAGGTATACATCGGTGTTCATGCTCGACAGCGCAGCGCTGATCACCACGAAATTCATGATGCCCGCCGCGTCCCGGATACCCGAGTGCTGAAAGACGGTGACGAACGGACTCTGCGCAACGACCTTCACGCCCGTTGCGGTCCAGGGAATGACCGCTACGATCACCGTGATGGACAGCAAGTAGAAGAGAAACAGCCGCAGCACCATGGTACGCAGCGCGGCGGGGATCGCCACTTCCGGGTTCTTCGTCTCACCGGAGGTCACGGCAATAACCTCGATTCCGTTGAAGGAGAAGATCCCGACCGTCACCGCCATCCACAGCCCCGACACGCCCTTCGGCAGAAATCCACCGGGGAGTCCCGTCAGGTTGTGCAGGCCCGTCGCGGGCCGGCCGAGCCCGATGACAGCGGCGAGCCCCAGGATGATGAACAGAACAATCGCCACCACCTTGATCAGGGCCAGCCAGGACTCGAGGGTGCCAAAGTTGGCGACAGAACGTGAGTTGAAGTAGAGCAAGACAAGGCAGAAGCCGAGCGCCCACATCCAAACCGGTACGTTCGGGAACCAGTACTGCATGTAAAGGCCCGCGGCGACCGCTTCCCCGCCGACGGCGATGGCTTCCGCGATCCAATACGTGTAGCGCACGACGAAGCCGGCCCACGGGTTGAGGTACATCTCCGCATATGTGCCGAACGACCCAGCGGTCGGATGCACCACCGCCATCTCGGACAGACTGAACACCATCACCAGCGCAACGAATCCCGCGAGCGCATAGCTCACGATCACGGCCGGCCCGGCGTAGCCCACCGCAAGGCCGCTGCCCATGAACAGGCCCGTGCCGATGGCGCCGCCGAGCCCGATCATGACGATCTGAGCCTTGCCGAGGCTGCGCCTCAGGCCGCGTTCCCGGTCGCTCAGCTTATCGGCGTCCGCGCTTGGCATTCGTCGTTCAGGATTTGCGTGTTACTGTGCGCCCAATAGACCGCGGCTGCACCGTGAGCAGCGCATGCGGAGCCTATGTGGAATTGATCGCCGATACCTGGGCGGTCCGTCAGTCGTAATAGTTGATGCTGGGGTTATCACCGGGGCAGATCACCCCGACTACGAACATGCCGTCGGCCGAAGTCGCCTCCAGTGAGTGCAGCTGCTTGCGCGGCAGGAAGATCGCGTCCCCTGCCTTGACCGTCGCCTTGCGATCCTCGGTCCAGACGTAGCCTTCGCCCGCGAGGACGATGATCGACTCCTCGTAAAGATGGCGGTGCGGGGCGGCCTTGGAACGTGGAATATGGCCTATGAACTGGGTGATGAGCCGCGAGCCGATGCGCTTGTCGACCAGAAGCTGGAAATAACGCGGCCCCATCGCGGTGCGCTGCGCGGTATCCACCGAGACCACGCGTTGCGGATGGGCAGAGTCGAAGTTCCGCGGCATGGCGGCCGGCCATTCGAGCTCTCCCTGCGGATGGACGAGCGCGAACACGCGCAATGCCTCGCCAGCGGCGGGAATCAGCGACAGCGCCTCGCCCGCGCGGACGTAGACGCCATCGTTGACCTTGATGTCGAACTCCCGCCCGCTGATCGAGACGCGCCCGCTGCCGTGCACCACGAAGAGGATCAATTCCCGCTCGCCGAGCGCGAGCACCGGGGAGGCCCCGCCCTGCACCTCCAGAAGGAGCTGTGTCTGGTAAATGGCCCCCGCTTCCGCTGTCACCAGATAGCAGTAGCTCAGATGCTCCCGGGAGACTTTCCGCATCGAGTCCGGCGAGACGACGTAGCATCCACCGTTCAGCCGGCAGTGTGGCCCATCGTGATCAGTGACCTCCGGGATGGTGCGATTTGCCGGGCTCTGTGGGTCGTCGGATGGCGAGCCCCCAGGCAGATTGGTATGCGCACCATCGCAGAACGGCGCACCCTCCGTGTGCTTGCAACCGCAAAGCAGCACCTCTTCCGTACGGGCCGCGAAGACTTTGCGCGGCAGGATACCCGTGCCCTTGTGGGAGCCGTCGCAAAAGGGCTGGCTGGCGGAGCGGCCGCAGGCACACCAGAAATAGGTGCGACCACCCTCGAGGGTGACGAGATAGGGTTTCGGTTGTGCAACGACGGGAGCAGCCATGCTGCGGTAATCTCTCCGAGCGCTGAACGGATGTACAGCGGCGCTTTAGGCCGCAGGGCCTATCGCCCTCGTAGCGCCTCTGCCGTGCCCGCCCGCCCTCTGCGCTGACTCGGGATGCGCATTCCCACCATAGCCTATCGGCACCACGCCGCATGGCCGCGCAGCAGTCGGCCGTGCGCGGCAGGCTGCTCCCCCGATCGTGATCCAATGAGGCTCGAGCTCCCGCTATTCCTCATCCGTATCGGATTCTGCCATGGCACTGCCGGCCGACTGAGTGAGCCCGACTCGCGGTGGCGGTGGGCTGCCGGAACGCCAGCCCTCGACGGCACTCGGCATACCGGCCCGCCGCAACGCTTCTTCGAAGGTCGAGAGCCCGTGTTGCTTGATGCTCTGCGCCTGCGCACGACTTGCCGACCAGCGCGACAGCAGCGCCTTCGCCTCCTTCTGCGCGGCCAGCGTCACGGGCGGGTCCTGATCCACGATCGAGATGAGGTTCAGCACCGGGGTGCTCAGCAGGCGGCTGGGGAAGGAGACGTAATCCTGTACACCCTTCGGCAGCGGCGCCTGCGGTACCTGCTCCTCCCATTGCGCAATGCGGGCAATGAGCGCTTCGCCCGCCGCGCGTACGCGGTCTGCATCCCGCCCTGCCGCTGCGCGTTGAATCAGGGTCTGTGCCTGCTGCGCGATCGCGCGCATGTCATTGGTCGTACGATGAATATCATCGACCGCCGATCCAAGCTGGGCGAGCAGCTGTTGCTGCTGCGCCCATTGCGATGCGCTGCGCGTCGCGTGGCGCGGGTCATTGACCACCTCGAGTGTCTGGGAAACCGAGCGGCCGTCGTAGCTTAGGCGCACGGTGTAAGTCCCGGGACCTACCCGGTACGGCACCTGACTGACATAACGGATCGTGTCTGAAGTGGACGTGTAGGGCGCCACCCGAAGGTTCCAGACATATGAGTTCATTCCTGCATGGTCCGGCACCGGCGGAGCCGGCGGCAAAGTCTCCACGCCTTTCACGAGGCTGTTCACCTCTCGCTCAGCGGGCTTGCTCGTGAACTTGCGGATCACCCGGCCCTGGCTGTCGAGGATCTCGAGCACGACCGGGCCGTCACTCGCCGCAGGCTGCGCGGCGAGCTCATAGCGTATGAGTGCGCCCTCGGGAGGGTTCTGGCCGAGCTCGGGAGGGCCGAACTCGAAGTGACGGTCGAGGCGGTATGCCCGCCGAGGCTTGAACAGGTACATGCCCGCCTTGGCGACCTTCGAATCGAGCTGCTCAAGCGGAGCGAGATCATCCAGAATCCAGAAG
>DASYGA010000225.1:0-19856 GCA_036000265.1 Steroidobacteraceae bacterium | reverse complement strand
CGGGTGTCCACCGAGCTGGTCGCCTCGTCCAGGATGAGCAGCGCCGGCCGGGTGAGGTATGCGCGCGCGATCGTGATGAGCTGCTTCTGCCCGGCGCTGATGTTGCTCGACTCCTCGTTGATGAGGGTGTCGTAGCCATCCGGCAGGCCCCGCACCAGGCGGTCGACGGATGTCGCCCGGGCGGCCTCGAGCACTTCCTCATCGGTTGCCTCGGGCCTGCCGTAGCGGATGTTATCCCGAATGGTGCCGTTGAAGAGCCAGGCGTCCTGCAACACCATGCCGATCCGCGACCGCAGCACGTCGCGCGGCAGGGTCGCGATGTCGACTCCGTCGAGGGTAATGCGGCCGGCATCGAGCTCGTAGAAACGCAGGATGAGGTTGACCAGGGTGGTCTTGCCCGCCCCGGTGGGGCCCACGATCGCCACCATCTGCCCGGGCTCGGCCAGCAGCGACAACTCCTCGATGAGGGGCCTCTGCGCCTCATAGCGGAAAGAAACGTGCTCGAACTCGACGCGCCCCTGCACGGCCACCGCGGTCGCGGGCGCCCCCGGCTCAGCCCGCATTTCCTGCTCATCGAGCAGATCGAACACCCGCTCGGCCGACGCCACGCCCGACTGCATCGTCCCGGCCATCGACGCCACCTGCGTGAGCGGCCGGTTGAACGAGCGCGAGTACTGGATGAATGCCTGCACGGCGCCGAGGGTCATACCGCCAGTCGCGACACGCAGACCGCCGACGACGGCGATCAGCGCGTAATTGACGCTGCCCATGAACATCATCGCGGGCATGATGAGCCCGGAGATGAACTGCGCGGCGAAGCTCGCCTCGAGCAACTGCCCGTTCTTACGGTCGAAGCGGCTCGCCACTTCACGGTGACGGCCGAATACCTTGACCAGCTCGTGGCCGGTGAACGCCTCCTCGACCTGGCTGTTGAGCTCGCCGGTCCGCGCCCACTGCGCGACGAAGTGCCGTTGCGAGCGCCGCGAGATCGCTTTCGTGAGCAGCAGCGCCAGCGGAATGGTCACCAGCGCGATCAATGCCAGGAGCGGCGAGATGACGAGCATCATCGCCACCACTCCGATCAGCGTGAGCAGGGAGGTCAGCAGCTGCGTCAGGGACTGTTGCAGGCTCTGCGAGATGTTGCCGATGTCATTGGTGACACGACTGAGGAGCTCCCCGCGCGTCTGCCCGTCGAAGTAGCGCAGCGGCAGCCTATGGAGCTTCTCCTCGACATCGGAGCGCAGCTTCCTCACGATCGCCTGAACGACGTCATTGAGGAGGTATGCCTGCACCCAGAGGAACGCAGCGGAGGCGAGGTAGAGCGCGACGGTCTCGAGCAGCGTCAGGCCAAGCGCCCTGAAATTGATGCCCACTCCGGGCACCAGGCGCATGCGTGAGAACATTGCCGCGAGATCGTCGTGGCCCGCCTGCCGTTCCGCGCTCACAACCTGCTGCTTCGACTGGCCAGCCGCGAGGTGCTCGCCGATCACTCCTGTGAAGATGATATCCGTAGCGCGGCCGATGAGCATCGGACCGATCACCGACAGAGTGACGCTCGCCAGAGAGGAGGCCACTATCAGGATCAGCACCAGCCTGTGGGGCGCAAGGCGCGCCAACAGTCGCCTGGTGGAAGGCCAGAAGCTCGCCGCCTTCTCCGCCGGCGTCCCGAGACTCATCCACGGCGGTCCGCCGCGTCCCGCCGGTTGTCCCGCTGTCGGGAGCCTCCCCGGCGGGGAGCCCGCTCGCGCGGCGGCCGCTGCTGCAGCGCGTCTCTCGCCCGCGTCGTTCATGCCGCCTCCTCGGGCGAGAGCTGCGAGGCTACGATCTCGGCGTAGGTCGCGCAGTGTCGCAGCAGATCCGCATGCCGGCCGACCCCCACCAGGGTTCCGCCTTCGAGCACCGCGATCTGGTCGGCGTCGCGAATGGTCGCGATCCGCTGGGCGACAATGATCACTGCGGCGCGGCGGGTGACCGGCCGCAGAGCCGCGCGCAAGCGGGCCTCGGTGCCAAGATCGAGCGCCGAAAAGGACTCATCGAAAAGATAGATCTCCGGCTCGCGGATCAACGCGCGGGCGATCGCGAGCCGCTGGCGCTGGCCGCCGGAGATATTGGTGCCGCCCTGCGCGATCGGCGCCTCCAGTTCTCCTTGCATGGCGGCCACGAACTCCCCGGCCTGGGCGAGCTCGAGCGCCCGCCACATCTGCTCCTCGGTGGCCTCCGGGTTGCCATAACGAAGGTTGCTCGCCACCGTGCCGGAGAAAAGATAAGCTCTTTGTGGGACCAGGGCGATGCGGCTCCAGAGCAGATCCGGATCGAGCACGCGCACATCCACCCCGTCGACGAGGACCGCGCCGCCGCTGACATCGAGCAGCCGTGGAATCAGCGACACCAGTGTCGTCTTGCCCGCCCCGGTGCTGCCGACCACCGCGAATGTCTGGCCCTCCGTGACGCGGAAGGATACATCGTGCAGCACCGAATCGGCGGCACCCGGATGGCTGAACTTCACCGCCCGAAATTCGACCCGGGCGCGCAGCTCGACCGATTTTACCGCCTGCGCCGGCGGTGCGATGGAGGAGACGGTGCCGAGGACCTCTGTGATCCGCTCGGCGGACACCGCGGCACGCGGGATCATCATGAGCATGAAAGTCGCCATCATGACCGCGAGCAGGATCTGCGCGAGGTACACCAGGAAGGCGGTCACATCGCCGATCTGCGTCTGTCCGGCGCCGATCCTCACGGCGCCGAACCACAGCACCGCGACACTCGAGACGTTGAGAATGATCACGATGGCCGGAAAGAGCAGTGCCATCAGCCGGCCGGCCCGCAAGGCCGTCGTCATCAGCTCGCCATTGGCCTGCTCGAATCTGGCCGTCTCGGCCGGCTCGCGCACGAACGCGCGCACCACGCGGATGCCGCCGATCTGCTCCCGCAGGATTCTGTTGACGACATCGGCCAGCTTCTGCATCTGCCGGAATTGCGGCACCATCTTCGACGCCACCAGCCCGATGACGACCGCCAGCACGGGGACGCTGACTCCCAACAGCCAGGACAACCCCGGATCCTCGCGCAGCGCCATGATGATGGCTCCCGCTCCCATGATGGGCGCGGAAATCATCATGCTGCTGCTCACGGCTATGAGGGACTGGACCTGCTGCACGTCATTGGTGGTGCGCGTGATGAGCGAGGGGGCGCCGAACTGCGCCACCTCCCGCCCGGAGAATCCCATGACACGGCGAAACAGGGCCGCGCGCAGGTCCCGTCCGCAGGACATGGAGGTCTGCGCGCCAAAGTAGGCTGCCGCCACCGAGAAGGCGATCTGCCCCAAGGTCATGAGCAGCATCCAGCCGCCGGTCCGCAGGATGTAGGCGGTGTCGCCCTTCACGATGCCGAGATCAATGATGTCGGCGTTCAGGCTCGGCAGATACAGCGCGGCTATCGTCGAGAGCAGCTGGAATACCGCGATGGCCAGCAGCCCGCGCCCATAGGGCCGGAGGTGCTCGCGCAGCAGCCGGATCAGCATCGATGTCCCTGATCGTTCGTCAGAAGCGGGGAGGACGGGCAGTCTACCGTAGACTGACGCCATCTAGTCATGTTTTTTGATAGTACAAAATCTTGACTGCAACGGCTTCCGACACTAAGCTGAAGCAGTGATCGAGCCCAACGGTCATGCCGAAATACCCATTCCCGCACTGCTGCGCCATGCGCGCGCCGCCTACGGCCTGGTCATGCGCAAGGCCCTGCAAGTCGCGGGCTATGGCGACATCCCCAAGAACGGCCTCTATGTCATAGGTGGCCTCGCGCTCGGGGCGGGTGAGGTTCCGCTCGCCCTGCTGATTCGGGATCTGCGAATCTCCAAGCAGGCCGCGGGTCAGCTCGTCGATGCCTTGGTCAACCGCGGCTATCTGGCGCGCAGTGTCGATGAGCAGGATCGGCGCAGACTCGTGGTGACCCTCACCGAGCGCGGGCGGGCGGCAGCCGCGACGCAAGCGGCGGCGCGGGAGCAGGTCGATTCGCAGTTGCTCGCCAGAGTCGGGCCACAGTGCTTCGCGCAAGCGCGTGTCGCCCTGATGGCGCTCACGGAAATGGCAGGTTGGGACGACATCCCGGCCGAAGACGATAGATAGCCGACCGCCGGCGCGAAGGGTACGATACTCGGGCTGATCGGAGCCCTGCTGATCACCCTGGGGCTGGCCCGAGGTAACAATGGATCCGCGACTCGTCACTCCCTATCTCATCGCCGCCGTCGTGGCGTGGGCTCTTTATCGGCGCATGCGGCGCTCGTTCGGGCGCCAGCGCGTGCGCGACGGACGCATGTGGGTCAGGATCGGCATCCTGACCGTGGCAGCTCTCCTGATCGTCGGCGCAGTCGTACATGACATCACGGTACTCGGCGCGCTGCTCGCCGGTATCGCGTGCGGCGCCGGGCTCGCTTACATTGGGCTGAAGTACACGAAGTTTGAAGTGACCGCCGAGGGCCGCTTCTACACGCCGCATGCCTATATCGGGCTCGTCGTCGCCGCCCTCTTCGTCGGCCGGCTCCTGTACCGTTTCCTCGGTGTCTACAACGGCGTGCTTCCGCCTGCCGATGCGGGGCAGAGCCTCGCCACCGCGTATCGACACAGCCCGTTCACCCTCGCCGTCTTCGGGGCGCTCGTGGGCTACTACGTTCCCTACTACCTCGTGGTCCTGCGGCGCGTACGCCCGCCCGCTGCATCGGGTCGGCAGGCCATCGCGGCCGGACCGCAGGCAAAGTAAGCCGCAGCGGTACCGCACCTGGCGGCAACCTATCAGGGCACTTGCCTGATCGACGCCGTTATCCGCCGAGCGCACCGTTCTGCGCGGCTTCCCGTTGCTCCCGCAGGAACGGCCGATCAATCTGCGCGGCGTATTGCTCGACATCGCCGGCGGTGACACCGCACGCTGTGAAGTGCTCCTTCCAGCCGCTTACGATGGCGGCGACGGCACCCGTCTCCCTCGCCGCCTCTTTCTTGCCCAGCGCGAACAGTCCGGACATCGACAGGGCGTTGTCGAGCGTCGAATCGGCAGCTTGCTCCCCCACGCGCATCTGCTGGAATCCGAGCGCCTGTCCCGAGGGAAGCACGTCATAGGCCGGCGCCAGTTCGTACTGCTGGCCCCGGGTCACGATGATCGCATGATTCTTCTCGTGATCGTCCGTGTTATCCATCAGTATGTTGAATACCATGCGACGAAACAGCTCCCTCATGTCGGCCACATAGCGCTCGCCTCCCGATACTCCCCGGCGCCGCAACAGTTGCGCGAGCTCGGGGTAGCCGAAGTGCTCTCCCGCGGCACGAAGCGCCACCGCGGCGGATAGGCAGTGCCGCCTTGCTGCTCCGGCGCGATCGAAGCGCTTGATCGCCACGGCATGCCCGACTGTCAGCCGCACCGCCATTGTCGGCGCGCTTCGTATCTCCGCCCGACGGGCCAATGTCATGGTCGCATGCTCGATCAGCGGCGTATCGGCCGGCTCCCCGTCCGAGAATTTCACGACCCATTGCTCGCCGCCGATCTCGAGAAGCGCCTTGGGACGTGCGCCACCCATTGTGGCCCCCGGCGAGATGAGACGCTTCAGCACCTGGGGAATAGGCTCGTTTTCCTGAATTTTTTGGACCAGCTCGTGGATCTGACCCGCTTCGTCAAGTGTCGGAAGCGGTCCGAGGCGCCGCGGCAGGTACTGCTCCGCCGAGGTTGAGACACCGAGTGCGCCAAAGCGGTCATCGCCCGCGAAGTACAGATACTCGAGAAGGGAAAGGCGCGACGGCTTATCGATGAAACGAATGACGCGCTCCCCCCAACGATCCGGCCGTGCGTCGTCCACAGCCCCAGCCGCGGTGCTCCGCTCGGGCGGCAGAAATTCCTGGTCGAGCAGCGGCAGGTCCTCGCTGAGCGGAAATCCTCTCTCGAGCCATTCCGCCGAGTACCGCAGCGAGACGCCCTGGTTGGAGCGGATGAGCGTCAGCTCACCGATGTGACGCGGTTTGGCGGGCTCGCTCAACAGCCACAGGTGGAGGCGATCCGTGGGCTGGTACCCTCCGGCATTCATCCGCCGCCCCCACGCCGTTGACCTCTCGCGAGGCGTGCCTGCGCCGAGGCGGCAGTTCGAGCAGCCCGCCGCCTGACGGCTTCACGAACGTCGCTCTCCAGCGCACCCCTGTCCTGCGCCGGGGCTGCGAGCTCCGGCAGCGCGCCGACTCTCCCGATCAACCACAGCGCAGTCGCATACAGTCCAACGCCTACGCCCGGATCGCCTCTCTCCAAGCGAATCAGAGTCGGTACCGAGCATCCCAGACGCCGCGCCCAGGCGCGCTGAGACTCCCGGCGCCTCTCCCGCGCCACAGCCAGGTTCTCTCCCAGTTCCCGCAGCGCCTGAGCGGCGACAGGGGGGAAAGCAGCCAGGGCTGGAGGCGACTTTGGCACAAATAGATATTATCAAATACGCCAAATTGATCAAGTCTATTTAATCACAACGTCCAGGCACCGTAACCCCGACGTCCGCGCTACGGCTTGAAGAGCTGCGCCACCGCCTCCGGATTCGACGGAAAGTATCCGTGGAAATAGGTCGCCACCAGCCGCTCGCGACGGTAAATCGCCTCTCCGGCCAGCGCGGAGAGCGCCCGCTCCGTGTGCGCCACGGGAGTGAGCGGCGTGTCGATCGTGGAGTGGTGAAAGGCGTGGCCCCGAACCTTGCCGCCCGGCAAAGGTGCGGTGTGGTAGCCGATGCTCTGCAGGCGTGCATGCAGGGTTCCCTGCCCCGGAAGGATACCGGCCATGGTCGCCCGCTTCCCTTGATGGTCCGTCAGGGATTCCAACAGATACAGCATGCCGCCGCACTCCGCATACACAGGTTTGCCCGAGCTCACGTGGATTGCCAGCGCAGCGGCCATCTCGCGATTGGCGCTCAAGCGCTCCAGATGCAGCTCCGGGTAGCCGCCGGGCAGATACACACTGTCGACCGCCGGCAGATCGGTCGCCGCCAGGGGAGAGAAAAACACCAGCTCAGCGCCCAGGATCCGCAGCAAGTCGAGGTTCGCAGGGTAGAGAAAGGAGAAGGCCCGATCCCGCGCGATCCCGATGCGAACACCGGACAGGGGGCGCTCGAGCGGCGTCGCATCCGCGCTGGCACCCGCATCCGAGCCGAAATCCGCGTCGGCTTCGGGCGCGGACAGCTCGACTTCCGGCGGCATGTTGCTCAACTCGCTATGTTCCAACGCCGATGCCACCGCGGCAAGGCGTTGCTCGATATCCCCGACCTCTTCGGCCTGAACCAACCCGAGATGCCGGTCCGGCAGCTCGAAGTGGACATCGCGGCAGATGCCGCCGAGGAAGCGCATGCCCGCCGGCACGCCTCGCCTGGCGAGATTCGCGTGCCCCGGCCCGGCGACACGGTTGGCCAGCACTCCGTGAAAGGGAAGCTCCGGCGAGTAATGCGCAAGCCCGAAAGCGACCGCACCGAAGGTTTGCGCCATCGCCTGCGCATCGATCACTGCCAGCACCGGTATCCCGAAGCATGTCGCGAGGTCGGCGCTGCTCGGCGTCCCGTCGAAAAGACCCATGACGCCTTCGACCAGGATGAGATCCGCCGCGCCCGCTGCGTCGTAGAGAAGCTTGCGGCAGTGCGCCTCGCCGCCCATCCACAGATCGAGCTGGTAGACGGGGCGCCCGCTCGCCCGCTCGAGAATCATGGGGTCGAGAAAATCCGGCCCGGTCTTGAACACCTGGACGGCGCGGCCGCGCGCGGCATGGTAGCGGGCCAGCCCGGCGGTGATGGTTGTTTTGCCCTGACCGGACGCGGGCGCGCTGATGAAGAGCGCCGGGCAGCGCCTGCGCGACACGCTCAGCGCGCCCTTGGCCGCGGCGCCCGCCGAGCCTTGCGAGCCCGGTCATACGGATTCTGGTCCGTGCGGTACTCGATGACTACCGGCGTCGCGAAAAGGTCGTAACTCTTGCGGAAGACGTTCGCCAGGTACCGCGTGTAGGCATCGGGAACGGAGGTCGCCTGGCTGCCGTGGATGACGATCCGCGGCGGATTCCGCCCGCCCTGGTGCGCGTAGCGCAGCTTGATCCGCCGGCCGCGCACAAGCGGCGGCTGGTGCACCGTCAATGCGTGCTCCAGCGTGCGCGTCAGCGCGTTGGTGGGTATCTCCCGCATGGCCGCCTCGTACGCCCGTACGGCCGACTGCATGAGCTCGCCCACCCCGGTACCATGCCGCGCGGAAATGAAGTGCAGCGGCGCGAAACCGACGAAGTCGAGCTTCAGCGCCAGCTGCCGGTGGATATCCTCGCGCTGCTCCGCCGGAATGCCGTCCCACTTGTTGATCGCGATGATGAGGGCCCGGCCGCGTTGCAGCGCAACACCGAGGACGCTCGCATCCTGCTCCGACACCGTGTCATGCGCGTCGACGACCAGGATGACGACGTGTGCCTCGTCGATCGCCTGCAACGTCTTCGCGACGCTCGCGCGCTCGATCGCATCCTCGACCCGGGCCCGGCGGCGCATGCCCGCCGTGTCGATGAGTTGGAACTTGCGCCCGTCACGCTCGAACGGCACGAAGATGCTGTCCCGGGTGGTTCCCGGCTGCTCGCTGGCGATCACCCGCTCCTCGCCGATGAGGCGGTTGACCAGCGTGGACTTGCCGACATTCGGGCGACCGATGATGGCGATGCGGATGCCCTCGGCCGCAGGGTCAGTCGCATCCGCCGGCGGCTCCAGTCCGGCGAGCGCCTGTGCCATCAGGTCCTCGCAGCCCTGACCGTGACTTGCGGCGATGCCGAGCGGCTCTCCCAGGCCAAGCGCATGGAAATCGGCCGCGACGATATCGAGGTCCAATCCTTCCGACTTGTTGACGGCGAGCGTCGTCGGCTTGCCGGACTTGCGGATCTCCCGCGCGACGAAGTCATCCTGGGGTGTCAGGCCGGCACGGCCGTCGACCAGCAGAATGAGCCGATCCGCCTCGGCCACGGCGCGCTCCGTCTGCGCCCGCATCTGCGCCTCGATACCCTTGGGATTCTCGATCAGTCCGCCGGTATCGATCACCACGAAAGGCATCGGTCCCACGCGTCCGAAGCCATACTGGCGATCGCGCGTAAGTCCCGGTACGTCGGCGACGATCGCATCGCGCGTAGCGGTGAGCACGTTGAAAAGGGTCGACTTGCCGACGTTGGGCCGACCCACGAGAGCGACGACGGGCAGCATGGGGCTGCTGCTGCAGTGCTATGTGCGAGGCGACATTCGGTAGGCGCTGATGCGTCCGCCGTCGTTGATGACCACCACCTCGTTGCCTTCGACGAGCGGCGGGTTGCTGATGCGCAGTCTGCCCGCGCGCACACGCGCGATGAAGGCGCCGGTGCTCTTGTCGAGGAAGTGTACGTACCCCTGGAAGTCGGCCGTGATCACGGCGTCGTCGCTTACCGCCACGGTCGTGAGGCCGCGGTAGCGCAGCGCCGGCTGGCTCCAGATCACCGCGCCGTTGCTGGGATTGAGCGCCACCACCCGTCCATCGGCCGTCGCCATGTAGACCGCGCTGTTGCCGAAGGCCAATCCACGGTAGCTCGACGCGTTGTGCGCCCACCATGTCTGACCGCTATCGAGCGCGAGCATCGTCACATCACCGTGATAGCCGACCGCATACACATCCTTGCCGGCAACGGTGACCGGTCCATCGACGTCGGCCAGTCTCTGGATCTCCGTGCGGCCATGCGGCGCGGCAACCGTTGCCTGCCAGACCTGCGAGCCATCGGTCGAGTTGACCGCGACCACCTTGCCGTCATCGAAGCCGCAGATGATGAGGTCGCCCACGATGACAGGCGTCGATGTCCCACGCAGCGATAGCGACGGCACATCCTGTCCAGCCTCCCACAGCTCGTGGCCGTCGGTCGGGGAAAGGCCGCGGAGCTTGCCGTCAACGGACCGGACCGCCACCACGTTGTCGGAAATGGCGGGCGCCGCGATCACCGCGCCGTTGATCAGCACCGTCCAGAGCGGCTTGCCGTCGGCCGCATTCAGGGCGACCACGTGACCGTCGCTCGCGCCCACGACCACCAGGTTGCCGCGGACCGCCGGGCCGCCTCCGAGAGGCAGCCGCGTGTTGGTGCGCCACAGCCTCTGGCCGGTGCGCAGATCGAACGCCGCAACCTCGCCTTTGTGGCCCGAAGCGAATACGTGCCCGTCATCCAGCGCGAGACCCAGCCCGAGGCGCAGCCGCTTGGCGCCGCGGTCGGACACCGAGTCGCTCCAGATGTGCTGCACGCGCAGCGTCGATTTGATCGGGGCGAGCTTCGCGGGCTGGTCGGGATTCTTGTTCTTGGAGCAGGCGGCCAGCAGGCACAGTGCCGCCGCCAGCACGGCCCAGCAGCGCATCGATCGCAGGGTGTTGGTTTGCAAGGAAGCCCTCATGCGCAGCAGCGCGCAATCGTCACTGGGGATGGGTGCCGGCCGGCGCGGGGGCCGCACCGTGTGCAGACGGCGTGGCGACATCCGCCGCCAGATCGGAGATCTTCAGGTCGAGCAGCCCGGTATCGGTCTGGCCGCCCGCATCGCTGGCGCGGGCCAGCCGGTACTGCGCGAGGGCGGCGGATTTGTCGCCCATCGCGTAATAAGCATCGCCGCGCGCCACCTCGTAGAGGGGCGCCATGGCGCCGGGATCCGCACCGTTCAACGTGGCGAGAGCCTGCGAAGACTGGTGCTGCGCGATCTGCACGCGTGCAAGTCTCTGCCGCGCGATCAAGCGCAGAACGGGGTCGCTGGAGTGCTGCATGACCTCTTGCAGCTCGCCGGCCGCCCTGGAGAGCTCGGCGTCCTCGGCGAAAGCCTTCGCCGAAGCGAGCCGCGCCTGATCGGCATAAGGCGAAGCGGCGTATTGACGCTCCAGATCTCCGAGGAGAATGAACGCCTGGGTACGGTCACCGTGCGCGAGGGCATTCTCCATCTGCACATACATCGTGCCGGCCGCAAGATCCACGTTGTTGCCGTGAGCCTGCCACCAGCGGAAGCCGCCGAACCCGATGGCGGCGAGGGCGACACCGGCGACCACCGCCGGCCCGTTCTCGCGCACCCACCGCTTGAGGGCTTCCCATTGTTCGCGTTCGCTCAGTAAATCGTCCACCACCCCACCTCGAGGAATCATTCTGCCGGCGCCGCGGCGCCGGTGAGTGCCGCTTCGATCGCCGCGGCCAGCTCAGGCAGCGGGCATTCGCTCTGACCCGCCTCGTTACGCAAAGGTTTCACCGCGGCCACACCGCGCGACAGCTCGTCATCACCCAGGATCACCGCCAGCGCCGCGCCGCTGCGATCGGCGCGGCGGAATTGTGCCTTGAAATTGCCGCCGCCGAGATTCAGATCGAACCGCCGGCCCGGCAACTCATCCCGCAGCCGCTCGACCAGGCCAATGCCCGCGGCGCTGGCGCGCGCACCGCTCACCACCACGTACACATCGGCTGCGCGCCCCACCGGCCCCTGGCCGGCCTGCACGAGCAGTTCCACGACCCGCTCCACCCCCATCGCGAAGCCGATCCCGGCGGTAGGCTCCCCGCCGAGCTGCGCGATGAGCCCATCGTAACGGCCGCCGGAGCATACGGCATCCTGGGCGCCGAGTGCGTCGGTAATCCACTCGAACACCGTGCGGCTGTAGTAGTCGAGCCCGCGGACGAGCCGCGGATTCACGCTGAACGGAATGCCGATGGACTCGAGCGCGGCGCAGAGCGCCTCGAAGTGCTCGCGGGACTCCGGGTCCAGGTGATCGGTGAGTAGCGGCGCGCCTGCAATGAGCGCGCGCATCTCGGGATTCTTGCTGTCGAGGATGCGCAGCGGATTGCCCTCCATGCGCCGCCGGCTGTCGGCATCGAGCGAGCTCTCGTGCGCGCGCAAGTAGCCGACCAGCGTCTCCCGGTAGGCGCGCCGCGATTCCGGCGTGCCGAGGGAGTTGATCTCGAGCCGTACGCGCCCGATACCGAGCCGCCGCCACAGCCGCGCCGTCAGGGCGATCAGCTCCGCATCGACGTCGGGGCCGGGAATGCCGACCGCCTCCACGTCGATCTGGTTGAACTGCCGGTAGCGGCCCTTCTGCGGCCGCTCGTGGCGGAACATGGGCCCGACACACCAGAGCTTGTGCCGCTGGCCGCGCAGCATGCCATTTGAGATGAGCGCCCGCATGATGCCGGCGGTCGCCTCCGGACGCAGCGTCAGGCTTTCCCCGCCCTGATCGGAGAAGGTGTACATCTCCTTCTCGACGACGTCGGTGTATTCGCCGATCGCCCGCTTGAAAAGCGCGGTCTGCTCGACGACCGGGACTCGTATCTCCTCGTATCCGTAGGAGGCAAGCAGCTCGCGCGCGCACTGCTCCAACCGCTGCCAGGCGCCGATCTGCGCCGGCAGCACGTCGTTCATTCCACGGACCGGCTGGATTTCCACCGTCAACTCAACCTCCCTTCTTCCGCGAAGCGGTGCGCAGGCGTCCGTCGGCGCCGATCAGGAATCGGGCCGTGTGATCGGGCCGCACGAATGGCGAGATCGACTCCGCCCTGCCGCCCACCTCCAGAGTGATGCTCCGGGCGTCCCCCAACATGACATCGAGTGGCGGTGGGCCGTGGAGCTTGCGGGTCGCAGGCCCGCTCGCCATGCCGTAGAGCAGCCGCCGGCCGGTTGCATCGTAGACCTCCGTCCAGCTGTCGGCGGAGTACGTGAGCATGATCTGTACCTCTCCACCGCGCGCGGCAGCCACTTTGGCGCTGGACGGCAGCGATGTCCCGGCGACGGATGCCAGTGCCGGCAGAGCGGCTGCGTGCGATCCAACGGTTGGCATGCCACCGCCCAGCGCCACCCGGACTGGCTGCGTCGGCGGCACCAGCTGAGTTGCGGGGGCGGGCGGCTCCTCACCGGCCGGCGTTGCCGCGGAAATCGTCAGCGGCAACGGCCGCGACGCCGTCGTGAGCCATTGCCGATGCGGCAGCGACAGGCCCCACCATACGAGGCCGGCAATTGCGAAGCCGAGAACCACCATCACCGCTGGCGCGACGAGCCGGCCCGCATCATCCGGGACGGGCTTGGGGATGCGTGTCAGATCAGGTGCCGGAACCCGCGTACCCTGCGAGTAGAGGTCGAACAGGGCGTCCACCGACTCTCCTACCAGCTGCGCGTAATGGCGCAGGTGTCCCTTGACGTAAACCGGCGCACCGAGCGCCGTGAAGTCCTCGGCCTCGAGAGCCTCGAGGATGTCCGCATCGACGTGCAGCTTCTCAGCCGCCTGCAGGATGGTGAGGCGGCTGCGCTCACGGGCGCTGCGCAGCCGCGCACCGATGCCTTCCGCCATACCGGTCAGCCCGGGTTATGGCCGAGATCGGCCAGCGCACGGGCCTGGGCCGAGCCGGGAAAATCGAGCTGCAGCTTGCGCGCGTAGAGCGCCGCATCGAGCCGATCTCCCTGCGCGCGCATCACCTTGACGGCGAGCAGCAGCAGGTCCGGTGTCTCCTGATTGGCGGCGAGGTAGGTCTCTATCTCCTGATGCGCCTGCGCGAGCTTGCCCTGCGAGAAGTCCAGATCGGCGAGCTGCCACAGGGCCTGCCCGAAGCCGGGCCGTATGGCGAGGGCATCGGCGAACATCTGCGCCGCTTCCACCTCCCGATGAGCGGAGCGCAGACACACACCGGCGTTGTCGTACGCGAGCTCCGGTGTCATGTAGAGGGGGTTGTGCGCCGCCCTGATGAAGGTCTGCACCCCCTCATCCGCCCGGCCGACACTGCAGAGGTAGACCGCATAGTTGTTCTGGAAATTGGGGTTCTTGGGCGCGAGCTGCAGCGCCTTGCGGAATTCGCGATCCGCCTCCTTGGGGTCGCCCAGCCGCGCGAACAGCAGGGCGCGCGCGCTGTGCACGTCCGGATCGTCGGGATTTTCCTCGAGCGCGCGGTCGATCTTGGTCTGCGCGACGGCCAGGTCGCCGCGGCGCATGTAGGCGATTCCCAGCTCCGTGTTGTAAATGGCCGCATCGTGACGCTGCCGCATCACCTGCTGGCTCGCGCAGGCGGCGAGGGTGCCCGCGAGCAGCACGGCGGCAAAAATGCGCAGGGCGCGGGTCATGCCTGCACCGCAAGCCCGAAGGTGCGACTGCCGAGGCGTACCGTCGTGCGATCGATCACCCGCCCGGCGAGCTGTCCGCAGGCGGCGTCGATGTCATCGCCGCGCGTGCGCCGCACCGTGGCCAGCACACCCCGGCGGATCAGCTCATCGCGGAAGCGCTGCACCGTCTCCGGGGCCGAACGGCGGTAGCGTGTGCCCGGGAAGGGATTGAACGGGATCAGGTTCACCTTCGCCGGATGGCCGGCCAGGAGCCTGGCGAGCGCGCGTGCCTGGGCGGGCGAGTCGTTGACACCGGCGAGCATGACGTACTCGAAGGTGACGCTGCGGCCGTTCTGCTCGTCGATGTAGTGCCAGCAGGCCTCGAGCAGCTGCGCGATCGGATGCTTGCGGTTGATCGGCACCAGCTCGTTGCGCAGCTCGTCATCGGGCGCGTGCAGAGATACGGCGAGCGCCACGTTGCTGTTCTCCGCGAGCTTGTAGATCTGCGGCACCAGCCCCGAAGTCGACAGGGTCACGCGGCGGCGCGAGAGGTCGAAGCCGAAGTCATCGAGGAAGATTTCGAGCGCCGGCACCACATTGCGAAAGTTGGCGAGGGGCTCGCCCATGCCCATGAGTACGACGTTGGTGACTTTGCGGGTCCGTACCCCGTCTTCGACATCCCCCCGGTCAGTCGAGCTGAGCTCGCGGCTGGCGAGCCAGACCTGGCCGACGATCTCCGCGGTGGTGAGATTGCGGTTGAAGCCCTGCTGCGCCGTGGAGCAGAACGAGCAGTCGAGCGCGCAGCCGACCTGCGAGGAGATGCAGAGCGTGCCCCGGTCCGGCTCCGGGATGAAGACCATCTCGAAGGCCTGCGAGGCATCGGCGCGCAGCAGCCACTTGCGCGTACCGTCGGCGGACTGCTGCGCGGTGACGATCTGCGGCGTGGCGACACAGGCGCGCTCGGCGAGCCGGGCGCGGAAGTCCTTGGCGAGGTCCGTCATGGAGTCGAACGAGGACTCGCCGCGCTTGTACACCCAGTTCATGAGCTGGCGCGCGCGGAAAGGCTTGCTCCCGAGGTCGGCGACGAACGCCTCGAGCGCTGCGCGCGGCAGGCCCAGCAGATTCGTCGCGGTCGGCTCGGGAGAGGTCATGGCGGCTTGCGCGGCATCAGCCGCGCGGATGCAGCTCCGTCCCGCTGAAGAAATACGCGATCTCCTTGGCCGCCGTGTCGGGCGCATCGGAGCCGTGGACGACGTTCTGCTCGATGCTGAGCGCGAGGTCGGCGCGGATGGTGCCGGGAGCCGCCTTTTTCGGGTCGGTGGCGCCCATGATCTCGCGGTTGCGCGCAATGGCGCCCTCTCCCTCGAGCACTTGCACCACGACCGGGCCGGAGGTCATGTAGCGGACCAGATCTTTGAAGAACGGGCGCTCCCGATGAACGGCGTAGAAGCCCTCCGCCTCACGCTCGGAAAGGCGCAGCATGCGGGCGGCGATGATGGTGAGGCCAGCTTTCTCGAAGCGGCGATAAACCTCGCCGATGAGATTGCGGCTGACGCCGTCGGGCTTGACGATGGACAGGGTGCGCTCGAGCGCCATTTTGAGGGTCCTTTCGGGAGTCGATATTCAGAACGCAGCCGCGTAGTTTAGCCCTCGGCAGCCCGCTGCGCCAATTCGTGATCGGCCGGCTCGCCGCCGGCCTAGACCGAAAAGCTCTCCCCGCAGCCGCATTCCCCCTTCACGTTGGGGTTGCGGAAGCGGAAGGCCTCATTGAGCCCCTGCTTGACGAAATCCACGGTGGTGCCGTCGATCAGCAGCAGGCTTTCCGGATCGACGCAGACCTTCACTCCGCGGTCCTCGAAGACCACCTCGCCGGCCTGGACGTCGTCGGCATAGTTGATGACGTACGCGAAGCCGGAGCAGCCGGTCTTGCGCACCCCCAGCCGCAATCCGACCCCGTGCCCGCGGGCGGCGAGGAAGGTCTTGATGCGGTTGGCGGCAGATTCGGTGAGCGAGATGGCCATGAGAGCGATTTTACCCCGGCTCGGGCCAGTGCCGGGCACAGTCCACGAGCGCATCTTCGACCACCAGCAGGCGTCCGAGTTTCTCGACTGGAACCGCGAGCGCCTCGGCCCATTCGGCCGGTGTCCCCGGCGCCAGGTCCGCGCGGCTCCGGCCGCGCAGCCGCTCGGCCACCCAGGCGGCAACGGCAAGAGTATGGGGGCAGCCATAGGCCTTGAACAGTGCGCCTTTCACGATGCCGCCCTGCACACTGAGCCTGAGCCGGACCCATACCTCCTGACCCGGGCCGCCGGCCTCGCCCACGACCTCGTTGGGGCTGGCGGGCTCCCTGGAGGGCTCCGCCATCGGCGAGAGCGCCCGCAGCCGCTCGACTTCCCGGCGAATGGCCTCCGCGGCAAGGTCGATGTGCCGCGGCAGGCTGAACCGGCCAAAGCTCAGCCGCAGCGAGCTCTGGGCGAGCTGCGTATCCCGGCCCAGCGCGCGCAGCACGTAAGAGGGCTCGGCGGAGGCAGAGTTGCAGGCCGAGCCGGTGGCAACCGCCAGCTCCCGCAGTCCGGTGACCAGGCTCTCGCCTTCCACACCCTCGAAGGACACGTTGAGTATTCCCGGGACGCAGGGACCGCCTTCGCCGTTCGCGTGCACCCCACCCAGAGGCGCGAGTCCCCGCCACAAGCGCTCCCGCAAGGCGGCGAGCCGCGCGTGCTCCGCCTCGAGGCCGCGCCGGGCGAGCTCGCAGGCCGCCCCGAAACCGACAATCTGATGGGTGGGCAGCGTTCCGGGCCGCAACCCTCTCTCCTGGCCGCCGCCGAAGACGATCGGCTGCAGGTGCGCTCGAGCCTCGCCGCGAACGTAGAGGGCTCCCACGCCCTTGGGGCCGTAGAGCTTGTGCGCCGTGATGGACATGAAGTCGACCGGCAGAGCATGTGCATCGATCGGGATCTTGCCGATCGCCTGCGCGGCATCGCTGTGCAGGAGCACGCCGCGGGCACGGCAGAGAGCGCCGATCGCGGCGATGTCCTGGATGGTCCCGATCTCGTTGTTCACGAGCATGATCGAGGCCAGCACCGTATCCGGCCGCAGCGCCGCGGCCAGCGTGTTGGGATCGATCCTGCCGCCGCGATCCGGCGACAGCAGGGTGACCGCGAAACCTTCCTTTTCCAGCCGTCGCAGCGGATCGAGCACCGCCTTGTGCTCGATGCGCGAGCTCACCACGTGCCGGCCGCGGCGCATGTTGGCGCGCGCCGCGCCCAGGACGGCCAGGTTGTCGGATTCGGTGGCGCCGGAAGTGAAGATGATTTCCGCGGGAGCCGCGCCGATGAGGGCCGCGACCTCGGCGCGCGCCCGCTCGATGTGCTCCGCCGCACGGCGGCCGAAGAGGTGGGTGGTCGAAGAGGCATTGCCGATGGCCTCGGGCGCGACCAGGCAGCGGCCCATCGCCGCGGCAACGGCAGGGTCCACCGGCGTGCTGGCCGCATAGTCCAGATAGACCGGATCGGCGACGGTGCGAGGCCCCGTCCCTGCGCCTCGTCCTTCGGGCCGGCTGCCGCCGTCCACAATCGTTCCAGACGATTTTGTCACGGGCGCTCCGGCCCGGCGCCCGCACGCCGCCGGCGGCTCTGCACCGCCGTCAGGATGCCGCGCAGGATGTTGACCTCGTTGCGATCGAGAGCCGCGCGCTGGAAGAGGCGCCGCAGCCGCCCCATCAGGTGCGTGCCGCCCTGCGTGCGGTCGCGGAAATCGATCTCTTCCAACACCTGCGCCAGATGCTCGTACAGGCGCTGCATCTCCAAAGGATCCGCGAGCGGACCGGCGCCCGGCGCGGAGTCGATCTGCACGCCTTTGGCACGGAAGAGCTCGTATGTGACGATCTGCACCGCCATGGCGAGATTGAGCGAGGGGTAGGACTCGCTGGCGGGAATCCGGATCAGAAGGTGCGCGGCCTCGAGCTGCTCATTGGTGAGGCCCGCCCGCTCCGAGCCGAAGAGCACCGCCGCCGGCGCGTGCAGCGATTCGCACAGCAGCCGCTCTGCCGCCTCGCGCACGTCCGCGACACGGAAGTACTGATCCCGCGGGCGGGAGGTCGTCGCCGCTACGAAGCCGCAGCCGGCGAGGGCCTCCGTGACCGTGGCGACGATGCGGGCATTCTCGAGCACGTCATCGGCGCCGGAAGCGCGCGCGACCGCCTCATCGTGCGGGAACTGCCGCGGCGCAACGAGTACCAGCTGCTCGAGGCCCATGTTCTTCATGGCGCGCGCCACGGCGCCGATGTTGCCGGGGTGCGAGGGCTCGACGAGAACGATGCGGATTGGGGAGGTGTCCATGGCGGCCTGCCGGTCTATGTTACCCTAGGGCGCATCAGCGGCGGCCGCAAAGGCCCCGCTCCCCCCGCCAGGCGAGCTTCCGTGCATCCGCTTCTCAATATCGCAATCCGCGCTGCGCGTCGCGCCGGCGAAGTCATCATCCGCAGCCTCAACCGGCTGGAGTCGCTCACCGTCACCTCGAAGGGGCGCAACGACTTTGTGAGCGAGGTCGATCGCAATGCGGAGCAGGAGATCATCGGCATCATCCGCCACCACTATCCGGACCACGCGGTGCTCGCCGAAGAGAGCGGCCGCAGCGGCGAGAACGACACGGTCTGGATCATCGATCCGCTGGACGGGACGACCAACTTCCTGCACGGCTTCCCAACCTTCGCGGTATCCATCGCCTGCGAGCAGAAGGGCCGGCTGGAGCATGCGGTGGTCTACGATCCGATCAGCCAGGAGCTGTTCACCGCGACCCGCGGCAGCGGCGCGCACCTCGACAATCGCCGCATGCGCGTGAGCAAGCAGCGCACGCTGGAGGGCGCTCTGATCAGCACGGGCTTCCCGTTCCGCGCGAACACGCAGTACATCGATGCGTATCTGCAGATGCTCAAAGCGGCGATGCAGAGCACGGCCGGCGTGCGCCGCCCAGGGGCCGCGGCCCTCGATCTGGCTTATGTCGCAGCCGGCAGGGTCGATGGATTCTGGGAGCTCGGGCTCTCGCCCTGGGACACGGCGGCCGGAACGCTCCTCATCCAGGAGGCGGGCGGCCGGATCGGCACCCTCACCGGCGCCGAGTATGCCCAGGGCGGCGATGTGATCGCCGGCACGCCCAAGGTGTACGCGGCGCTGCTCGAGCTGTTCGCCCCGCACGTTCCGGAAGCCCTGCGAACGGCTTGATTTGCGCTGACCTGCGGTCGCGGCGCGCCCGCTGCCGCCCGCGCTTGCTGGCTTTGCCCGGACCGCTTGTGTAGAGTCCCGGCGCATGCTACGCCAACTCTTTGCCACCAAGTCGATCGCCGAAATCGAGAAAGCCGACGCGCAGGGACAGCAACTGAACCGCACGCTCTCGGCCACGGCGCTCACCCTTCTCGGTATCGGCGGGATCATCGGTACCGGGATTTTCGTTCTGACCGGAACGGCGGCCGCGGAGCACGCGGGCCCCGCGCTCGCGCTCTCCTTCATCATCGCCGGTATCGGCTGCGCATTCGCCGGGCTCTGCTACGCAGAGTTCGCCGCCATGATCCCGGTATCGGGCAGCGCGTACTCTTATTCGTACGCGACTCTCGGCGAGGGTATCGCCTGGTTCATCGGCTGGAATCTCATCCTGGAGTACATGTTCGCGGTCGCGACGGTCTCGGTGGGATGGTCCGGGTACTTGCTCAACTTCCTCGACCTGTTCGGCATCCACCTGCCGTATGCGCTGTCGCACGCGCCGTTTGCGCAGGCTTCGCCCGACAGCTACA
>DASYGA010000181.1:0-3969 GCA_036000265.1 Steroidobacteraceae bacterium | reverse complement strand
CGGGTGTGCGCGTGGTCATGGGTGCGGCGGGCGGGGCGCTCCTCCTCAACGCTCTCCTCGGCAAGCGGGGCGCGTTGGGCATCCTCGGCGGGCTCGCCGGAGCGGCGCTCGTTGCGCGCAGCAGCACCAACATGCCGATCGATCGGCTGGTCGGAGCGCGCAGTCCGGCGATGGAGCTGCAGAAGTGCATCGACGTGAGCGCTCCCCTCGAACAGGTGTTTGAAGCGTTCTCGCAGCTGGAGCGTTTCCCCGAGTTCATGACTCACGTGCGCGAAGTGCGGTTGCGGGGCGACGGTACGTCGCAATGGACCGTGGAGGGTCCCGCAGGACGCACCATCACCTGGGAGGCGGTGACGACCCGCCTCGAGCCCAACAGGCTCATCGGATGGCGAACGCTTCCGGGCTCCGCCGTCGAGCACTCCGGTCTGGTGCGTTTCGAGCCGAAGGAGGGTGGAACTCGCATCCTCGTGACGATGAGCTACACGCCGCCAGGCGGCGCGCTCGGGCATGCGGTGGCGCGCTTTTTCGGCGCGGACCCGAAGTCGGAGCTCAACGATGACCTCTTGCGGATGAAGGTATTCCTGGAGACCGGGCGGCGCGCACACGACGCCGCGGGCGCCGCCGCACGGCACTAATGCAGGATCTCCTCCACCGCGACCGGCTTGTTGCGGTGGAGGATCGTGCGCACGCTCTCGATTTCGTAGTCCGTGCGCGGATGCACGGTGATCGCCGAGTTGCCGTTGCGCACCCGCCGGGCGAACTCCTCCGCACCGGCCTTGCGCTCCTCACCCTGATCGAGCAGCGTGTGGAAATAATTGGCGACCCGCGCCACGAAGGCATCGCCGGGCTGCGAGTCTGCCTGGCCGGTCTCGAGCAGAGAGGTCAGCTCTACCCGGTCGGTCGGAAACCCGTCCGCGACGAGCTGCGTACGGACGCGCTCGGCGATGCCGTAATCATCGAACAAGGCCACGATGACAGGTGTCATAGGCTCTGCAACGGACGGCGAAAGAGGCAGTTCCGGGCAGCCTGTGATCTTCATCACGACCGCCGCCGGGCATGGCGGCTGCTCTCCCGCTAGAATCGGAAGTTGCCGCGCCAGCAACCGAAAAGAAAGAACTCGTGCCCATTCTGTTCAATCGCCGCGATCCCACCGCCGCCGACGGAGGCCAGGAGCGGCGGCGCGGACCTGACAGGCGGACCCGCGTGGCACGTGCGCTCCTCTACGGCAGCCTCAAGCCGCGACGGCTCGGGCCGCGGCGCACCGGCGAGCAGGCGCTCGGTGCGATCGATTGGTATCACCCGTGGTGGCTTGCGATTGCCACCCTGATTCTCGTGCTCTGCGCGTGCGATGCGATACTCACGGTCGTGCTCATCAGCCGCGGCGCGTACGAGCTCAATCCGCTGCTCGCGCCGCTGATCGGCGGCTCGGGTGCGCTCTTCGTGGTGGTGAAGGTCGGACTGACCGGGATCGGCGTGGTGCTGCTCACGGTGCTCTCGCGCCTCAAGGCGTTCGGGCGGTTACCGGTCGCGCTGCTGCTTTACGCGGTGCTCGCCGGCTACGCGCTGCTGATTGCTTACGAGCTGCGCCTCCTCGGGCAGCTGTAAGAAGCCTTAATTCCTTTTAATTCAACGATTGGCACGCGGTTTTCAATTTCCTCCCGCGTCCGTTTCCGCTAGACTAGCGCTTCGCTGTTCGCCCCTCCCCATGCTCGAACCTACACCTCTTTTCGGCGGTAACGCCGCCTTTCTCGATGCCCTCTACGAGCAATACCTGCGCGATCCCGCGAGCGTAGAGGATAAGTGGCGCCGCTACTTCGACGGCCTGCCCGGCCCGAAGGGTGCGGAGCGTCCGCAGGGACCCGTCGAAGCGGCACTTGCCGCGCGAGCGCGCCAGCCGCGTGTGCCCGCCGCTGCGCCGCCGCCGACGGAAGACGGCGTCAATGCCAAGCAGGCCGCCGTGTCGCGGCTCATCCAGATCTGGACCAATCGCGGCCATCTGGTCGCAAACCTCGACCCGCTCGGCCTGATGCGCCGCGCACGGCCTCGGGTGCTGCAGCTGGATTACTTCGGCCTTGGCCCGGCCGATCTCGATGCGGAGTTCTTCACCGCCAGCCGCACCCCGGCGGTGCCGCCGCGAATGCGATTGCGCGAGATCCTGCAGCAGCTGGAGACCATCTACGCGGGTCCCATCGGCGCCGAGTTCGCGCACATGTCGGACTCGCAGGAGCGCCTCTGGCTGCAGGACCAGTTCCAGTCGGGCCGGCTCCTGCATCGCTTCGCGGCGGAGGAGAAGCGCAACATCCTCTGGCAGCTCACCGCGGCCGAGGGCCTCGAGCGCTATCTGCACACCAAGTACGTCGGACAGAAGCGCTTCTCGCTGGAAGGCGGGGAAACGCTGCTGCCGCTCCTCGATGACCTCATCCAGAGCTGCGGCGGGGCCAGCATCGAGGAGGTCGTGATCGGCATGGCGCACCGCGGCCGTCTCAACATCCTGGTGAACCTGCTCGGCAAGTCGCCGGCGACGCTGTTCTCGGAGTTCGAGGGTGCCTACGACCTCAGCCACCTCAAGGGCTCGGGCGATGTGAAGTATCACAAGGGCTTCTCCGCGGACCTGCGCACCGCCGCCGGCAACGTTCATACGGTGCTCGCGTTCAACCCGTCGCATCTGGAGGTCGTCAACCCGGTGGTGGAGGGCTCGGTACGCGCGCGCCAGGAGCGGCGCAACGACGCCCGGGGCGAGCGGGTGCTGCCGCTCCTGATCCACGGCGATGCGGCGTTTGCCGGCCAGGGCGTGGTGATGGAGACGCTGCAGCTCTCGCAGGCCCGGGGCTTCTACACGGGCGGCACCGTCCACGTCATCATCAACAATCAGGTGGGCTTCACCACTTCGGAGCCGAGCGACGCCCGCTCCACGCTCTACTGCAGCGATGTCGCCAAGATGCTGGAAGTCCCGATCTTCCACGTCAACGCCGACGATCCGGAAGCGGCCGTATTCGCCGCCCGCCTGGCGCTGGAGTACCGCATGCGCTTCCACAAGGACGTGGTGATCGACCTGGTCTGCTACCGCCGCCTCGGTCACAACGAGGCCGACGAGCCGGCCGCGACCCAGCCGGTCATGTACGGAGTCATCCGCCAACATCAGACCACCCGGCAACTCTATGCCGGGAAGCTCGTGGCCGAGGGCGTCCTCACCCAGCCGGACACCGAAGCGATGCTGGATCAGTATCGCGAGGGACTCGACGAGGGCCGTCCGCAGGCGCGGGCGGCGCTCGGGATGATCGGCAATAACTTCACGGTCGACTGGACGCGTTACTCCCAGGCGGATTGGACGGAGAGGGTGCGCACCGGCGTGGAGCGGCCGCGCCTGGACTCCCTCGGCAAGCGATTGTTGGAGCTGCCCTCGCAGCTGACGCTGCACCCGCGCGTCGCCCACATCATGGCCAATCGCAAGAAGATGCTCGCGGGCGAGACGCCGCTCGACTGGGGTTGCGCCGAGACGCTCGCCTACGCTTCACTGGTGGAGGACGGCTTCTCCGTGCGCCTCTGCGGCCAGGACAGCGGGCGCGGCACGTTCTTCCACAGGCACGCGGTGCTGCACGATCAGGGCTCCGATCGGGTCTATATTCCGCTGCAGCACCTCGCCGAGCCGCAGCCGCGGGTCGAGATCATCGACTCGGTGCTCTCCGAGGAGGCGGTGATGGGCTTCGAGTACGGCTACTCGACCACGGAGCCCAATTGTCTCTCGATCTGGGAAGGCCAGTACGGCGACTTCGCCAACGGCGCCCAGGTCATCATCGATCAGTTCATCAGCTCCGGCGAGGCCAAGTGGGAGCGCTACTGCGGGCTCGTGCTCTTTCTGCCCCACGGCTACGAGGGCGCCGGACCCGAGCACTCCTCCGCGCGGCTGGAGAGATATCTGCAGCTCTGCGCGGAATCCAACATGCAGGTGTGCGTGCCCTCGACGCCGGC
>DASYGA010000172.1:0-7968 GCA_036000265.1 Steroidobacteraceae bacterium | reverse complement strand
GGCCTGGGCCCGAAAACGGGCGTCGACATGGCGGGTGAGACACGCAGCGAGCTCGGGTTACCTCCCTCCCGGCAGGAGTTCGTCACGCTGCGCTCCCGCTGGGCGGACCTGGCGAACGATTCCTTGCGCGAAGCCAACAGCGAGGCGCGCATCGATCATCGGACGCTCGAGGCGCAAGGCATCGACCGCGAGCCTACGCCCCGGCTGCCGTGGGGAGCATTGAAGGCGGAAAGAAGTGGCGAGCGAAGCGAGGTGGCGGAGCGGATCAGGGGACGACAGCGGGAGCGATTCGCTGCCAGACGGGAGAAGCTGCAACAAAAGGCGGCGGAAAGTGTGCCGGAAAAGGCGCAAGAGAATGCGCTAGAGAATGCGCCAGCGAAGACGCCAGCGAAGACGCCAGAGAAGATACCGCTGCGGCAGGAGAACGCGCCCGCGCAAGCAGCCGCTCCCGTGCAGTCAGCCGCTCCCGCGCAAGCGAGCGCTCCAGTGCAGGAAGCCGCTCGCGCACAGGGGACGACTCCGCCGCAGCGGACGGCTCCTCCGCAGGGGATGGAAGCTCGCCGGCAGCAGGCGGTTCGGGACTGGCTGGCGTATCGCTCGCGGCAGCAGCAGGCCGACCGGGGGCAGGGAGAGGCAAGCGCGCGGCCGCTCACCATGGACGAGATCAGGCGACGGGCCGTTGAGGCCTGGAAAAGCCTTCGGGCAAGGGGGGCGGAAAGTCTACCTTCCGGGGAGAACCGACGCGTCCGGGGCGCCGCACGCGATCGAGAGCACGCGGCGCAAACGCCCGATCCGCCGGGGCTTGGCGACGACTTCTCCGCGTGAAGGAGCAACGCTATGCAGTACTGGCGCCGACGAGGTCTCGTTCCCGGCCCTGCCGTTTTCTTCGTGTTTCGCCTACCTGCCCGCGGGCAGTGGAGCTGTTTGCGAGGAAGGCAGGCTGCTCTGCGCAAATTTGAAGGCCGCCGATCCCATCTGGCTGCCGCGGCTCGCCGCCCGGGTCTGGTTGGAAGCGTCAGGCCACGGGCGCTTCATGGCGGCCTTCGGCGGCCGCGTCGTGTTGGTTCCGGTTCCGGGGAGCGCGCCTGCGCAGGCGGGGCGCTCGGTAGGGGAGCGCCTGGCCTGGTGCCTCAGAGAGGTTGGCCTTGCGGCAGCGGTCGAGCCGCTGCTAGTGCGCCGTTATGCGGTGAGGAAATCCGCTTTTGCAGCCACCGGCGAGCGTCCGTCGGTGCTCGAGCATTACGCTTCCTTCGCTGTCGCGGGCACGCCTTGGGGCGGAATGCCCGTCGGCCGAAGCAGCCTCGCGGGCGGGCTCCATGGCGCAGGCTTGCAGCTGACCCTGGTGGACGATGTGATCACGCGCGGGCGCACTCTGCTCGCCGCGGCCGGGAGGCTCCGCGAGGCCTTCCCGTCCGCACGGATTCGGGCATTCGCGCTGCTGCGCACGTTGGGCTGGAACGAGCAGCCGCGGCGGGTCCTCGATCCCTGCGAGGGCGAAGTCCGCTGGCTGCTGGGCGATGCGAGGAGGCGTCCCTAGTTGGAAACATCCATGCTGAAGGCGAGCATCATGCCTCCCTGTACCGGCACTACCGAGACCTCGGTATTTTCCGCCTCCTCCCGTTGCGCGCTGCGGTCCATCACGAAATGCGCCGTCGCCGCGCCGAGGGCGGCACCGGCTACGGTATCCGACAGCCAGTGCGCGTTGTGCTTCATGCGCAGGTAAGCGGTGCCGAACCCGACTCCGTAGCCGATGACGCGCCGTACCCAGCGGAACTCCGGATTGCCGGACTCCGCCAGCACGGTGCCGATCGCGAAAGCCGCGGTGACGTGCTCGGAGGGGAAGGAGGTGCCGCCGCCAAACCAGTGGTTGGGGTCGGTGGTGGCATCCGGCCGCTGCCGGCGAACGATGTACTTGAGCGCATAGGCGCTGACGAAGCTCAGGCCGCCGGACTCGAGCATGTTCCAGGCCTCCCCCTCGCCGGCGTGACTGCCGATCAGGGTGGCGTAGCCCCACGTACCGAGGAAGAGGGCAGCGCCGGGCAGGGCGTCGGTGAGCTCACCGGATTCCTTCGGGCCAAGGGGCGAGCGCGAGCCGCTGTCGAAATGCGTCCGCGCCTGGGTGTCGTAGTGGTGCGCGATGGCGATCGCCGCGAGTGCGCCGCCGAGGTATTCCCAGTCGCGGCCATTCCAGTGCAGCGGCGCGGTGAAGTACGCCTCCGCATCCCCCAGCGTGGCCTCTGCGAGCCCGTTCTGGCGCGGGGGGTACTCCACCGGCGATCCCGGCTGCCCGGGCGCCGGGGATTCCTGCTGCGAGTCTGCCGCAGGCGCCGAAGCGTCCGCGCTCTGCGCGTGGACTAGGGCCGTGGCAAAGGTGAGGGGGAGGGCGGCCCCGAGGATCAGGGCAGGCGCGAAGCGGATGCGTATGCTCATCGGTGAATTTTACGGCAATTGAGGTGTTCGGCAAGGCCGCGCTGAAGCCGCTGCCGCTTGGGCGCGGAAGCCCGGGCGAGCGATGCCGAGCCAAACGGCCGGGCCGTAACATTTACAGCTTTGCAGCGCCCCGGCTGCGGGCATCCGGGTTGCTGTCGCCAATAACCAACTCCAACAAGCGACAACAACGTGCGATGAGCTCGACCGCGATCTCGACCCGGCTCACCTACCTGTGGGAGACCCCGAAGACACTGTGGGGCTCGCTGACGACGGTAGATCACAAGACTCTCGGCCTGCGTTATCTCATCACCTCGATGGTGTTCCTGCTCGCGGGGGGGATCGAGGCGCTCATCCTGCGGCTGCAGCTGGCGCAGCCGGGAATGAAGCTGCTCGCGCCGGAGACTTACGACCAGATCTTCACGATGCACGGCAGCACCATGATCTACTGGTATGCCGCGCCGGTCCTCTCCGGGTTCTCCGTGTATCTCGTTCCCCTCATGATCGGCGCGCGCGACATGGCCTTCCCGCGGGCGAACGCCTTCAGCTACTGGACGTTTCTATTCTCGGGGATATTCATCTACACCAGCTTTCTGGTCGGCCAGGCGCCCCATGCCGGCTGGTTCGCCTACACCCCGTATACGCTGAAGCAGTACTCGCCCGGCGTCAACATGGACTACTTCGCCATCGCGCTGATCTTTCTTACGATCTCGCAGACGGTCGGAGGAATAAATTTCCTGGTGACGATCTTCAGGCATCGCGCGCCGGGCATGTCGGTGAACCGCATGCCCATCTTCATGTACAGCACGAGCACGAACTCCGTTCTGTCCATCCTTGCCATGCCGACGCTGTGTGTCGCGTGCGTCTTCCTGCTGCTCAATCGCAACTGGGGCATGCACTTCTACGATGTCCGCAACGGCGGCAGCACGCTTTTGTGGCAGCAGCTCTTCTGGTTCTTCGCGCACCCATGGGTGTACATCATTTTCCTGCCGGCCACCGGCATGATCTCCATGCTGCTGCCGGTCTTCAGCCGCCGGCCCATCGTCGGTTATGCGTATGTCGCGATCTCGACGGTCCTCACCGGGGCATTCGGTTTCGGCGTCTGGATGCATCATATGTTCGCCACGGGCGAGCCGTTCATGTCGATGAGCTATTTCGCCGCGGCCAGCATGATGATCTCGATCTTCAGCACGATCCAGATCTACGCCTGGATCGCGACCCTGTGGAAGGGCAAGCCGGTCCTCACCACATCGATGTGCTTCGCGCTCGCCTTCATAGCGGTGTTCGTCATCGGCGGCCTCAACGGGGTGATCACCGCGCTCATCCCGTTCGACTGGCAGCTCAACGACAGCTACTGGATCGTCGCCCACATCCACTACGTGCTGGTGGGCGCCAACCTGTTCCCGGTGCTCGCCGGCTTCTACTACTGGCTGCCGAAGATGACCGGCCGGATGATGAACGAGCGGCTGGGCATGATCAGCTTCTGGACCATCCTCATCGGATTCAACGCGACCTTCTTCCCCATGCACTTCCTGGGGCTTCTCGGCATGCCGCGGCGGATCTATACCTACAGCGCCGGCCTGGGCTGGGGCGACTGGAACCTGGCCATGACCGTGGGAGCCTTCCTCCTCGCCGCCGGAATCGTGCTGAGTGTGATCAACTTCCTGGTGAGCGCAAAGTACGGGCAGGCGGCGGGCCCGAATCCCTGGAATGCCGACACGCTGGAGTGGTCGATGCCGTCACCGCCGCCGCCCTATGGATCGGTGCACATCCCCACGGTGCAAAGCCGGCATCCTCTCTGGGACGAGCACGATGAGGAGTACGACCCGGAGGACGCGCGGGTGCTCGACCGCGAGCGCATGACGATCTCGACGACCTGGCTCGATGCCGTGCCGATCGGGCTCGCCAAGATGCCGGAAGACTCGATCTGGCCGCTGGTGCTCGCGCTAGCGCTGAGCGCGATCGCCGGCCTCGCGCTGGTGAGGTCGATGTGGTGGACGCTGGCGCCGATCGTGGTGGGAATCGCGGTGACGGCGGGCTGGCTATGGCCGAAAGAGGAGAAACACGCCGAATGAACGCCAACGCCTTGGCCGCAAGCAACGGCACGAGCCGCGAGTGGGTGAGCGCGCAGGCGATCCGCGATCTGCCGATCGATCAGGGCCGCGGCACCGGCGCAATGGCCTGGTTCATCGCCTCGGAGGCGATGGTCTTCCTGGCACTTTTCTTCAGCTACTACTACCTCGGCCACATGCAGCCGCGCTGGCCCATAGGCGATGCGCCGTCGCTGACGCTGCCGACCGCCATGGTGTTCATCCTCTTCCTGAGCTGCATCGCCCTCTGGGCGGGCGGATGGATGCTGCGGCAGGGGCGCGAGTTGCCGGCGCGGGGCGCGCTGCTCCTCGCCATCCTGCTCGGCTGCGGGTTCCTGGTGCTCAATGCCTACTCCTACGACGCGGCATCGAGGATTCAGCCCGTCACGCAGAATACCTACACATCCATCTTCTACACCATCGAGGGGGTGCATGCGGCACATGCGATTCTCGGGCTGCTGTTCCTCCTCTACGCGGCGATGCTGCCGCGCTTAGGACCGACGGACAAGCCTCCTCACGGTTCCTATCGCAACGCGGCGATGTATTGGTACTTCGTGACCGCAGTGTGGTTCGTGATGTACGCCATCATGTACATCGGTCCGCACCATGTGGTCGCGGCCAATCCCGCGCTTCACTGAACGGATCCTCCAGACGATGGCCGCAACACCGCTTCCACCCACTCGCCGGGGCATCTGGTACGGCATCTTTGCCGCGCCCGTCGCGTTCGGGTTCCAGGAGATGCTCAACTGGCTGATCTCGAGCGGCGCCTGCCCGTCGGGCAATCCGGCCGACATCGGCGGTATGGCCCTCTTCCCGCATACCCGCCCCATCCTCTGGGGCATCGGCGCGGCCGCCGTGGTCGCGGCCGCCGTGGCGCTCTGGATCGGGATCGGAGCATGGCGGCAGTCGCACGACCCATCGTTTCTGTCGATTCGGGCGCGGCTGCGCTCGGATTATCTGGCGGCCGCGGCCATGCTCGTCAGCGCCGTGTTCCTCATCGCAATCCTGTGGCAGACCGTCGGGGTGTTCGTGCTGCCCGAGTGTGGGTTTGTCAGATGAGATCGTCCACGCTTCCCGGCCTCGCGATCGCCGCGTCATTGCTCCTGCTTCTCGGGGGCTGCCGCGGCGGCCGGTACACGTCTGCTGCGGAAGTCGTGCCGGGCGGTGACAGCCAAGTCGGCGCGCAGCTCATCGAGAAGTACCGCTGCGGCGCCTGTCACACGATTCCCGGCATCAGGGATGCCGACGGCCTGGTGGCCCCGCCGCTCATCCTGTTTGCCCGCCGGACCTATATTGGCGGCGAGGTGCCCAACACGCCGCCGAATCTCGTCCACTGGATCATGGACCCGGTTTCGATCGAGCCCGGCACCGCGATGCCGGCCCTGGGGCTCAACGAGCAGCAGGCGCGGGATGTGGCGGCTTATCTTTACACACTGAGGTAAATGACGTGACGGCAATTGACCGCAGGCGACGATCGACACGGGGGGCGTTTGCCGCCGCCACTTTCACGGCGCTCGCAGTTGCCGCCCCTGCGGCCTTCCCGCAGTCGAGCGTCTCCTCGCCGCCGCCGCCGAGCGCCACGGGCGCCCCGACGCTGCAGCTGCTCAACCCCCTGCCGACGGCGACGGACATCCATACGGTCGCGCCCCTCGCCGATGGCCAATGGACGCTGCCGGCCGGCGATGACGCAAGCACGCGCTTCAGCCCCTTGAATCAGATCAACTCGACCAATGTGGGCAGCCTCAAGGTCGTATCGACGATGGCGGACGGCATCGCCCACGGTTGGGAAGGTCAGCCGCTCGTCGTAGGGGACACGATGTATGTCGTGACTCCATACCCCGACAAGCTGATTGCGATCGACCTCAAGGACCCCACCGGTCCGATCAAGTGGAGTTACGACCCGCTGCCGGATCCGCGATCCCAGGGTGTCGCGTGCTGCGATGTGGTCAACCGGGGCGCCGTCTACGCCGACGGCAAGATCATCTACAACCTGCTCGACGTCGAGACGGTGGCCGTGGACGCCAAAACCGGGAAGCAGGTCTGGCGCACGAAGCTCGGCAGCATCAACGACGGCATGACCATGACCATGGCGCCCATCGTCGTTGACGGCAAGGTGATCGTCGGCAACTCCGGTAACGAGCTCGGCGTGCGGGGCTGGATCGCCGCGCTCAATGTGAGCGATGGCTCGATCGCCTGGCGCGCCTACAGCACCGGAACGGACAAGGACTGCCTCATCGGTCCGGACTTTAAGCCGTTCTACGCCAAGGACCGCGGCAAGGATCTCGGTATCACGACTTGGACGCCGGACCAGTGGAAGTTGGGTGGCGGTGCCGTCTGGGGCTGGATCTCGTACGACCCCGAGACCAAGCTCATCTACTACGGCACCGGCAATCCCGGCACCTGGAACCCCTCCCAGCGGCCCGGTGACAACAAGTGGAGCGATACCATTTTCGCGCGCGATCCCGCTACCGGAATGGCCAAGTGGGCCTTTCAGGAGGATGCGCACGATGCCTGGGATTACGACACGATTGTCGAGAACATTCTCGTGGACATGCCGTGGCACGGCCGGATGCGCAAGCTGCTGATCCATCCCGGACGGATGGGGTTCGTGCAGGTGTTCGATCGCACCAATGGGGAGCTGTTGTCGGCCGAGAAGTACGTGCCGGTCAACTGGGCCCGCTCCTTCAGCCTGAAGACGGGACTCCCCGACGAGGACCCGGCCTATCGGCCGCACGAGGGCAGCACGACGCAGAACATCTGTCCCTCCCCTACGGGCGGCCGGGACTGGAATCCGAGCTCCTTCGATCCGCAGACCGGGGTGCTCTACATCCAGGCGCATAACGACTGTTTCAAAGACACGCCTCACAAGGTGAACTACATTGCGGGTACGCCCTATCTCGGGACCGAGGTCACGATGTATCCGGGACCCGACGGCTGGCAGGGCGCGCTCATTGCGTGGGATGTCGCCGACGCGCGGCCGGTCTGGATGTTGAAAGAGAACAAGCTGCCGCTGTTCGGCGGCGTGCTCACGACCGGCGGCAATCTCGTGTTCTACGGATCGCTCGACGGCTGGTTCCGGGCCGTCGATGCGCGCACCGGCAAGGTGCTATGGCAGTTCAAGACCAGCTCCGGAATTGTCGGCGAGCCGATGACGTTCGTCGGGCCGGACGGCAAGCAGTACATCGCCGTGTATTCCGGCGTCGGCGGCTGGCTTCCGGCGGCTGCGCTGCCGAGCGTCTCGGAAACTGATCCAACCGCCGCGCTCGGCATCGTCGGTGCGGTGCCGGACATCAAGAAGTACACGGCCCCGGGAGGAGTGCTTTATGTATTCGGGCTGTAGCCGGCCATGTGCGCACGTCATTGGGCCGGGGGAGGCCGTATGCTGAGGCTGTCATTGATTGCCCTCACCGCAGCGATCCCGCTGGTGATGGGCGGCTGTTCCGCGTCGGAT
>DASYGA010000120.1:0-25405 GCA_036000265.1 Steroidobacteraceae bacterium | reverse complement strand
GAAACTCGATCTGGCCGTGGGCTTCAGCGATGTGGCCGCAATCGGCGACCGTGTCGGCAAGGAGCGGCCGCTCGCAGTGGCGCACGCGCGATTGCCGGAGCAGGCGGCAGGAGCAGCCGAAGCGCTGCGGACCGCAACGACGATTTCCGCGGAACGCACATCGCCTCCTCCGATCGTGCGCGAGACGCTGGTTACCGCCTGAGCAGTCCGGTGAGCCTCCGCGCGGCGCCGTTTGATCGTGAAGTCCGAGGCGTTGTCCGAATCGACCGAGGCGCGGCATGACGGCAGACGAGGAGATTGCGGCGAGTCTGTGGAACCGCGATCTTGCCCCGACTGGGCCGGAGCGGCGGACGTGGTGCTGGTACCACTATGTGGCGCTCTGGCTCGGCATGGTGATGTGTGTGCCGGCCTACACCCTGGCGGCCGGCCTGGTGGGCTCGGGCATGTCGGCCTACCAGGCGGTGATCACCGTCACGCTCGGCAACCTGATCGTCCTCATCCCGATGCTGCTCATCGGCCACGCCGGGGCGAAGTACGGGATCCCCTACGCGGTGCTGGTGCGCTGCTCGTTCGGCACGCTGGGCGGCCGTTTCCCGGCGGTGCTGCGCGCGTTCGTCGCCTGCGGCTGGTACGGCATCCAGAGCTGGTTCGGCGGGTTGATGATCTACACGCTGATCGGCGTGCTGACCGGTCATCCGCTCGGGGGGCCGCTGATCCCGGTGCTCGGCATCAATGCCTGGCAGATGGCGTGCTTTCTCATCTTCTGGCTGATGCAGTTCTACTTCATCGTGCACGGCATCGAATCGATACGGCGGCTGGAGACCTACACCGCGCCGATCAAGGTCGTGATCTGCGTCATGCTGCTCGTCTGGGCTTACGACAAGGCGGGCGGCTTTGGCCCGATCGTGCACCAGCCCTCGCGACTCGGGTCGGCTGATGGAGCCGCCGGGCAGTTCTACTCGGTGTTCTGGCCGTCGCTCACCGCGATGGTCGGCTTCTGGTCCACGATGGCGCTGAACATCCCGGACTTCACCCGGTTCGCAAGGTCGCAGCGCGATCAGTTCGTGGGTCAGGCCATCGGCCTGCCCGTGCCGATGGGGCTGACCGCCGCGCTCTCGGTGTTCGTCACCTCGGCCACGGTCGTGATCTACGGCAAGGCGATCTGGAATCCGGTGACCCTTGCCGGCCGCATGACCGGGGCGGGCGTGCTGATCGCGCTGCTCGTGCTGCTGGTGGATACGATCAGCGTCAACCTCGCGGCCAATCTCGTCGGACCCGCCTTCGATTTTTCCTCGCTCCATCCGCAGCGCATCAGCTACCGCACGGGTGGCTACATCACGGCACTCATCGCGCTGCTCATGATGCCGTGGAAGATCCTCTCGAGCACGCGCGGATATGTCTTCACGTGGCTCGTCGGCTACTCCGCGCTGCTCGGGGCCGTGGCGGGCATCCTGATCGTGGACTATTACCTCATCCGCCGCCGGAGCATCGACGTGCAGTCTCTCTTCCGGCAGGAGGGCGGCCGGTATCACTACCGCCGCGGCTGGAATCCGATCGCGATCGGCGCGTTTCTCGTCGGCGTGCTGCCGTGCGCGCCAGGCTTTCTGCACGCGTGCCTGCCGCACGCATTCCCACACGTGAGTGCGTTCTTCGCGAATTTGTACGACTACGCCTGGTTCATCGCATTGGGAGTGTCGGCTGTCTTCTATGCCGCCGGCATGCGGGCGGTGGGACTCGCAAAGGAGGCCGCCGCCATGCCGTACGCGGGGCGCGTGTGAGCGCCCGCGATTGACCAATTGGTCAAATTTGTGCATGATGAAATCCGTCGGGTGCCGCCGGGGAAAGCAGCGTTGAGCGCGGACAGAAAACCGGATATTCGACCTGGGCGCCTGACCGCCGAGGCCTACGCCGCGCATTTTGCCGATCATGTGCCCCCGCTCACGGAGGCGCAGGCGCTGCTCGACGCCAGCCGGTGCCTGTATTGCTTCGATGCGCCCTGCGTGCAGGCGTGTCCTACCCGCATCGATGTGCCGTCCTTCATCAAGCGCATCGCCGAGGACAACGTGCGAGGGGCGGCGCAGACGATCCTCACGTCCAATCCGCTCGGCGGATTCTGTGCGCGCGACTGCCCGACGGAAGTGTTGTGTGAGCAGGTTTGCGTGCGCAACGTCCAGCAGGGGCGCCCGGTGGCGATTGGGCGGCTGCAGCGCTTCGCCGTCGATCGCCTGATGGCGAGCGCGGACAATCAGATATTCGAGCGTGCGCCGTCCACCGGGCGCCGCGTGGCAGTGGTCGGCGCCGGCCCGGCGGGACTCGCCTGCGCGCACGCGCTGGCGCGCGCCGGGCATTCGGTGACGCTGTACGATGCGAGGCCGAAGGCAGGCGGTCTCAACGAGTACGGTGTCGCCGCCTACAAGACCGCGGACAACTACGCTCAGCGCGAGGTCGAATGGCTCCTCGCGATCGGAGGCATTGTGTTGCAGTGCGGCTGGGCGCTGACGAGCGCCGATCAGCTCGAGGCGCTGCGGCGGGAACACGATGCCGTGTTCCTCGGTCTGGGCCTCGCCGACACGCATCAGCTGGGTGTCGCGGGCGAGGCGCTCGCCGGCGTCGCCGAAGCGGTGGAATTCATCAGCACGCTGCGCCAGGCGGCGGATCCCGGTACCGTGCCCGTCGGCCGCCGGGTGCTGGTCATCGGCGGCGGCATGACGGCAGTGGACGCGGCCGTGCAGTCGAAGCTGCTCGGCGCCGAGCGCGTCGACATCGTTTATCGCCGCGGCCCGGAGCACATGCGGGCCTCCGTGGAAGAGCAGAACCTGGCCCGCATCCGCGGGGTCCGCATCCTGCACTGGCTCGCTCCCATGGAGGTGCTCGGCGAACGCGGCAGCGTGACCGCAGTGCGCTTCGCCGGCCAGCAGATCGTGGACGGGCGCCTCGCGCCGACGGGCGAGGAATGTATACTCGAGGCTGACATGGTGCTCAAGGCGATCGGGCAGCGGCTGGGCAACCCGGTGCTTGCCAGGTGCGGAATGTCGCTGCGCAACGGCCGCATTGCCGTCGACGAGTCCGGCCGCACGAGCGTCGCGGGCGTATGGGCCGGCGGGGACTGCATTGCCGAGGGGCAGGATCTGACGGTCGACGCGGTCGCTCATGGCCTGCGTGCGGCGCGTAACATCGATCTTCACCTGCAGGGCGCCCGCGCGCGCTCCGACAGGTGATCCGGGAAAGTCCATGGCCCGATTAGACATCGATTTCTGCGGCATCCGCAGCCCCAATCCCTTCTGGCTGGCCTCCGCGCCGCCGACCGACAAGGCCTACAACGTCGAGCGCGCCTTCGAGGCGGGTTGGGGCGGGGTGGTGTGGAAGACGCTCGCAGAGGCCGGCCCGCCGCTGGTCAACGTCAATGGGCCGCGCTACGGCGCGCTGCTCGCCGTGGACCGCAGCCTCATCGGCTTCAACAACATAGAGCTCATCACCGACCGGGATCTCGAGACCAATCTCCAGGAGATCACGGCGATCAAGCGCCGCTGGCCCCACCGGGCGGTGGTCGTCTCCATCATGGTGCCCTGCCGGGAGGACTCCTGGAAGGCCATCCTGGCGCGCGTGGAGGACACCGGCTGCGACGGGGTCGAGCTCAACTTCGGCTGTCCGCATGGGATGAGCGAGCGCGGCATGGGCTCGGCGGTCGGCCAGGTTCCCGAGTACATCCGCATGGTGACGGCCTGGTGCAAGCAGTACACGCGACTGCCCGTGATCGTGAAGCTGACGCCGAACGTCGCCGACATCCGTCCGCCTGCGCGCGCTGCCAAGGAAGCCGGCGCCGATGCGGTTTCCCTCATCAACACCATCAACTCGATCATCGGAGTCGATCCGGACACTCTCACGGTGAGTCCCGCGGTGGGCGGCGAGGGCACGCATGGCGGCTATTGCGGCCCGGCGGTGAAGCCGATCGCGCTCAACATGGTGGCGGAAATCGCCCGCGACCCGCAGACCGCAGGACTGCCGATCTCCGGGATCGGCGGCATCGGCAGCTGGCGCGATGCCCTCGATTTCATCGCACTCGGGGCCGGCTCGGTCCAGGTCTGCACCGCGGCGATGGTGTTCGGCTTCAAGATCGTGCAGGAGCTGGTGAGCGGCCTTTCCGGGTACCTCGATGCCAAGGGCTTCGCCAGCGTGGACGAGGTGCGCGGCCGCGCGGTCGGCAGCGTGATCGACTGGAGCCATCTGGATCTGAACCGCGTGTCGAAGGCGGTGATCGATCAGAGCCAGTGCATCGAGTGCGGCCGCTGTCACATCGTCTGCGAGGATACGGCGCACCAGGCGATCACGTGCACTCAGAACGGGCGCCGCCACTTCGAGGTCAAAGAGGAGGAGTGCGTGGGCTGCAATCTCTGTGTCAACGTCTGTCCGGTGCCGGGGTGCATCACTCTGCGGGAGCTCGCGCCGGGGGAGATCGACCGGCGCACGGGGCTTGCGGCGAGCGGAGAGCGTCTGGAGTGGACCGCGCATCCGAACAACCCGTTGCGAAGGCGGGCCTGATGGCCGTGAGGTCCAAGGAGATCGCGCCCGCCAGAGCCACGGGCAGAGCGCGTGCGGCTCGCAAGCAGCCCGCGGCCGGGTCGCGGCGCCGAGCGGCGCTTGCGAGCACCGGGAGGAAGGGCAGGACCCGGAAGTCTCGCAGCCGGGCCGACCAGCAGGCCGCCATCATCGCCGCGGCGGAGCGCGTCTTCGCCGGGGCCGGCTTCGGCGGTGCCACCATGCAGGCCATCGCCGCGGCGGCGGGTCTGCCCAAGCCCAACCTCCACTACTATTTCGGCAGCAAGAAGGCGCTCTACCAGGCGGTGCTGGAGCGGACCTTGCGCGAGTGGCTCGCGCCGGCGGATACCATCGTCGCGGAAGCGGAGCCGCGAGAAGCGCTGGAATGCTACATCCGCGAAAAAATGCGCCAGTCGTTCACGCGCCCGTACGCATCACGCGTCTGGGCCAACGAGTTGTTGCACGGGGCGCCGGAATTACGCGGCACGCTCGTGCGACAACTCCGTCCGTTGGTGCGGCGAAAGGCGGCCGTCATCGATCAGTGGATCGCGCAGGGACGCATGGCGCCGCTCGACAGCATGCATCTCTTCTTCACGATTTGGGCGGCCACGCAGACCTACGCCGACTTCGAGGTCCAGATCTGCACCGTGCTCGGGCACGATGCTCTCGATCTTGAGGCGCAGGCAAGGGCCACGCAGCACGTCGTGTCGCTCATCCTTCGCGGCTGCGGCCTGGTATGAATAGCTTGTGCGGAGGTGACCAGCGATGGACGGATTGCTGATTCGAGGCGGGACGGTCGTCAACGCCGACTGCGCGCGGCGCGCCGACGTGCTGTGTGCGGAAGGCGTGATCGCCGCTGTTGGCGAAAACCTGCAGGTACCGGCGGGTGCTGAAGTACTGGACGCCGGCAGCCAACTGGTCTTGCCCGGAGGCATCGATCCGCACACGCACATGCAGCTTCCGTTCATGGGCACCGTGGCTGCCGATGATTTCTACAGCGGCACGGCTGCGGGTCTCGCGGGCGGCACGACCAGCATCATCGATTTCGTCATTCCCGATCCGGGAGAGCCGCTGCTCGCCGCCTATCAGAAGTGGCGCGGCTGGGCACAGAAGGCGGCCGCCGATTACGGCTTCCATGTCGCGGTCACCTGGTGGTCGGAGCAGGTGCACGCAGACATGGGCACCCTCGTCCGGGAGGAAGGAGTCAACAGCTTCAAGCACTTCATGGCGTACAAGAACGCCATCATGGCCGACGACGAGACGCTGGTGAACAGCTTCCGCCGCGCGCTCGAGCTCGGCGCGATGCCGACGGTGCACGCGGAAAACGGCGAGCTCGTCTTCCAGTTGCAGAAGCAGATCATGGAGCAGGGGATCAGCGGTCCGGAGGGCCACCCGCTGTCGCGGCCGCCGGCGGTGGAGGCCGAGGCGGCGCAGCGTGCGATCGCGATTGCCGAGGTGCTGCAGGTGCCCCTCTACGTGGTGCACGTATCCTGCGCCGAGTCGGCAGAGGCCATCGCGCGCGCACGTGCACGCGGCCAGAGGGTCTTCGGCGAGGTGCTCGCCGGCCATCTGACGGTCGACGAAAGCGTGTACCGGCACCCGGACTTCGCGGTCGCCGCGGCGCATGTGATGAGTCCGCCATTCAGGGAAAAGAGCCACCAGGAGGTGCTTTGGCGCGGTCTGCAGGCGGGCAGCCTGCAGACGACGGCAACCGATCACTGTACGTTCTGCGCGCCGCAGAAGGCGGCAGGCCGCGAGGATTTCCGCAAAATTCCCAATGGCTGCGGCGGCATCGAGGAGCGCATGATGGTCGTCTGGGATGCGGGGGTGAACACCGGAAGGCTGACGGCCAGCGAGTTCGTCGCGGTGACCTCGGCGAATGCGGCGAAGATCTTCAATCTTTATCCGCGCAAGGGCGCCGTTGCCGCCGGATCCGACGCCGATCTGGTCCTGTGGGACCCGGAGGCCACCCGGACGATTTCCGCGAAGACTCAGCGCTCGCTGGTCGACTACAACGTCTTCGAGGGGCGGACGGTGACCGGCGTTCCGACCCATACCATCAGTCGGGGCAAGGTCGTCTACGCGCGCGGTGACCTGCGGGCCGAGCGCGGCGCCGGCCGGTATCTCGAGCGTCCCGCCTTCGCCCCCGTGTTCGCGGCGCTCGGCCGCAAGGCGCGGCTGGCGAGACCCACCGCCGTGACACGCTGACAGGAGAGACCAACGATGACCATGCTACGTGGCGGGCTGATACAGATGGCGCTGAAGGCCCCGACCGAGCAGTCTCCGCAGGCGATCCGCCAGGCCATGCTCGAGGCCCACCGCCCGCTCATAGAGCAGGCCGGCGCACGCGGGGTACAGGTGCTGTGCTTTCAGGAGGTGTTCACGCAGCCTTATTTCTGCCCCAGCCAGGATGCCAAGTGGTACGCCGCGGCCGAGCCGGTCCCCGGGCCGACTATCGAGGAAATGCAGGGCCACGCGAGGAAGCACGGGATGGTGATCGTCGTGCCGGTCTACGAGGCCGATCCGGTCGCCGGTGTCTACTACAACACGGCGGCCGTCATCGACGCCGACGGCAGCTATCTCGGCAAGTACCGCAAGACCCATATCCCGCAGGTGGCCGGATTCTGGGAGAAGTTCTTCTTCAAGCCGGGTGCCTCGCAGTGGCCGGTATTCAAGACGCGCTACTGTAAGCTCGGCGTCTACATCTGCTATGACCGCCACTTCCCCGAAGGCTGGCGCGCACTGGCGCTGAACGGCGCGGAATACATCGTCAACCCTTCGGCCACCGTTGCCGGCCTGTCGGAATATCTCTGGAAGCTGGAGCAGCCTGCCTCCGCCGCGGCGAACGGCTGCTGGATCGGCGCGATCAACCGCGTCGGCCGGGAGCTGCCGTGGGACATCGGCGAGTTCTACGGCCAGAGTTATTTCGTCAATCCGCGCGGGCAGATCGAGGCGATAGCGAGCCGTGAGCGCGACGAGTTGCTGGTGCACGACATGGACATGGAGATGGTGCAGGAGGTCCGTAACCGCTGGCAGTTCTTCCGTGACCGCAGGCCCGATCTGTACGCGCGGTTGACCGCGGGCGAATGAGGCCATACCTCGGAGGCTCGGCGCACATGGCAACCGATGCGGATTCCCTCATCGCCCGGGCGCGGGAGTGCCTCGAGCGCTCTTATGCGCCTTACTCCCGCTTCCACGTCGCGGCAGCCGTGATCGACGACCGCGGCCGGGTATTCACCGGTGTGAACGTGGAAAACATCTCCTACGGACTGAGCATGTGCGCGGAGCGCGTTGCGATTTTTTCTGCGGTTGCCGCAGGTGCCCGCAGCATCACCGCATTGGCGGTCGCCTCCAGCGGCGCCGACCTGCTGTCGCCCTGCGGTGCCTGCCGGCAGGTGGTGGCGGAATTCGCGGCGCCGGATGTCCCGGTCTACTGCGAGGCCGCCGGCAAGCCGCAGCGCTGGACCGTGGCGGAGCTGTTGCCGAATGCGTTCGCCGCAGCCCAGCTCGAAAAGAGCTGAGCCCCGCAGCACGCACCCCCATTTTTTGAGCCCATATATGACCGAGTCGGCCAGCCCGGAAACACACGCTTTCGAAACCCTGGGTATCGCACCGGTACCCGCTCGCGAGCGCAAGATGCGCCCGGGCTCGCTGTTCGTGATCTGGGGCTTGGCTTCGGCTTCGGCGACGACGCCGGTCATCGGCCTGGTGTTGAAGGGCGTGGGTCTGTCGGACTTCGTCTGGCTCAACCTGCTGGCGCTGCTGGTCGGCCTGGTGCCCTCAATGCTGCTGGCGCACATGGGCCGTCAGGTACCCATCATCTCCATGGTGATGGCGCGGCGCACCTACGGTCTCGGCGGCGCGACACTGCTCGCGGCCCTCTACACCATCGTCGGCGCGGGATGGTTCGGCCTGAATACTGATGTTGGAGGCCAGATCCTCGGGGCGATCTTCCCCGGCTACGGAATCATGTGGTACGTGATCCTGGGGGTGGTGCAGATAGCGCTCGTCTTTTTCGGCATGGAAGTGCTGCAGAAGTTCTACAACTACACCGCCCTGGTGTTTCTCCTCTGTTATGCGGTCCTCGGTTATTACCTGTTCACGCGCTATCCCTTTGCCATCCCCGTAGACCAGGGCGTCGTCGATTGGGGCAAGGACATCGATCTCATCCTGAGCTTCAGCCTGCTGGCGTGGGCCTATATCTTCCCCACGGTGACGCGCTTCTGTACGCCGATCAGTTCCACGGAGAAGCCTCTGAGCCGCGCCCTGTACATGCTGGCGCCAAGTGTCGGTGTCATGGCCGCCGTGCTCGTCATGGGTGCGCTGGGCCTGGTCGCGCTGCAGATGACGGGCGACTGGAACATCGCAATGCTCGGCAAGAGCCTGCCCGTCTGGGGGGAGATATCCGCAATCGGCGTGATCCTGGCGATCGCTCACTGCAACGCGATGAACCTCTATCCCGCCGTCACCAGCCTGCTCGCCGTCATCAATGTCGCCGGCGAGAGATCTCATCGGATGCTGCAGCCGTCGCTGGTGATCGTTCTCGGCATCTTTTCCACCGTACTGGCGATCCTCGGCATCCTCGACTTCATCCAGGGATTTCTTTCGCTGCTAGGCTCGCTGCTGTTTCCGTTCAGCTTCATCCTGGTGGTCGATTGGTTTCATGGCCGCTACCATGCCGAGCCCGTCTCCCTGTTCTACAGGAAGGTGGCAGGGCTTGCGGAGTGCTTTTCCTGGCCGGCACCTTGGGCGATCGCGATGCTGATTCTAGGGGTATTTCTCGGTCAATCCAGATGGCTGCTGCCGACCTCCATTGGGCACTTCATACCCTGGCAGGTATGCTCCGCGGCGATCGTGACCATCATCTATTACTGCGGCCTGCGCGTTGCGGAACAGCGCATTCAACTGAGAAAGATCGCATGAGCACCCTGCCAGCCGGGAACATGGGGAGCTTAGGTCATGTGCCCGGGATGACCGGGCTCGGTGGTCAGGCGGCTTAGGCTGAGGAGCGCCGCGGCAATTGCGAAGCCTGCGGCGATGTAAAGAGCCATTCCCGCGCCGCGCTGGGCATAGCTGCGAAAGAGGATGGCGACGCCCGCTGCACCGACGGTCTGCCCCAGCAGGCGCGCGGTGCTCAGCATTCCGCCCGCCGCGCCGGAGCGTGCTCGCGGAGCGGACGCGAGCAAGGCGCGGTTGTTGGGCGACTGGAACAGGCCGAAGCCGGCGCCGCACACCGCCATGCGCCAGATGAAATCCCACGCGGTCGCCGGATGGGGAATGGATGCGAGCAGCAACAGCCCCGCCGACAGGATGAGCAGGCCCGCGCCGCCCAGGATGCCGGGGTGATACCGGTCGGCGAGCCGGCCTGCGGCTGGCGCGGTCAATGCCACGGCTACCGGCCAGGGTGTCATCAACAGCCCCGTCTCCACCGCGCTGCGGCCCAGCTGCTGGATTCCGAACGGCAGGGCGATCATCGCGGCCATCTGCGCGATGAACGAGCAGACGGAGGTGGCGATCGAAAGTCTGAAGAGCCGGATGCGCAGCAGATCAAGAGGCACCAGAGGAGCCGGGCTGCCGAGCTCGTGGCGCACCAGCGCAAACGCGAATATGCACCCCACGGCTATCTGCGCCACGGCGAGGGGCGCCGTCCGCTGGTGCGCGAACGTCTGCAGGCCGGTCACGAGCAGCACGAGCGCGCCGGCGTTGAGCGCAGTGCCGGCATAACCGGGGCGACGTGGCGCAGGTTCCGTCGCCGGCAGAGCGCAGATCGCGACAGTGATGGCGACGATGCCGATCGGGACGTTGATCGCGAACAGCCAGCGCCACTGTGCCACGGCCAGCACTGCCGAGGCTACGGTGGGTCCGACCGCGGCGGAAGTTGCGACGACGAAGGCGTTGATTCCGATCGCCCGCCCGAGCATGTGCTGCGGATAAGTGAAGCGCACGAGAGCGGCATTCACACTCATGATCCCGGCGGCACCGAGTCCCTGAACCACGCGCGCCGCGCACAGCACGCTCAGCGACGGGGCGAAGGCGCAGGCAAGCGATGCCAGGGTGAACACCGCCAGGCCCGCCTGCGAGACGCGGCGGTATCCGATCCCCTCTCCCAGGGAGGCGAGCGGCAGCAGGGCGACGAGGATGGCGAGCTGATAGGCATTGATCACCCACACCGATGACGCACCCGTGACGCGAAAGGTGCGGGCGATGGAGGGCAGGGCGATATTTGCGATGGTGCTGTCGAGCACCGACATGGAGATGGCGAGCAGGATCGCGGCGATTGCCCAGTAGCGCCGCGGAACGGGCAGGCCATCTGTCTGCCCAGACATCGCAGCCGCGGCTCAGCGCACTGCTGCAGTAGCGAAGGCGTCCTTCGGGGATTGCCGGGCGCTCTTCTTCACGATGCTCATGGCCGCGCAAGATGCGGCTGGCGCCACGATGCTGTCAAGCGGAGGCCACGCTCACTGGTTGATATCGGGCTCCACCAGTCTCGCCAAGTTGCGCAGCGACTGCTGCCAGCCGAGATAGCAGGCTTCGACCGGAATGATGTCCGGCAGGTTTTCCTGCACGATGGTGAGCTCCGTGCCAACGGAGACCTTCTTCAGGGTGACGGTCACGCGGATCTCGCCTGGCAGATTGGGGTCATCGAACTTGTCGGTGTAGCGCAGGCGCTCGTTGCGAGCGAGCTCGAGGTATTGGCCGCCGAAGGAGTGGCCCTGGCCGGTGGTGAAGTTCCGGAAGGACATTCTGTGGGAGCCGCCGACCTTTGGCTCCAGTTGATGTACGGTACAGGTGAAGCCGTTCGGCGGGATCCACTGGGCGATCGCGTCCGGCTCGAGGAACGCACGATAGATCTTCTCGGGCGTCGTGGCCAGGATGCGATGGAGGCTCACGGTATTCGGCATGATCGGGTCTCCTGGTGGTTCACGGGCTTCTCTGAAGAGGGCGAGTTTCGGATACTGGTCGAGCGGCTACGGGCGATTTCGACATCGTGGCCCTACGCGGGCGTGGACGGCCGGGATGCGATGGATGGTGTTGCGGAGCACTGCGGCAGCGCATTCGTACAGCGTCCCGTAGCGCAACTGACGCGGACGCACGAACGCAGACACATCCCGCCGCATCTGCGGGTAAGGGCTCGACTGCGCCTGCTCCCAACTGAAGCTGTAGATCCCGCCTGCACCGCAGCTCTGGCAGGAAATCTGGCTCAAATCGCTGCTCCTGGCCGAGGACGCTCGACTGGCCCGCTCACGGCCGCACGACGATCATCTTGCCGTAAGGCGTGAGCGACAGATGGGCAAGCTTCAGGTGCTGCAGAGCAAAGGGTATCCCGATGATGGTGATGGCGAGCAGCAGGGCGAAGAACAAGTGCGCCAATGCAAGCCAGATGCCGCCCAGGACGATCCACATGATGTTGCCGAGGAGGATGATGAGCTTGCGCGCCTCGCCGCTTTCGGGGCGGTCGACGACCTCCCGGCCGAAAGGCCAGAAGGAAAACGTGCCGATGCGGAAAGCCGCTATCGCAAAGGGAATGCCGATGATCGTGATGGCGGCCAGAAGGCCCGCCACCCACCAGCCTATCCCGGTAGCGAGCCCGCCGAAGAGCAACCAGATGATATTCCCCAACAGCCGCATGACGTTCTCCCGGTCATTTGCCCACCATTCAACGCCCGGTGCCGCGGGCAACTATACCTGTCTGCCGCGCCTGCGGCAGCCGCCTGAATCAACCCGTGCCGCAGATGGCCGGCAATGGCGGTCGGGCCACCGCAAAGTGACGATCCTCGGCTGGACCCTCTGCGGAGCCGGCAGTAGTCTTCCCCGTCATCCACGCGACGGACGGGGGAGTCGATGTTCCCGGAAAAGCCACAGCTCCTGGCGGCAGGCGCCCGCATACGGACTCTCTGCGGCGTTGCCATGGCTCTCCTTGCGTTCGGCTGGCTGGCAGTGCCCGCCAGCGCACAGGACCGATCCCAGGGGCGCTCCATGGTCATTAGCCGCGGCGGGATCGTTGCCGCGGAAAGTCCGCTGGCGGCCCAGGCCGGAGCGACCATCCTCGCCCAGGGGGGCAACGCGATCGATGCAATAGTAGCGGCCAATGCGGTGATGGGCGTCGTAGAGCCGATGATGAACGGCATGGGCGGCGACCTGTTCGCGATCGTGTACGACGCCAAGGCCGGCAAGCTCTACGGCCTCAACGCCAGCGGCTGGTCACCGGAGAAGCTCACGATCGGCCATTTGAGATCCAAGGACCTGACGAAGATGCCGGAGTTCGGCATCGATACCGTGACGGTGCCGGGGGTCGTGGACGGGTGGTCGAAGCTGCTGGCGCGTTTCGGCACCCGCAAGCTTGCGGAAGTTCTGGCGCCCGCAATCACCTACGCGCGCGACGGGTTCCCGGTGCCGGAATGGGCCGCCGAATACTGGAGCCATTCCGCGGCCGTCCTGCATGCCGACCCCGGTCTCTCGCGAACGTACCTGATCGACGGGCATACGCCGGCCGTCGGTGAGGTGTTTCGCAATCCCGACCTCGCCCGATCGCTCGAGCTGGTCGCTCGCGGCGGCCGTGACGCCTTCTACAAAGGGCCGATCGCCGCAAGGATTCTGGCGCTGTCGCGCCGGCTGGGCGGCACCATGACCGCCAAGGATCTCGCCGACTACTCGAGCGAGTGGGTGCAGCCCATCTCCACCCGCTACCACGGCTGGACGGTCTACGAGCTGCCTCCCAACGGGCAAGGGATAGCCGCGCTCATGATGCTCAACATCATGGAGCGCTTCCCGCTGGCGCGTTATGGTCACAACTCCACCGACGCGCTGCACATCATGATCGAGGCGAAGAAGCTGGCTTATGCGGATCTACTGCGTTACGTGGGCGATCCGCGGTTCAGTCACATCCCGGTCGCTGCCATGTTGTCGCGAAGCTATGCGGCGCGGCGCGCGCAGCTGATAAACATGAGCCGGGCGAACTGCAACGTGTCGCCCGGTAAGCCGGCGCTCGCCACGACGGGCGATACCACCTACCTCACGGCGGTCGACAAGCAGGGCAACATGGTGTCGCTGATCCAAAGCAATTACCAGGAGTTCGGCTCGCGGCTGGTGGCGGACGGTGCCGGCTTCGTGCTGCAGGATCGCGGCGCGCTCTTCAACCTGGATCCTGCCTCTCCCGACGGACTCGCCGGCCACAAGCGTCCACTGCATACGATCATCCCGGCGTTCATGGAGCACGGCGAGGACCGCATCGCCTTCGGCATCATGGGAGGCTTCAATCAGGCGCAGGCGCATGCCCAGTTCGTTTCCGACGTGGTCGATTACGGGATGGACATACAAGCCGCGCTGGAGGCTCCACGCTTCACCAAGATGACTTTCGACGGATGCGACGTGATGATGGAGGATCGGATCCCGGGCGATGTCCGCACCGCGCTCGCCGCGCGCGGGCATGAGATCGAGCTGAAAGGCGACTATTCGGAAGTCATGGGCGGCGGCCAGGCGGTGCTGCGGAACTTCAGCACCGGCGTCAATTACGGCGCATCCGACCCGCGCAAGGACGGCGAAGCCATCCCGCAGCCGCTGCGCTAGCCGAAATCAATGCAATACCCGCCGCGGCGGGCGGGCGGGCCGCGCAGCCTCACGATCGCGGCTCGCTTGGCAGCGTGGCAGTGCGTCGCCAGACGAGAGTGCGATTGTTCGCCGGCATCGGCCGATCCTCCACGAGAGCGAAGCCGGCCGAGCGCGCCAGCTCGTCGACCGCGGCGAAGTCGCGGATGCCGCTCTGTGGTGAGTAGTGCTGCTTGATCCAGGCGTCGAAGGAGGCGTTGCTCGGACTGGTGAAGCGGCCGTCGTAGTTGAAGGGGCCGTACACGGCGAGCACCGCATTATCGGTGAGGACCTTCGGCAGCGCAGCGAAGAGCGCGCGCACCTCCGGCCAGCTCATGATATGCAGTGTGTTGGCTGTGAAGACAGCGTCGAAGCGCGCGTCAGGCCAGGATCCTGTCGCATCGAGCGCGATGGGCGGCGGCAGGTTCGGCAAGCCAGATTCCTCGATCCACAGCCGGATGCCCGGCAGGTTAGACTCGAGGTCGGAGGTCTGCCAGGTGAGCTGCGGCAGGGCGGCAGCGAAATACACTGCATGTTGGCCGCTGCCGCTGCCGACCTCGAGCACGCCGTGGCGATCGGCGAAGTGGTCCCGCAGCACCTCGAGAATGGGGGCGCGGTTTCGCTCGCAGGCTTCGGAACAGGGTTTCACGGGCCGGGCCATCTTATCCAGCGCTCGCGACCCGCGCACCCACGGCACGCGCTCTGCTTCGCGCGAAGGGCATATGCGAGACTACACTCCATGAGCGCCCACGTCAGCCGATTCCAAAGTACCGTCCCCTTCTACAGCCGCTACCGGCTGTCGTACCCCCCGCGGCTCATCGAGCGCGTGATCGAGCTCACGGGGCTGAAGTCCGGTGATGCGATACTGGATCTCGGCGCTGGCCCAGGGCTCCTGGCCATTCCTTTCGCGGCAGCGGGGATGCGGGTGACCGCGGCGGATCCGGAGCCGCTCATGCTTCAGGCTGCTGGCGAGGCAGCCCGCGAGGCGGGCGTGATGCTGACGCTGTGGGGCGGCGGGTCCGATGATCTGGCGCCCGGGATGGGACCCTACCGGCTGGTGACGATGGGCCGGTCGTTTCACTGGATGGATCGTGCCGCAACCCTGACGCGGCTCGACGGCATCATCGCGCCGGGTGGCGCGGTCGTACTCTTCCATGATGAGCACCTCGAGACGGCTGAGAACCACTGGCTCGACGCGTTGGACACCATAGCCAACCGTTACGGTCGCGACGCTGAGCCGGTCATTGCCGAGCAGAAATCACCCGACTACCGCTCGCATGAGTCCCATCTGTTTGCCTCGCGATTCAACGTGCTCGAGGCGATCAGTGTCATCATCCACAAGCCCATCTCGGCGGATGAAATCCTCGGCAGGGCACTCTCGATGTCCACCTGCTCACCCGAGAAGCTCGGTGAGCGAATCGGTGCCTTCGAGTCGGAGCTGCGCCAGGCGCTCGCCGACCGCGGCGAGGTGACGGAGATCGTGAGCCTCGTGGCGCTGATCGCGCGCCGGCCCTGATCGGCCGCCCTGGCGCGCCGGCCGGGGCCGGCGCTCAGGGCACCAGGCGGCTGCGCTCTGCCTCCAGTGCTTCCCAGCGCTCGAACTTGGCGTGCAGCAATGCCTCGATCTCCTCCAGCCGCTTCCGATCGGTGCGGATCTGCGGCGCACCGCGCAGGTGATATTCCGGCGTGCTCATGCTGGCAGTGAGAGTCGCCTGCTCCTCCTCCAGCGCCTCGATCTCCCGCGGCAGTGAAGTGAGCTCCCGCTGCTCCATGTAGCCCAGTCGCGTGCGCGGTTTGGCCTGCGCCGGCGGCGTGGAGATCGTCGCGGCCCGCGGCGGCTTGCCGGCGTCGTCGGGGTCCGGCGCGGCACTTCGCTGTCGCAGCCAGTCGCTATAGCCGCCGACGTATTCGCGCCACGACCCGCCGCCCTCGGCGGCAAGCGTCTGGGTCACGATGTTGTCGAGAAACCGGCGGTCGTGGCTCACGAGGAGCAGCGTCCCGGCGTAATCCTGCAGCCGCTGCTCGAGCAGCTCCAGGGATTCGATGTCGAGATCGTTGGTCGGCTCGTCCAGCACGAGCAGGTTGGCGGGCTGGGCGAAGAGCCGCGCCAGCAGCAGCCGGTTGCGCTCCCCACCGGAGAGCATCCGCACCGGGGAGCGCGCGCGCTGCGCCGGGAACAGGAAGTCGCCGAGATAGCTCGTGACGTGCTTGCGCTCGCCGCCGACCTCCACCCATTCGGAGCCCGGGCTGATCATGTCGGCGAGAGTCGCCTCGGGATCCAGCTGCTGGCGCAGCTGATCGAAGTACGCGATCTTGAGATTCGTGCCGAGCCTCACGCTGCCCTCGTCGGGCGGCAGCTGATCGAGGATCAGGCGAATGAGCGTAGTCTTGCCGGCGCCGTTCGGGCCGATGAGGCCGATGCGATCGCCACGCAGGATGCGCATCGAGAGCTGCGCGACCAGTGCGCGTCCGCCAAAGCTTTTACCGACCTCGGTGAGCTCCGCGACCAGCTGGCCGGAGCGTGCGCCCGCATCGAGGCTGATCTTCACCGCGCCGAGGCGCTCGCGCCGCGCGGCCCGCTCGAGACGCAGCCGCTCCAGCCGGCGCACCCGTCCCTCGTTGCGAGTGCGGCGGGCCTCGACCCCCTTGCGGATCCAGACCTCCTCCTGGGCCCAGAATCGGTCGAACTTGCGGTTGCTGATCTCTTCGGCGGCGAGCTCCTGCTCGCGTGCCGTCTCGTACGCCGCGAAATTGCCGGGGTAGGAGCGAAGCACGCCACGATCGAGCTCCACGATCCGGGTCGTGACGCGATCGAGAAAGGCGCGATCGTGAGTGACCACGACCGCGGCCGGCATCCTCAATAGCAGCTCCTCCAGCCGCTCGATGGCGCCGATATCCAGGTGGTTCGTCGGCTCATCCAGGAGCAGCAGATCCGGTCGCGCCGCCAGAGCAAGGGCCAGGGCTGCACGCTTGCGCTCGCCGCCCGAGCCGGTGGTCGGAGCCATTTGCGGGTCGAGCTCGAAGCGGTGCAGGAACTCGGTCAGGCGCGTCTCGAATCTCCAGCGCTCGCGCTCGTCATCGAGCAGGGCGCCGCTCGCGAAGCCCTGCAAGCCGGCCCGTGCACGCTCGAGGAGGCTCGCCCGCAGCGTGTGCGCCGCGGGGAGCTCCGGCTCCTGCTCCACCAGCGCGATTTTCAGTCCATCGCGGACCTGCCGCTCGCCCTCGTCCAGGGAGGCTTGGTCGGCGATGATCCGCAGCAGCGTCGATTTGCCGGTGCCATTGCGGCCGATGAGCCCGAGGCGCTCGCCGGACAGCAAGGAGAGCCGCGCCCCATCGAGCAACGGCCGGTCGCCGAGCGCGAGATGGGCGTCACGAAGTGCTATTAGTGACATGGGGCGGCCACGAGCGGGGCGGGGCGAGGCGGGAATGTCCGACAGCGCCGCCGGAGTCAGCGGAGCTGGCTGTCCTTGCTGCCGCGGCGGTTGTAGCCGCTGAACTGGCCGCTATCGCGGTCGTCGGCATCCTGACAGGCGGTGCAGAGGCGCACGCCGGGGACGGCTCTGCGCCGCGCCTCGGGGATCTGCGCGCCGCAATCGGCGCAATGGGTGAGGCCAGGGCCCTGCGGCAGCCGGCTCTTCGCCCGCAGGATGCCGTCCGTCACCGTTGCATCGATCTGATCTTGTACTGCGCCGTCGCCGGCCCAACCCGTTGCCATGCCTTCAGTTTACGCCCGCAGCCGCCGCATGCCTACCGGGTGCAAGGTCAGGGTAGAGCCCGAGCAGCGCGCGTGTCACGCCATTGGTCCAGCCGAAGCCGTCCTGCAGAGGATATTCGCCGCCGCCGCCGGGGAGGGTGTGCTCGACGTCGTACTTCTCGACCAGCTTGCCCGTGTTGGTGAAGACCCGTTGCACGGTGGCCAGCCAGCGGCGGGTGATCTCGCGCGCCAGCGCCGGCTGATCGTAACGACGGAAGCCGATCACCGCGATCCACTGCAGGGGCGGCCAGCCATTGGGAGCGTCCCACTGCTGCCCGGAGGTGATGTTGGTGGTCACGATACCGCCTTGTTCGAGCAGCCGTGTCTGCGTCACCGAGCCGACGGCATCCGCCTGCCTGATGTCGGCGACACCGGTGAAGAGCGGATAGAGTGTCGCCGCGCTGAGCTCTCCGGTCCGCCGGTCGTGCCGCCAGTCATAGTCCATGAAATAACCTGCCCCGGGATCCCACAGGTAGCGGTCGATCGCCCGTCGTCGGCGGCGGGCCCGGGCGGCAAAACCGCGCGCGCATGCGGACTCGTGCTGCACGGCGCAGCCGCGGGAGATCGCCTGTTCCAGGCCGTAGAGCAGGCTGTTGAGGTCGATCGGCACGATGTCGGTGGTGTGGATGGTGGTGAGATGCCGCCCGTCCGCCAGCCAGCGCGAGCTGAAGTCCCAGCCGCTCTCGGCCGCGGCGCGGATGTCCCGATACACCTGCGCCGCGGGTTTGTGCGACCCGCGCGCAATCAGCACGTCGTTGCGGTAGGACTCGTCGCGTGGCGTGTCGGCGGCATCCCAATACCGATTGAGTATGGAGCCGTCGGGCATCGCCACCACGTTGCGCCGTGCCATTCCCGGATGCAGGCCGGCCGAGCCCTCCATCCAGTAAGCGTACTCGCGCTCGAGATCGGCGAGGTGACGTGACCATGCGCCCGCCGGGTCGGAGGAGAGGAGCCCGACCATGAGGTAGTACACCGGCGGTTGCGAGCGCGACAGGTAGTAGGTGCGCGCGCCGTTGGGAATGTGTCCGTATTCGCCCAGCATGTAGGAGAAATCGGCCACCAGGTCGCGGGCCGTATCGCGATGGCCGTCGGGGATCAGCCCGAGCATGGTGAAATAGGAATCCCAGTAATAGAATTCCCTGAAGCGCCCGCCGGGCACCACGTACGGCTGCGGCACGTAAAGAAGCGATGAGTAGGCGGGCGGCACGGCAGGCTGCCGCGTCAGCAGCGGCCAGAGTCTGGCGATGTGCGCCTCCAGGCTCTTGTCGGGGTGCGCGGGCGGCGTGCGCGCCTCCGTGGGAAGAGAGAAGTTGCTCTTCACGAAGCGCAGCAGAGCCGCGTGCGAGCGGGGCTGGGTCGTGCGATAGCGGCGCAGGATGACTGGGGGCGGGGCTTTCGGTACCGCATCGGGGAATGCCTTCCCGTCGGGGAACAGCGCATCCATCTGCACCTGCACGAAGAGCGGCCCGAAAAGTTGCGCCGGAGTGGGCACGAAGGGTGCCGGCGCTGCCGTGACATCGGCGATTGCGGCCGTCGATGCGATGGATGAAAACGCGAGCAAGCCGATGCGCGCCGCGGCGAGCCAGCCACGCCGGCGGAAGAGGTCTGAAAAGGACATGCAGCGATTCTACAGCCGAGCTGTCGGCATTCGATAGCGATCAGCAGATGCGGCGCATGAGCCGGGATGTCCGGTGGCGATCGCGATACTCGGGGTACAATGCCGCATCGAAAGCGGCGGTGATGGCATGAGCACGTGAGTGTCGAGCGGAGCCCTGGGCGAGTGACGCCCGGCGCGTGTGGCCTGGCCGTCGCGGCTCTGCTTTGCGGTTGCACCGTCGGCCCCAACTTTCACCGGCCCGCCGCGCCGGGAGCCTCCGCGTACCGGCCTGCGGCAGAATCCAGCCCGGTCGGTTCGGCCGCCGCTGCCGCGCAGCGGCACGCGCCTGCGGCGGACGCCTATTCGCAGCGGATCCTGCTCGGCGCCCCAGCCGCCCCCGAATGGTGGCGGCTTTTCGGGTCCCCGCAGCTGGATGAGCTGATGCGGCGCGCCATCGCCGACAATCATGATCTGGCGGCCGCCAAGGACACGCTGGCACAGGCTCGCGAGCTGGTGGCGGCGCAGTCGGGACAGCGCTATCCGCAGGTGGGCCTGCAGGCGGGTAGCGGACGACAGAAGTATGGAGCGGAATTCCTCGGTACTTTCGCGGTCGCACCTTTCACTTACGAGGCGGTCGGGGCGAGCGTGCGCTACCTCCTCGACTACGACGGCGCCATTGCACGCTCGGTGGAACAACGCCGGGCGCTGGAGCAGTACCAGCGCAGCGAGCTCGACGCCGCACAGCTGACTTTGACGGGAGATGTGGCGTCGGAAGCGATCATCATCGCGGCGAAGCGCGGCGAGATCGAGGCGGCCGCGGAGCTGCTCGCCGAGGACCGCGACAATCTGAATCTCGTGCAGACGGCGTTCGAGAGCGGCTCCGTATCGAAGCTCGACGTGCTGACCGCCCAAAGCCAGCTGGCGAGCGATCAGACGCTGCTGCCGCCGCTCTATCAACAGCTGGCGATGGCCCGGCACGCGCTCGCCGTGCTGCTCGGCCATCCGCCGGCCGAATGGTCGCAGCCCGATCTCGAGCTTGCGGATATCCGCTTGCCGCGCCGGCTGCCGGTGAGCGTGCCCTCGCAGCTCGTTCGCCGCCGTCCGGACATCATGGCGGCACAGGCGCAGCTGCACGCCGCGACGGCGGCAGTCGGCATCGCAACCGCGGACCTCTATCCGCAGATCGCATTGACTGCGACACTCGGGCAACAGGCGTTACGCCCGGCGAAGCTCTTCGACGCCTCCTCCGCTGCCTGGTCGCTGATCGCTGGACTGACGCAGCCGCTCTTCGACGGGGGAACGCTGCGCGCGCAGAGGCGTGCCGCGCTGGATGCGCTGCACGCAAGCGCCGCTCGTTATCAGCAAGTCGTGCTGGACTCCTTCGGTCAGGTAGCCGACCTGCTCGATGCTCTCGAGCACGATGCGCAGCTCGTCGCAGCACAGGCGGACGCGCGCGACACTTCGGAGGCGAGCCTGCAGCTCGCGCGCCAGAGCTACCAGGCGGGCAATTCAGGCTTGCTGCAGGTTCTCGATGCGCAGCGCCAGCGCCAGCGGGCACAGCTCGGGTTCCTGCAGTCGCAGGCACGCCAGTACCTCGACACCGTGCAACTGCTGCTGGCCGTCGGCGGCACCCCGATCACCTGAGGCATACGTGCTCACAGGCGGCCGCTGCGCCTGTTCTTGTCGATGATGCCGATGATGAGGATCACGGATGCGACCAGACGGATGATGTACGCGTGCACCTGCCGTGCCTCGTCCACCGGATGGTCGATTATCGCCAGCACTGTCCAGTTGGCCGTCATGCCCACGAAGAAGAGCGCCAAGAAGCCGAACAGCCGCTCCCGGCTGGCACGCCAGTAGCGCAGGAAGAAGAGTGCCGCGATCAGGCTCGCCATCGCCAGCACTCCCCAGGCAAACGTTCTCATGCGGCGCCTACCGGGTTTCCCAGATGAGTCCGAATACGAGCAACAGCATGGCTGCCAGGGCGAAACCTGTCCGATACCAGTAAAGATCGGGCAACGAAGGCAGGATCACCAGGTCTATGTACAAGACCACGTTGTTGATTGCGAGCAGCAGGAAGGCGAGGCTGGCCCAGAAGAGCAGGCGCGTGCGGTTGGCGCGGTAGCCGCGAAAGAGCAGCGCCGCGCACAGAATGCTGGTCAGCGCGCACAGGATGTAAACCGCTTCAGCCACGGTCCTTGTCCTTCTTGTTCAAGACGAAGGCATCGGCGAAGGTGTGCAGCGCTGCCGTGCGCACGCGCTCGATGGAATTGGCGCTCATGAGCTTGATGACGCTGATGGGCCGCTCGGCATACTCGCGGTCGAGTATACCTACAGTCGCGTCCAGGCCAGAGCTTGCCGGACGGTAGACGTACCGCGGGGAGCGCCCGGCTGAATCGCTGTCCGCATCGGCACTGATGAGGCCGGCGGATTTGAGAGTGGCGAGGGCGCCCGCAACGAGCGCCTCCCCGAGGCGCAGTCGCACCGCCAGGGTGTCCGGCGTCCAAGCCTCGTAGCGCTCCCGGCGCAGCAGCAGAAGGACTTCCAGCTGCTCGTAGGATTCGATGTGCTCGTGCAGGAGTCTGCGCACATCTTCCGGCAGGTCGCTGGAGTCGCTCACGGGCGACCGCTGCGCCCGGCTGTAAGGGTATGCGGCCGTGCGCCGCCCATCAGAACCCCCCGGGTGTGAATGTGGATTGAAAGGGTATGCGCTCTTTTCTACCGCAGCATCACGAACGATGCAAGGCCCGCCGCAGATTTGAACTCTGCGGCGGGCCTTGCACGAAGATCCCCAGTTAGTGGCAGGAAGATGTCAGGTCGCGGCGCTCTTCACGACCGTGCAGTGCTGGTGCGCCTTGCGCAGTTTCGCGCAGGCGGCCTTGGCATCGTCCTCGGTCATCGGCGCCGAGCGGATCTCCAGAGTCTTGGACTTCCCGGTCGGCGGCACGACTACCACGTCCTGCAGATCGCTGCCGAACTTGTCTTTCAGCCGCTTGGCCATCTTGTCGGCGAGCGACTTGGAGCGGGTCGAGCCCAGCAGCGCCTGGTATCCAGTCAGCTTCTTCAGCGCATCCTGCGCGTCGGCGGCATGGGAAGAATTTGGATACTTCTGCAGGAAGTCCTGATAGCCGGCGGCGGTATTAGTCGATTGCGCGCTCTGCCAGGCGGCATCCTGCTGCAGGCCGTTGACCTTGTCCTGCGCATCGGCCGCGTGCATTCCATTCGGCTCCTGCTGCAGATACTGCTGGTAGCCATCCAGCGTGTTGGCATTCTGCGCCGCGGTCCATGCCTGCTCGTCCTTCAGGGCGTTGATGCGGTTGCGGGCCTGCGCCACCCGGGCATCATTGGGATGCTGCTGAATGAACTGCTGATAGGCCGCCATGGTGTTCTGCTGGTTCGCCTTCTGCCAGTCGGCGTTGGGTGAGCTGCAGGCGACGAGCGCGCTAGCCATGATCGCACAGAGAACGACAAGAGACTTCTTCACCGCAACCTCCGGACAGAACCGCAACATATGAAACATGTAAGTTACCGCAAACCGTGAAATTTTTGCAAGCTTTCGTTGGTCAGCGCGCCACCTTGGAAGCGGTCGCCCCGGTCGGGGTCAGAAGCGGCGTCGGGCAGGAACCGAGCCCGATCAGCAGCAAGACCAGGGCCGCGAGCGGGCGCGGCCGAGCGAAGTTGCGAGCGTTGCGCTGCTGCGCGCCGTAGCGGCGCGGAGTCCCATTCATGACCCCGGGGTGCGGTCGGCCCGGCCCGGCCCGGCCGGGGCCGGGCCCCCCGCGGAGGCGAGAACTGCCCGGCTTTCTGCTAAAGTAGCGCCCTTCTGGCAGCTTCCCGGTTGAGCCTCTGCGCAGGCGCGGCCCCGCCCCGGTTGGGCGCGGCTGCGCTGCCGTATCTGGAGAGGTCCCACCGGAGGGAAGAGGACCGGAGAGTCAGGAGTGGCTGTGAAGAGCATGATGAGACGTCGGCTGGCCATCGTGCTGGCCTTGGTGATCCTCCTCGTCGGTGCGGCTGTGGGCTTCAACATGATCAAGGCCCATTTCATCCGCCAGGCAATGGCCAAGAATGCCTCGCTTCCGCAGACGGTGAGCACGGCTACGGCCGAGTATTCCGAGTGGCAGCCGGAGGTTCAGGCGGTCGGCAGCCTGCGGGCCATTCACGGCGTCGAGGTCACCTCCGAGGTGGCCGGCCTGGTGCGCAAGGTGGACTTCAAGTCCGGCTCCGACGCGCATGCCGGCCAGACGCTGGTGCAGCTCAACGCCGATCCCGATATCGCGCAGTTGCAGGCGCTGCAGGCCGAGGCGAATCTCGCCGGCCTGACCTATCACCGCGATCTCATCCAGTACCAGGCGCAGGCCATCGGCCGGGCGCAGCTCGACACCGGGGCGGCCAATCTGAACAGCGCCCGCGAGCAGGAGGCGGCCCAGGCCGCCCTGGTGGCGAAGAAGACGGTCCGCGCGCCTTTCGACGGCCGGCTCGGCATCACCACCGTCAATCCCGGCCAGTATCTGAATCCGGGTGATCCCATCGTCACCCTGGAGTCGGTCGATCCGATCTATGTCGATTTCCATCTGCCCCAGGATGAGCTGGCGCGCATCGCAGTGGGCCAGACCGTCCACCTCACGGCCGACGCGTTCGCCGGCAAGACCTTCGAGGGAACGATCACCTCGATCGATGCGCTGGTCGATCCGTCAACCCGCAATTTCCAGGCCGAGGCGACCATCGGCAATCCCGACCACAAGCTGCTGCCGGGCATGTTCGTCCGCACCCGGGTGGATGCAGGCACGAAAGAGCGCTACCTGACGCTGCCGCAGACGGCGATCACCTACAACCCGTACGGGGTGACCGTATATCTGGTGCGCCAGCCAGCCACGCCCGGCGGCCACCCGACGGCGCAACTGATCTTCGTGACGCTCGGCCCCACCCGCGGCGACCAGGTGGCCATCGTCAAGGGCCTGAAGGAGGGTGACGTCGTGGTGAGCGGCGGGCAGATGAAGATCAAGAATGGATCGCAGCTCGTCGTCAACAACAGCGTGCTGCCGCTCAACGAGCCGAACCCGTCTCCCCAGGAGCAGTGAGGGGGCCGCGTGAAGCTAACCGACCTCTTCGTCCGGCGGCCGGTCCTCGCGGCGGTCATCAGCCTGTTGATCCTGGTGCTCGGCCTGCGCGCCATATTCCAGCTGCCGGTGACGCAGTTCCCGCAGACCGAGAACGGTGTCATCACGGTACAGACCACCTACTATGGCGCGGACGCGCAAACGGTGGCCGGCTTCATCACCCAGCCGCTCGAGGTCGCCATCGCGCAGGCACAGGGGATCGACTATCTGTCTTCCGTCTCCAGCGCCGGCAGCTCCACGATCACGGCCACGCTGCAGATGAACTACCCCTCGAGCAAGGCGCTCACGGAGATCAGCGCCCAGGTCAATGCCGTGCGCAACCAGCTGCCGCCGCAGTCGCAGCTGCCGGTGATCAACCTGCAGGCCAACCAGACCACCGACATCCTGTACCTCAACTACTCCAGCAAGGTACTGCCGACCAACGACGTGACGGACTACCTGCTGCGCGTCGTGCAGCCGAAGCTCAACTCCATCCCGGGCGTGCAGACCGCCGAGGTCCTCGGCGGCCGTACCTTCGCGCTGCGCGCCTGGCTGGATCCCGACAGGATGGCGGCGCACGGCGTGACGGCGAGCGATGTCTACGCGGCGCTGGCGGCCAACAATTACCTGTCGGCCGCCGGCCAGAGCAAGGGGAACATGGTCAGCGTCAACCTGACCGCCTCGACTGACCCGCATTCGCTGGAGGCTTTCAAGCGCCTCGTGATCCGCCAGGCCAACGGCGCGATCGTGCGGCTGGAGGATGTGGCGACCGTCGTCCTCGGCGCCGAAAGCTACAATTCCAGCGTCTCCTACAGCGGCCTCTCCGGGGTGTTCATC
>DASYGA010000076.1:0-6118 GCA_036000265.1 Steroidobacteraceae bacterium | reverse complement strand
GCTCAGGGTCAGCTCCTGATGCGCGACCGAATAGGCCTTCACAGCCGGGGCCAGCGCATCGGCAATGGTCCGGCCGAGGATTTCGAGCGTGTCGTCCATGATCAGCGCTCGATCGTGCCGGTGCGGCGGATTTTCTTTTGCAGCAGGAGCACGCCGTAGAGCAGCGCCTCGGCGGTCGGCGGGCAGCCAGGCACGTAGATGTCGACGGGTACGATCCGGTCGCAGCCGCGCACCACCGAGTAGGAATAGTGATAGTAGCCGCCGCCGTTGGCGCACGATCCCATGGAGATGACGTAGCGCGGCTCCGGCATCTGGTCGTAGACCTTGCGCAAAGCCGGCGCCATCTTGTTGCACAGCGTGCCGGCAACGATCATCACGTCGGACTGGCGCGGCGAAGCGCGCGGCGCAAAGCCGAAGCGCTCGGCGTCGTAACGCGGCATCGACATCTGCATCATCTCGACGGCGCAGCAGGCAAGCCCGAACGTCATCCACATCAGCGAGCCGGTGCGCGCCCAGGCGATGAGATCGTCCGCGGCGGCGACCAGAAATCCCTTGTCGGCGAGTTCGCCGTTGATGCCGGCGAAATACGGATCGTCAGCGCCGGGCACCTCACCCGGGCGCGCGGCAGCAAGCCCTTGGCGCGGCGCGAGAGTGCCGGGTCCGCTCAGTTCCATTCGAGCGCTCCCTTCTTCCACTCATAGATAAATCCGATCGTGAGCACCGCAAGAAACAGCATCATCGAGCCGAAGCCGAACAGGCCGAGCTTGTCGAACGCCACCGCCCACGGAAACAGGAAGCTGACCTCGAGGTCGAAGATGATGAAGAGGATGGCGACCAGGTAGAAGCGCACGTCGAACTTCATGCGCGCGTCGTCGAAGGCATTGAAGCCGCACTCATAGGCGGAAAGCTTTTCCGGGTCGGGCAGCTTGTAGGCGACGACGAAGGCCGAGAGCAGGAGCGCGAGCCCGATGACCGCCGCCACCCCGATGAAGATGACGAGCGGCAGGTAGGCGAGCAGCAGCTGGTTGAGCGATTGGGTCATCGGGAGCCACTCCGGCCGGCCATCGTGCGCGGCCCTCTTTCCTGACTAGGCGTACCCGGGCAGCACGGTTCCGCGCACGCCCGGCCCGCGCCGATTTGCCCCAAATATCTTGCGGATTCGCGCTGGAAGATCGAACTCGCGGACCCTTAGCGCAGCGCACAAAAAGGTGCAAGGCGGCCTGTGCGCGGCCGGCGCCAGCGCTCCAGCCGACGCCAAAACTGAGCCGGCGGAACCGGGCTAAATGCTTGAAATCATGGCGGGAGCGACGGGACTCGAACCCGCGACCTTCGGCGTGACAGGCCGACGCTCTAACCAACTGAGCTACGCCCCCGCGGGCGCGTTGGCAGTTAAGGCGCGCTCCCCGGCAAGTCAAGGATTCAGGCCAAAATCGGCGTTTTCCGCTTGCCTTTTACCCGCCACAGAGCGAGTTCAGATAGCGCGGTAAGCGCGAAAACATCGGTGAAATCGGCAAAACAAGCGTGGTCAGTCGCAGCCGAATCGTCTAACGCGTCGGTCTGACGGGCACTTTTCGCCCGCCATCGCTTCCATCGAGGAGGGTCTAATGGCTACCAAACCGGCCACAACCGTTACATTGAAGCATCTTGCAGCAAGCCTTGCGGAAGATAATGAGCTTTCGAAAAAGCAGGCAGAAGCCATCCTCGGCGGTCTGGTCGGCCAGATCGTCAAGCACCTCAAGAAGGGCGAGCGCATCCGCATTGGCGGGCTGGGCATCCTGCAGGTGAGAAAGCGCGCCGCGCGCATGGGCCGCAACCCGGCCACTGGCGAAGCCATCCAAATCAAGGCGAGCAAGAAGGTCGCCTTCCGCGCCTCCAAGGAGCTTAAGGAAGCGATCTGAGATCCCACGGCTGCGAGAGCCGACGCCCGATGACGGAAGGGCGAACCTTCCGTCGTCCGCCCTCGTCTCCCGGCCATGAGTGGATGGACCCAGCCGGGCCGCGGCCAACGGCTCCGGCCGGCTTTCACTTTTTCCTGATGCAGACTCCGGCGCGGCAGGATTTGCGGCGCAGCCGCCCCGCGCGGATCTGCTTAATTTTATCGAACAGGTTGGAATAAGAATCCGAACAAGCGCGGGCCGGTAGCGGACGCCGTCAAGCCTCGGCCCGGAGACGCTGCGTCTCGGCCAGATTGAGTTGCAGATCCGCGTCGATGGCGACGCCGTAATCTTGCCGAGCGGCGTCCACGCTGATCAGCCCGTCGAGCACATCGTGCAGGACGCGCTGCGGATCACGCGCGCGCGGATCGCCGAACCCGCCGCCGCCCGGTAGCGCCAGGCAGATGACGTCGCCGGCCGGTACGGTTTGCCGGCCCTTGGGCCGTATCGGGCGACCGGAGCGTAGCGTCACCGTGCCCGATGCGCCGGGCCGGCCGCCGTCGCGGCCCCGCGCCGGGTTGTGGACGCGCTCGAAATTGCAAAGGAGGGCGAGCGGAGTGCCCTCGGCGCCGCCCAGCTCGATCACCTGCCCTAGTCCGCCACGGAATCTGCCAGGACCGCCGGAGCCCTCTCGGAACTCGCGGCGATGAAATACGACTGGCGCCACCGTCTCGGTCGCTTCCACCGGTATCGTGCGCACGCCCGAAGGAAACGCAGTGGCGCTGAGCCCGTCCTTGGTCGGGCGCGCGCCGGCGCCGCCGCAGTGGAAGATCACGGCTGAGAACATCGGCAGTGCATTCGCATCTGTTCCTTCTTCGACGTCATCGACCAGCGAGCCACCGCCGAAGATCTGCGGATTCCATAAGGACGAAGCGCCCTCAGCGGGCGCCCTACCGCCGACCGCCTGGTGCAGGCAGCCGGCGACGACGTCAGGCAGCATCTGCCCGACCGTATGACGCGCCGCTACCGGCCATGGCCGCTTCACATTGAGGACGCAGCCTTGAGGCGCGCTCATCGTGATCGGAGCGAGCGAGCCCGCGTTGTTCGGCACGGCGGGCGCCACCAGGCATTTGACGCCGAAGGCGGTGTAGGCAAGTCCGTAATTGTAGACGACATTGATGCCATGGCTCGAGGCCGGCGAGGTGCCGCTGAAGTCGACGTGAATGCCGTCATGGGAGATCGTCAGCGCCGCGTTCAGTAGAAGGGGCTTGTCATAACCGTCCATGGTCAGGCTGTTGCGGTAGGTGCCCTTCGGCAAGGCGCGGATCTGCGCGAGCGTCGCCTCGCGCGATGCCTCAATGATCGAATCGCCGAGCCGATCGAGATTGGCAATCTCGAACTCGTTCATCATCTCAACGAGCCGACGGCTGCCTTCGTCGTTGCACGCGCCGCAGGCGTAGATGTCGCCCTCGACCTGCAGCGGCTCGCGTACATTGGCGCGCACGACGTTCAGCAGATCCTCGTTCATGCGGCCTTCGCGGGCGAGCGGCATGATCGGAATGGCGAGGCCCTCCTCGAACACCTGCCGCCCGTCCGGGCCCAGGCCAAGGCCGCCGATATCGACGACATGGATCGTGTTGGCGAACAGACCGACCGCTTCGCCGCGATAGAAGCTCGGCGTGACGACGGTGATGTCATGCAGGTGGCCGGAGGTCAGCCACGGATCATTGGTGATGTAGTGGTCGCCGGGCTTCATCTGCGCGAGCGGATAGACACCGAGGAAATGCCGCACCGCATTGGCCATTGAGTTCACGTGTCCCGGCGTGCCGGTGACGGCCTGCGCCAGCATTCGGCCCTCGCGATCGAACACGCCAGCCGAGAGATCGCCGGCCTCGCGGACGGGGGTGCTGAACGCGGTGCGCAGCATCGTCTGCGCCTGCTGCTCGACGACCGCAATAAGGCGGCTCCACATGATCTGCTGCTGGATGTGCGCGAGCGGGGCGTTCGGGCGGGCACTCATGGGTCAACTCGTCGGCGATTGAGCTCAATATATCCAAATCCGTCGACGCGCGCGTCGAAGCGCGGACTGATGACGGTCGAGGTGTCGTCCTCGGCGATCACTGCGGGCCCCCTCACGCATGCTCCGGGTGCAAGTTCGGAGCGCCGATAGACGGGAGCGTCCAGGAATTTCCCGCTGGCGGGATCGAACAGGCGGCGGCGCAAGCGCGGCTCCGGTTCGCTCGGCTGTTCCGCGGCCGGCGTGGCAAGGCGGCCCTCCGCGGGTGCGCTCAGCGCCACCGCCCAGCTCAAGACCTCAATCTCGGCGCCCGGAATCGAGCGGCTGTAAAGCTTGCGATAGGCGGCTTCAAACAGGCCGGTGAATGTTGCGCTGTCGGCGGCGTTGAATTCACACACGGGAAGCTCCACCGCTATTTCGTGGCCCTGCCCGCGATAGCGCATGAAGGCCGAGCGCAGCTCGGCAAGCGCGCCCTCCCCTGCCCCGCTTTTCACGATCGCTTCGGCTTCGGCCCGCATCTCGGCGATCAATCGGTTGATCGCGGCCGCGTCGAAGTCGGAAAGGCGCATGAGCCGGCTGCGCACGACCTCGTAAGCCACCGGCGCCCGCAAGAGCCCGACGGCTGAACCGACCCCGGCGTTCGCAGGAATGAGCACGCGCTGGATTCCAAGTTTCTCGGCAACGCGGGCGGCGTGCAGCGGCGCGGCGCCGCCGAATGCGATCAGCGTGCGCGCTTGCAGGTCTTTCCCGCTCTCGATGGCGTGCACGAGCGCGGCGTTGGCCATGTTCTCATCGACCATCTCGCTGATACCGAGCGCTGCGTGCTCTTTCACGAGACCGAGCGGTCCGCCGATCCGCTCGGCGACGGCTCCCTCGGCGGCGGGCGCGTCGAGCGGAATCCTGCCGCCGGAGAACTCCGCCGGATCGATCCGGCCAAGCACCACATCTGCGTCGGTGACGGTTGGCTCGCTGCCGCCCTGACCGTAACAAGCCGGGCCCGGCTGCGACCCGGCGCTGTCCGGACCCACTGTTATTCGTTGCAGCAGGTCGATGCGGGCGATCGAGCCGCCACCAGCACCGATCTCGACCATCTCGATCACCGGAATTCGCAGCGGCAGCCCGCTGCCTTTGAGAAAACGATAGATCCGCGCCACCTCCATGGAGCGCGCCATCTGCGGCCGTGCCTGGTCGATGAGGCATATCTTTGCGGTGGTCCCGCCCATGTCGAACGAAAGGACCTGCGTCAGCCCATGCTGACGCGCGATGCAGCCGGCAAAAATCGCGCCCGCTGCGGGCCCGGACTCGATCAGGCGCACCGGGAAGCGAATGGCAGTATCGATGGTCGTGATCCCGCCGCCGGAGGTCATCAACAGCAGAGGACATGGAAAGCCAGCGCCCTTGAGCTCCCGCTCAAGGCCCGCAAGGTAGCGCCCCATCAGCGGCTGGAGGTAGGCATTGGCACAGGCGGTGGAGAAGCGCTCGTATTCGCGCATCTCCGGCGAGACCTCTGATGAGATCGTCACCGGCACTTGCGGCAACCGGCGGGCGATTTCATCGCGGACGCGGCGCTCGTGATCCGGATTGGTGAAACTGTGCAGGAGCCCGACTGCCACCGCCTCTATTTGCTGGCTGGCGATGAAATCGATTGCCCGGGCAAGGCTGGACGCATCCAGCGGCACCAGCACTCTTCCCTGCGCATCGACCCGCTCGCGAACGGGCACGCGGAAGCGGCGCGGAACCAGCGGTGGAGGCAGGTCGATGTTTACATCGTATTGCTCGAAACGATTCTCGTTGCGGATCTCGAGGACGTCGCGAAAGCCTTCGGTGGTCAGCAGCGCCGTCTTGGCGCCCTTGCGCTCGATCAGCGCATTCGTGGCCAGCGTGGTGCCGTGGATGACGAGGTCCACTTGTCCCGGCTCGACGCCCGCAGCCGCGATCACGCTGCGTACAGCATCAAGCCCGCCGGCCTCGGGCGCGCTGGGCGTGGTGAGCGTCTTCGCCGTGAAACGGCGTTCGCCCACTTCGAGCGCCACATCCGTGAACGTGCCGCCGATGTCGATCCCGAGCCGGATCTTCGACCCGGAGTTTACGTTTTCGAAAGGCACCTCAAGCCTTTCTCAGAAAATCGAAGTCGCAGCCCATTTCCGCCTGCAGCACGCTTTGCAGGTAAAGGCGCGCGTATCCCCGCTCCGCTCGCACCGCGAGGGGCCGGTAGGCCGCGCGGCGC
>DASYGA010000003.1:0-3937 GCA_036000265.1 Steroidobacteraceae bacterium | reverse complement strand
CTCCTGGCCGCCCGCAGCTACGAGCACGCTGGGAGGAGCGATTGCCGTCCAGTAAGGATCATCCCGAGCCAGCGCCACCACCGCACCGGCGCAGCGCGGATCGGTGAGAAAGAGACCGAGGGCCCATTCGATCACCGTGCGGCCACAGAGGGCCGCGTACTGCTTCGGACGATCGGTGCCGAAGCGCCGGCCAATGCCCGCGGCGGGCATTACCACCCAATACCTCATCCGCGCAGTTTATACAGATGCGCCTTGAAGCGCTCCGGCATCGAGCAGCGCCCGATCCGCGTGGACCGGACGCCGCCAGCCGAGCCGCGCGTGCGGCAAAGACTCCTATTTCCAGACCTGCCGCGCGATGCGCAGCCAGTTCTGGCCGAGAACGCCGCGGATCTGAGCATCGGTCAGGCCATCCTGGAGGAGACCCTCGGCGATCCGGGACATCGCCTCCGGCTCCACCATCGGCAACCCGGCCGCCGCCTCGAAGCCCGGCGGAAAGAGCGCCGGATTTTCCGCCACGAAGCCACCGAGCTCCGCCTGATCGAACACATAGTCCAGTCCCAGCCCAACGTGCTCCGGGCCGACGAGGTCGATCACGTATCGCAATTGCCGCAGCAGACGCTGCACGAGTCCGGTGGCGGCGCCGAGGAACGGGCCTATGCCGCTCAGCCCGACCACCCCTCCCTTGCGGGCGCAGGCGCAAATCAGCTCGTCCGACACATTGCGCGGCTGCGGCGTGTCGCCATAGGGATTCGAGTGGGAAAAGATGACCGGATTGCGCGAATACTCCAGCGCCTCCGCGGCGGTGCGCGCGCCGGTGTGGGACAGGCACAGCACCATTCCCACACGCTCCATCTCATCGATTACTCGACGGCCGACGATTGTCAGTCCCGTGTCATCGTCCAGGCATCCTCCCCCGGCCGCATTGTTGGAGTTATACGCGACCAGCATCCAGCGGACGCCGAGCTCGTAGAATGTCTGTACCAGCGACAGGTTGTCCTGCACCGGGTACATGCCTTCGATATCGAACACGATTCCGAGCTTCCCGTCGCTCTTGCACGCATCCACGTCGGCAGCGGTCGCGATCAGCCGGTACTCATCGGGACGGCACGCAATCCAGCGGCGCATATAGGAAAGCACCTCGAGCTGCTCCGTCCAAGGCGTCTTTGCAAACCCGACATTGAGCGAGGCGACCGTCACGCCCGCCTGGCGGTATCTCTCGAGCTGCGGCAGAAAGCTGTCGTCGGCGCGCAGCGGCATGCACCCGTGATTGTCCCACACGATGCTGGAGCGCAGCAGCGCTGCGGCGCGAGGGCCGATGTCATGAGCCTGCGGCACGGCTGCCACTCTACATCGGGCGCCGGCAGTCAGCCAGGACACATCATCCGCTCCATCGGACCTCAAATCCCACCCGTCCCCTGGATCTCGAGGCCGATAGACAAAATCGCAACGCCTTCCGCCTTCCACCTTCCGCGCGTCCGCGCGTCCGCGCGTCTGGAGTACCGTCGCCGTACACCATCCGTAGCGCGGGCAGCAGCAATGGAAAAGCATACGGGTCTTCCGCGTATGAATTTTTTCGCACCCACAATCTCTCGTGTTGGTTTCCTTGTAATGCCGCAGTCTGAGGGATATAGTCCTCACACTTCATGCACCTCGCGCCATACATATGAGCCTCCGTCGTGGACCCACGAGCCTCGAGCGCGGTTGCGGGCCGGCGAGGAGGGGGTATCCGGCAACGCAATGCATTGGTTTGAATAGAGGGGAGGCAGAGGAATTGAGCCCCGCCTTCGCTGAATTGCATGCGATCGCCATGCGGCGACGAGCGTCCGTGCGTCCAGGGATATCAACGTCATAAAGAGAACATGGCAACGCGCCGCCTGAATTCCGCAGCCCTGTCTACTCTTCGATTCTTCGAATCGACGGCTCGCCTCGGCAGCTTCACTCGGGCTGCCGAGGAGCTCTGCATCACGCAGGGCGCGGTCAGCCAGCACATCAAGGCGCTGGAGAGCCGTCTCGGCTGCAAGCTCTTCTTCCGGCTGCCTGGACAGATCAAGCTCACCGATGAAGGCAAGAAGTTTGCGGAGGTAGTCACCCGCGTGCTGAGGGATCTGGAGGAGGCCGCTGACTTTCTGGTAGCCCCGCGCAAGTCGAAGATCGACGTGCGGCTGCGCGTTGGCCCGTCGTTTGCAAACAGGTGGCTCATCCCGCGACTCGGGCGCTTTCATACCCGCCACCCGAACATCACGCTGCACGTCATTGGAGACTACGGCTACCTCGATCCCGCGCAGAGGGATTTCGATATTGCGGTGGAGATGACGGTATCACCTCCCCAGCACCTGCACGTGGAATCTCTGATGGAGGAGTACCTGACGCCCGTCTGCAGCCGGGAGTACCTGGAGACGCATCAATTCCTGGTGACGCCCGCCGACCTCGCGCGCTGCGTGCTGCTGCACGATGGGGATGCCTGGCCCTCAGCCAGCGAGGATGCGGAATGGAGTCATTGGCTGCAGGCCGTGGACGCTCGCGGCGTCGACAGCAGTGACGGTCAGTATTTTACTCTGGCCAACATGGCGATCGAGGCGGCGCTGTCGCACCAAGGAGTCGCTATCGGCCGCCTGTCTCTGGTCCAACCCTTATTGGCCAGCAGGAAGCTCGTTGATCCCTTCTCGCAGCGCATCAAGAGCCCCGCCATCTACCGCCTGGTTTACCCGAGCGAGCTCGAGGGCCGTCCCGGCGTGACCGAGGTGGCAAACTGGCTGCGCGAAGAAGCCGGGAGCGCGAATCCGGCGCGCGCCGTACCTGGCTCGCGCCGCGATGCTCCTCCGGTCGAGGGACGGCCGCGAATCCCATCGAGTGCAAGCCTCTCCGATCAGCCAGCGCGACTCTAACTTCGCGCCGATAGTCATTCAGCCGGCGAGTGGCCGAGAATGGGCAGTAGCAGGTGGGAGGGACGCGCCGCGTCGTGGTAGATCGTCTGTAAGGCTGAGACCGGGAGCCCCTCTTCCCCGCCCCTGTTGGCATTGCGATCGAACCGGGGGAAATCGGCGGAAGAGACATCCAGACGCAGCCGGTGGCCGGCCCTGAAGCGATTGGCCGTGGCCCACATGTCGATCTCCAGGCGATATACCACCCCCGGCTTCAGCAACTCGGGCTTCGATTCAAGATTGCGATAACGAGCCCGCAGCACTCCGTTCTGCAGCTGGATCGCCCGGCCGTCCGGAAACACGTCCGAAAGACGTGCGGCGAAATCGGTGTCGGCGGCGCTGGAGCTTGCGTAAAGCACCAGGCGTAGCGGTCCGACGACATCCAGATCCTGCTCGAGGGGTGGTGTCGTGTAGACCACTACGTCCGGCCGCCTTTGCAGTCCGCTGACATCGACGCTGCCCGGCGGGTAAACGTAGGACACGATGCTGCCGCCCATCGTAGGAGTGGGGTGCACCGGATCATACGTATAGCGATCGACGGGCGAGGCTTCCGGCGGTGATTGCATGCTGAGGATGCCATCCCCACCGAGGTACAGGGGAACCGTGCGCATTTCCTTCGGGGGCCATGCATCAGCTGCGCACCATTCGTTGGCACCCATCAGGTAATAGGTGACGGTAGGCCAGGCGTCAGTCGTCACCTCACGTATGGCGGCGTACCAGTGCAGTAACAGCTCGATGCTGGTGGGCGCGCCATATGCGTGATGCAGCTCCGCGTGCTCGCCCATGCCTTCGTGATAGCCAGGCATGTTATGGGCGCTGGGAGAGACTATCAGCCGACACTGCGACCGCATCGGCTGCGGCGCGGCATGCATCAAGAGGTCCCAGGTCGCCAGAGCATCGTTGAGACCCCAGTCGTACCAGCCGGTGCGCATCAGCACCGGCGCATGCATGGCGCGGATCAGCTCCATGGGCCGAGGATGGGGCAAGGTGTGGGCATCGTGAGAGATCCGCTGGCC
>DASYGA010000464.1:0-2644 GCA_036000265.1 Steroidobacteraceae bacterium | reverse complement strand
AAGCCGAGGTGCTGACGTTGGCGGTGGCTCCCGCACTCCGTCGCCTCGGTATTGCGACGGCACTGCTGAGTGCCGCTCAGGCCGAGATCGGGGCGCGCGGTGGCAAGGCGGTGTTCCTCGAGGTGAGTGTCGGTAATCTGGCGGCGCAGGCGCTGTACCACCGATTCGGTTTCGTCGAGGTGGGCCGACGACAGCGCTACTACGCGGATTCGTCGGACGCCCTCGTGCTCCGTATGAAGATTGAGTGATACCAGGGGCCTTATCTGTTGACGTACCCGCACGCAACGGTCCAACGCCGTCATGGCCGGGCTTGACGGCCATCTGCATCGGATGGTTGCTGAGTGGGTCTGCATCGTTCGCAAATCGGTGCGGGTAGCCGATGACCGGGTCAAGATGCTATGGGGGTGGACGGTCGCAGCAAGCATGTATCCTAGCGGTTGTCCAAACCTCACAAGGAACGATGCGATGCCAAAGCAATCGACTGCGACCGCCTTTGATCACGATAGCACGCTGGTGCTGGCACTGGAACTGAGCGGCAAGGGATGGGAGGTCGGTGCTGTATTGCCCGGCGTAGTTCGCCGGCCGCGCCGCAGCCTGCCGGCCCGCGACATGGCGGCGTTGCTGCAACAGATCGAACGCTGGAAGGCGGAAGTGCTGCGGGCCGGGCGAACCGTGTGCCGGACCGTGCTGGCCTACGAAGCAGGCCGCGACGGGTTCTGGATTGCGCGATACCTGCTGGCGTGCGGCATCGAGGTGCAGATCATGCATCCGGCGAGCATCCCGGTGGAACGGCGTGGCCGCCGAGTGAAAACGGATCGGATCGATCTCGACATGTTGCTGCGCACGCTGCTGGCCTGGCTGCGAGGTGAGCCGCGCGTGTGCTCGATCGTGCGCATTCCGAGCGAGGCCGAGGAGGACATGAGGCGGCCGGAACGGGAGCGCGAGCGGCTGGTGAGCGAGCGGGTCGCGTTGGAGAACCGCATCGAGAACCTGCTGTGCCTGCATGGCATCACCGGCTTCAGGCCGCGTCTGAAGAAGGCAGCGGTTCGGCTCGACGAATTGCGCAGTGCCGCCGGCACGCCTCTGCGGCCACAGCTGATGGCGGAGGTGAAGCGGCTGATGGTGCGTCATCGCCTGCTCAGTGAGCAGCTCAGCGAGATCGAGGCGGCTCGCGAACAGACGGCGATGGCGGCGGAACCGGACCACGCGGTGCAGCAGATCCAGATGCTGACCCGCCTGGTCGGGCTCGGGCTTGCGACAGCGACCGGGCTGACGCGCGAGGTGTTCTGCCGCTCGTTCGCCGATCGCCGCGCGATTGCCGGATTTGTCGGGCTCACCGGCACACCGTTCAACAGCGGCGGCAGCGAACGCGAACAGGGCATCAGCAAGAACGGCAATCCACGGGTGCGCCGTATCCTGTTGCAGCTCGCATGGCGCTGGCTGCGTTTCCAGCCGGAGAGCGCGCTGAGTTGCTGGTTCGCCGAGCGCACCGGCGGGGCCAAGGGGCGCATCCGCAAGATCATGGTGGTGGCACTCGCGCGCAAGCTGCTGGTGGCGTTGTGGCGCTATGTCGAGACCGGTGAGCTGCCAGCCGGCGCACGCCTCGCCGCAGCCGCCTGAACGTCGATGGCAACGGATACAGATGTGGACATGCAGATTAGACACAGACCGAGCAGCAGGCAGACGGTGATCACCACCTGACGCCTGACAACCATCTGGGTGGGCGGTGCACCGTACCGGGCTATGGCTGAGATATGCCGCCGTCAAGATTGGTCCCGCCCTCCAGACCCCTCCGGCCCCGCGAATGGGGCAACATGGTACGGAACAACGAGTTCCACCGGATACGAGCTTGCAGACCGACAGGTCTGACCAAGGGGGTCGCCCAGGATGGTCAACGCAACGACGAATGTGACCAACACTCAGACCAGAAAAGGACGTGCCATCGCTTACAATCCGCTTGACAAGAAAACCCCCATACGAGCCCGGTGGCAGGCTCCCGCGATCCAGTCCGTGGGACATGCTTTCCCGTATCGGTGTCCGGCGCATGCCGGGCTCGATCGCGTTCCCCTCGGCCCCTCCCCTTGGCTCCACCAACTCCTCGGGCAGTCGCCCGCCTTCGTTCGCCGGCTTCATCGCTACTACGAAAGGGTCTGACTTCTCATCACCGTGCATCACTGGCTTCGGCCCTCCGGCCTTCCCAGTGCGGGCCGTCCTTTGCAGCACGGCCAGTCATGAGATCTCCCGGTTCCCAAACAGAAGGTTTCGACGGCGTGCCAGGGTCTCAGACCACGCGGGACCGGCAGGGCACTCGCGGTAACGCGCCCCACCGTGCTGCCTTCCGCTCCACAGACGGCGTCGGCATCCCGGAACATCGGGCTTTCGCGGCTCAATACCTGGCCCACCGTCACCCCTGTCAACGCTTCGTCCCTGGCCTCGCGGCCAGCAGCGCATGACTCGAGGCCGATGCGGTTCGCTACTCCTTTCATCGTAAGGGACTTCCACCCTCTCCTTCTGCCGGTCTCCCGGCGCACCCGTGGCCCTCGACGTGCTCAATCGTCCTCGTGTTAAAATCCTTCCTGGGTGGTGGACAGCACATGTTTCCCCGTTGTCGGGAGCAACGGCGGATTCAAGCGATTGCCCTACG
>DASYGA010000461.1:0-10277 GCA_036000265.1 Steroidobacteraceae bacterium | reverse complement strand
CCTGCTGCGGCGTAATCCAGTCGCCGGTCACGTTGGAGAGGAAGGGAGTCGTCGGCTCGCGGAATCTGACCGTCCGCAGCTGCGCCCGGAACGGCCCGAAGATCTGCTCCATCTGCGGAGTATGAAAGGCATGGCCGTTCTGTACCCGCCGATAGATTACGCCGCGTGCGGTCAGGGTCTTCTCGAACTCGCTCGCCGCTTCCGGAGCGCCCGCCACGACGCAGTGGGCCGGCCCATTGAGCAGGGAGACCTGCAGGTTGTCAGGCAACAGCTCGCGCAGCTCCTGCTCCGGCAACATGACCGCCAGCATCACCGCTTCGGGCAGGTCGTTGACCAGCTTCGCCCGGCACGCGACCAGTCTCAGGGCATCGCGCAGTGAGAAAACACCCGCCAGGCATGCCGCCACATATTCGCCCATGCTATGTCCGAGCAGGGCGTGGGGAGCGACCCCGAGCGACAGCCACAACCGGGCCGTTGCGTACTCGATGGTGAATAGCGCCGGCTGGGCGAACAGAGTGGTGTTCAGCCGCGCCGTGTCGGGATCCTGCGGCTCGGCGGTCGTTCGCCCGAGCATTCTCTTGAGATCGATACCCGGTGCCGCGGCGACGCTCTTCCACGCGTCCCCAGGCGGGTAAAGGATCCCGCGAATGTCCGTACCCAGATCATCCAGCAGAATCTCAGCGCAGCGGTCGACCTCCTCTTTGAAGACCGCTCGCGCCGTGTACAGGCCGTATCCCATGCCCACGTACTGATCGCCAACCCCAGGCAAAAGCAGAACTGTCGGGCGCACGCCCTGCTTGACGTGGCCCGTCAGCACCCGATTGGAGCGTTTTTCAGCGAGGGCGGCGACGGCGTCATCGCGATGACTACAGACCAGCATCCTCCTGTATTCGGCATCCTTGCCGACCGTCTGCAGCGCGTCGACGAGCTCCCTCAGACCAGTGCCGCAATGCGCCAGCTTCTGGCGCAAGTCCATCGTCTGCTGCTCGAGGGCCTCCGGCGTATCCGCGCAGAGGAGCAGCAGCTGCGACTTCACAGTGGTGTCATCGGGGATCATTCATGCACACCGATCATGACATCCGCTGTTTCGAAGAGGATCTTGAGATCGAGCCGGGCAGACCAGTGGACTGTTCAGGATTTCGTTATGGTCCTGAGCCTCCCGTGGATCGAACTCGAATCATAATGGGACGCGGGCGCCGCACCTTGCGAACGCGCGCGAACTTGAGAACCAGTGCACGCTTTTGAGGTGTTTCGCCGTACGTGACATAATACTCGCCAAGCCCGTGCAAAGATACGAATACAGGGCGTGCACAATGAGATCTGCCGTGGGCCAGCAGTGGGCGATGCGGACGACTTTTGAGGCGCACGCCCTCGCTTGGCAACGGATCACGCGCTAGGCTAACGGCACAACGATGAATCCGAAACTCGATCCCATTCTCGACCAGATCCGCGGCGGGTGGCGTTTCCGGTGGCACGCGTTCGGCGTGGCGGCGACAATCGCACTCGTGGGCTGGCTGCTGATCTTCACGCTTCCCGACAGGTACGAGGCCGAATCCAAGGTGCTGGTCAACACGCGCACCGCGCTGCAGCCGGCCCTGCAGGGCCTCGTCGTCGCTCCGGATGTCAGTGGCGAGCTGGATTATGTGCGTCAGGCGCTGCTGTCTGATCCCCAGCTCGGCCAGTTCGTCAATCAGGCAGGCCTGCTGCCCGCGGGGCTGACCCCCAAGCGCCGCCAGATGCTCCTCTATCAGATCAGCAAGCGCGTCGATATTTCGATCGACCAGAGTCAATCGTTGTCCGACTCCGGACAGGGCGGCAGCGCGACCTACGGCATCAGGTATCAGGACGTCAATCGACTACGCGCGCTCGCGTTGGTGAAGCTGCTCACCAGCAGCCTGGTGGATGAGACCCTGGGCGGAAGCCAGCAGGGGTCGCTGCGAGCACAGGCGTTCCTGAAATCACAGATCGCCGCCTACGAGCAGCGTCTGCAGGATGCGGAGAACCGTCTGGCGGCTTTCAAGTCGCAGCATTTCGGGCTCCTGGCCTCGCAGCAGGGTGGGTACTTCCAGCAGCTCGGGCACGAGACCCAGGCGATTGAGGACATCAAGACCAAGCTGTTGGTCGCGCAGAGTCGTCACCGCGAGCTCACCCAGGAGCTCCACGGGAATGCAGCGATCTCCTCCACCGATGCGACACCCGTCATCGGACCCAACGGGCAGTTGGTCGGCGGCGATACGATGTCGCAGATCCAGGCGGCCGAGGCGCGCCTCAATCAGCTGCTGCTCAAGTACACCGGTAAATATCCGGACGTGATCGCCACCCGCGAGCAGCTCGCGCAGCTGAAGCAGCGGCGGGCGCAGGAGATCAAGGCCTTGCAGCAGGGGGATGCCTCGGTGGCGGCCTCGAGCGGTGCGAGCTCCAATCCCATCTACCAGGGAATCGTGCTCGCGCTCAACAAGACGGATGTCGAGGTCGCGGACCTGCAGACGGAGCTCGGCGATCACCAGCAGAAGGCGAGGGAGCTGAAGAAGCTCCTCGACTCCACTCCGCAGCTCGAGGCGCAATACGCGCAGTTGAGCCGCGACTACGACATCAACAAAACGCAGTACGCGGCATTGCTCGCGAGCTATGACAAGGCACGACTCGGCCAGCAGGCGGGCAACGCAGGCGCGGTGCGCTTCGAGTTGGTCGAGCCACCCATGGTGAGCTACACGCCAGTATCGCCAAGGCGGGGGAGTCTTCTCGGAATGGTACTCCTGGCAGCGCTGGGTGCGGGTGGGGGGCTGGCGTACTGGCTCAATCAGCACCAACCGGTCGTGGCTTCCGCGAGCGGGCTGCGGCAGCTTGCGGGAATACCGGTCTCGATCGTCGGGCCCGCTTTCCCGACGCGATCGGCACGGTCCTTCCGCGGTGATGTGGCGCGATTCGCTCTTGCCTGCGGATGTCTGCTCGCGGTGTTCGTGCTGGCGGTGGTGCTGAGTTATATGGGAGTTCGACTGGGCGGCCTGGCTGGAGGTCCGCCGGCAAACGCAGTATGAGCATCATCGAGAATGCGATCGACAGACTGCGGCGCACGAGCGTTCCGCTGCGTTCGACTGGGACGGCCCAAGAGGGCGGCGCGTCCGGCGATCGCACAGAATCGCGCGGCGTCGCGACGACGGTGCACCGGCGCATTGCGATCGACCTCGATGCGCTGCGGGCCGGGAACCAACTCCCCGAAGCCGGTGAGGAGCGGCGCTTCGCGGAATACTACCGGGAGATCAAGCGCCCTCTGATCGCAAGAGCGCTTGCAAGCGATGCCCGGCCGGAGGCCCGGCTCATCCTGGTGACGAGCGCGCTGCCCGCCGACGGAAAGACTTTCACCGCCCTCAATCTTGCTTTCAGTATCGCGCGCGAGCGCGACGTGTCCGTGCTGCTCGTCGATGGGGATGCGCCGAAGGCGCATCTCAGCGTCGCACTGGGCGTCGCGAATGAGCCCGGATTGCTCGATGCGCTGAGCAATTCCGCGCTGGATGTCGAATCGCTCGTGCTGGGAACCGATATTCCGGGGCTCGAGATATTGCCGGCCGGCAAGGCCGCGGAGGGAGCGGCCCCGGAGCTCATCGGCAGCGCGCGTATGGGGCAGATTGCGGCGCGCCTCACGGGGCTGCACCCACGCCGGCTGGTGCTCATGGACTCCTCGCCACTTCTCGTCTCGAGCGAGGCGCGCGCACTCAAGCAGGTTCCGGGTCAAATTCTCATGGTCGCGCGTGCCGGCAAGACTCCCCGTCAGGCGCTGCTCGACGCCATCGCCCTGGTGGACAAATCCAAGCTCTACGGGTTGGTGCTCAACGAGTCGTACGAGCCCGGCGCCCAGGGCTACTACGGTTACTACGGGTATGGCGAGTCGGGGGGGCGGAGCGGGCCGGCCGACTGACCTGGCGCCTGAGACGCTAATCTCCATGAACAGCCGCGTTGATGTCGCGATCATCGGGGCCGGTCCCTACGGCCTGTCGATTGCCGCCCACCTCCGTGAGGCGGGCGTCGAGCACAGGGTGTTCGGCGTGCCGATGGAGTCCTGGTCAACCCAGATGCCGTTCGGCATGTGCCTGAAATCCGATGCTCAGGCCTCCAATCTCTCCGATCCCGACTCGAGTCTCACGCTGGAGCGATTCGCGCAGGCGAACCGGATCGCCTATCACCCATGGCGCATTCCTGTCAGGCTGTCGGACTTCATTGCGTACGGACTGGCGTTTCAGCAGAAGTTTGTTCCGCAAGTGGAGCGGGCGCGGCTGCTTTCCCTCCGGCCCGACGGGCGGGGCGCCGTGCTCGAATTCGATTGCGGCGATGTGGTGACCGCCAGAAAGGTGGTCCTTGCGACCGGTGTCGCCGCTTTCAAACACGTGCCGACCGATCTCGCCGCGCTGCCCGCGGCGCTCGTGTCCCACAGCGCGGGATACGGCTCGCTGGCCGGGCTCGCGGGCAAGGAAGTGGCGGTTGTCGGTGGCGGCTCTTCGGCAATAGATCTCGCGGCGCTCCTTGCGGAAGAGGGGGCCCGTGTGACCCTGCTGGTTCGTGCCTCGAAGCTCGAGTTTCAACCCACGCCGCTCGACGGGCCCGAGCCCTTGTTGCGCCGCGCTACGCGCCGTTTCCTCAGCCCCCCCTCGCACGGGCTGGGCGACGGCTGGCTGATGCGTATCTGTTCGGGGTATCCCGGGCTCTTCCATCTCTTGCCCGACAGCATCCGGCTCGCGATCGTGAGCAATACTCTCGGACCCTCGGGAGGCTACTTCGTGCGCGATCGCGTGCAGCGGCAGGTCCGCGTCAAGCTCGATTCCAGGATCCTCGCCGCGGAGGAAGAAGGGGGTCGTATCCGCTTGTCGTTGTCCGGCTCTAACGGAACGCGCGAGACGTTGCTGGCCGATCGCCTCATTGCGGCGACGGGCTACAAGGTGGATCTGCGCAAGCTCGACTTCCTCGGGCCTGACGTTCTTGCGAACCTGCGCATGGTCGATCATACGCCGGTGCTCTCGGCCCGGTTCGAGGGCTCGGTGCCGGGATTGCATTTCGCCGGCCTCATGGCCGCACGGAGTTTCGGTCCCGCATTGCGCTTCGTGATGGGTGCGCGCCACCCGGCCCGCAAGCTCGCCCGCGAGCTGCCGAAGTCCTTGGCCCGCCGCGCGGTCTCAGTGCCGATTCCCATCGAGAGCTGACGCCGGCGTCGTGGCGGGCGTAGGCGGTTGAGTATGCAGAGTCAGTCGGATATACGCCGAACGGCGCTGGCTGCGAAGCACCCGGCCGCGAGTGTTTGCGAGTCGATTTCGGCCGTGTCCGCCGTCACCGCCTCGGTTGCGCTCGCAAACGGCCGCATACGCGTGCTGATGGTGGCGACCGACGGTGTCACCTCATACCGCGTCCTTCGCTGCGCCCACGCATGCGGGGCCGAGGTCTACGTGCTCGGCAATTCCGGCGTGCGCACCTTACGTCTATCGCGCTTCTGCAGGCGCGCGATTGTCAGCGAACACATCATTCATGGAGCGAGAGACGAAGGGCTTGCCCTGGAAATCAACGGCTGGACGCGAGAGCTCGGGATCGCGCTCGTGGTCCCCGCGGACGCGCCTGCGATTCGAGCCGTGATCGCCTCGAAGGACCTGATCGAAGCGCCGTGCTTTCCTCTGCCGAAGCTCGAGCATTTTGATGTGTTGAACAACAAGTGGTCGTTCGGACAGCTCTGCGCCGAGCTCGGCATCCCCCATCCGGTGACGCGGCTGCTCCCGGATCCGCAGTCCGTCGCCCGAGCGCTGGAATCGGGCGCGCTGCCATATCCCCTCATCGTCAAACCGCTCGATCGATCCGCAAGCGCCGGAGTGATGGTTCTGGAGAGCCCGGAATCCGCCGTCCGGCTGCGCGCCGTCCACTATCGACCGCTTCTCGTTCAGGAATTCATCGGGGGCGAGGACATCGGTGCCGCTGCGTACGCGCAGGTGGGGCAGGTGACGGCGTTCGTCGCGCATTCGCTGCAGCGCGGGGTCTATGCGACCTTTCGCGATGACGCGATCTTGTCGGATGTCTCGAAGATCGTGCGCCACTTCTCGCTCGATGGAGTATATAACTTCGACATGATGCGCACTCCAGATGGCCGCGTCTACTATCTCGAGTGCAATCCACGGCCCTATTACAAGATCGACCTGTCGATGATCGCGGGCGTCAATTTCATGGAGCGTGGAATTCATCCGGCCAAAAGGGGAATGGAAGTGTTCGCCGGCTCGCGGCAGACGAAGGTGCGCTTCCCCAAGGCTCTGTTGCGCTCGATATTGACTTCAGGCACCTGCTCGAGACGCGACTGGGCTCTTGCTGCCCATCTTTTTCTGGATCCCGTGCCGTTCTTCCTGGAGAAGCTCGGTCTGACCGTTTGAGGGGCACATGAGGCTTTTTGCAACGCTGGGGCCGGGCGACATCGTTGCTGCCCAGCGCAAAGAACTTTCCGGAGCACGCTTCGTGCAGGGAGCGAGCCAGACGCATTCCGGGCAACTGTACCGGTACTGCGGACTGAAGGGCATCTCCGCGCTTTTCGTCAGTTACTCCCCCAACGCGGACTCGCTGGACACCCCTTGGGTCAGGTTCGTGAACCTGCCGCGTCGTTGGAACGATGCGGGGGGGTGGCGGTTCCATTGCGGGCGCATCCTGTATGCCATCAAGCTGGCCAGAATGGCACGCGCGTTCCGGGCGGACCTGGCGCTGATCGATTCGGGAACGGCGCACTACTTCGCGCTGGCGGTATTCCGCCTATTGAACGTTCCCATAGCGGTGAATTTCCACAATGTCAGGTGGCCGCAGGGGTTCGGGCCGCGCGGGCGCATGGGAGCCGTGGTGCGGGCGCTGGATTCCTGGTTCTTCCGGCGTGTAGCCGTGGCCGCGATGGGTTGCTCGCCGGAATGCGGCGAGCAAGCGCGCGCGGACGGTGCCTCGGGGCTGCCCTATTTCGGGTGGTGCGCACAGTATGATCCGGACGGCTTCACCCCAGATGCGGTTGATCCGGTGCGCGTGCCGTTCCGCGTGCTGTTCTCAGGCAGAGTCGAGCGGGAGAAGGGTGTATTCGATCTCATCGAGATCGCCGCCAGGCTGCGGAAGCAATGCCGGATCCCGGTCCGCATCGACGTGTGCGGCAATGGGCGTGCGTTGGAGGAGTTGCGCGCGGCCGTCGCAGCAGGGGGATATGGCGAGTGCATCAGTTTCCACGGTCACCTGCAGCGGGCGGAGTTGCTCGAGGCCTATAAACGGGCTCATGCGATCATCGTCCCCACGCGCAGCGGGTTTTGCGAAGGGATGCCGCTGGTGTGCGCGGAAGCCGTGCTCTCGGGGCGTCCGGTCGTGACGAGTCGCATCAGCAACGTGCTTCCTGTGATCGGGGCGGCGGTTGCCGAGGCGCAGCCTGATGACCCGCCGAGCTATGTGAGCGCGATCCGCCGGCTCGCCGAAGACGGGCGGCATTACGAGGCCCTGCAGTCCGCGTGTGCGTCGGTTGCGCGTCAGTTTCTCGAGCCCGAGAGAGGCTATACGGCAGCCGTGGATCGACTGATGGCCGTCGTGTGTCGCGGTTCGCAGGGGGACAGCGGACCGAGCTCGGGGTGACTAGCTGCGCACAGTTCCGCGGGGAGCTCCTGTGCAATAATGTCAAATGAGACCCAGTCTACAATCGGTTACCCGTGAGCAATGACCTGCACCAGGGGCAAGAAGCCGCCGGCGAATCCATCGAAAAACCTGCCACCCCTACGCAGCCGCAACCCGCAGAAGCGGGCATGCCTGCGCGCGTGTCACATGCGCTGGGCATCGTCGTCATCGGCCGGAACGAGGGGGAGCGGCTGAAGCGGTGTCTCGAATCCCTGGGCGAGCTCGTCCACCGGACCGTGTACGTCGATTCGGGATCCAGCGACGACTCCGTCGCACTGAGCCTGGCGCGCGGCGCCAGCGTCCTGGAGCTGGACCCGAATGTCGCATTTTCTGCCGCGCGAGCGAGGAACGAGGGCTTCAAGAAGCTTCTCGAGCAGCGTCCTACCCTGGAGTACGTCTTCTTCGTCGATGGTGATTGCGAGGTGCTTCCCGGCTGGTTGCCAACCGCCATTCCGTTTCTGGAGCAGCATCCGCAAGCTGCCGCAGCGTGGGGACACGTGCGGGAGCGGCATCCCGAGCAATCCATCTACAACCTGCTTTGCGACCTGGAGTGGAAATCCTTTCAGCCCGGGGAAACGCCGACATGCGGCGGCAACGCGGTGATGCGTGTCGCCGCCTTCCGCCAGGCAAACGGCTTCCGTGCGTGGCTGATTTGCGGAGAAGAGCCGGAGCTCGCCGTGCGGCTGCGCCAGGCGGGCTGGCGGATCTGGCACCTCGACACGGACATGGTCCTGCACGATGCCTCTCTGCATCGATTCTCTCAGTGGTGGACACGCGCGTTGCGCGGCGGCTACGCGTATGCTCAGGGAGCGCACCTGCACGGCAAGCCCCCCGAGCGACACTGGGTGGCCGAATCGCGAAGCATATGGTCGTGGGGTTTGTGGATACCCCTCGGGGGAATCCTGGGCATTCTTCTGATCGGCCCCTGGGCCGTGCTCGCATTCCTCATCTATCCCGTGCAGGTGGTTCGCATCGCAACGAAACGCGGCAGGCCGACGGCGATCGATTGGCTGCGGGCCAGCGCCCTGGTTCTGGGAAAGTTTCCGGAGATGCTGGGCCAAGTCAAGTTTACCTGGGCCCTCTTGCGGAGAATGGATTCGCCCATCATCGAATACAAGTAAGCCCGTTTGAAGATCGCCTATCTCATCAACGCCTATCCCAAGGTCAGCCACAGCTTCATACGCCGCGAAATCCATGCGTTGGAACGGCAGGGACTGGAGGTAGAGCGTATCGCGCTGCGCGGATGGGAGGGGCCCCTACCCGACGCGGAGGACCAAAGGGAGCGAGAGCGTACTCGATACGTTCTTCGCGGCGGCTTGCGTTCACTGCTGCTGCCGCTGATACAGACTTGGTTGCGGTCTCCAGGGCGCCTGTTCCGTGCCGTGCGGCTGGCAGCGCGCATGGCACGATGCACCGATCGACCGCTGGCCTACCATCTTGCCTATGTTGCGGAGGCCTGCCGGATCCTTCGCTGGATCACCCGTGACGGCGTCGAGCGGCTCCACGCCCATTTCGGCACGAATTCCGCCGAAGTGGCCATGCTCGTCCATTCGCTCGGGGGTCCGCCCTACAGCTTCACCGTACACGGGCCCGAGGAGTTCATGAGAGCCCTGGGCCTTCCGGAAAAGATTCGTCGGGCCTCCCTGGTCATCGCGATAAGCAGCTTCTGCAAGAGTCAGCTCTGCCTGTCAGCCCCCTACGAGGAGTGGCCCAAGATCCAGATCGTGCGTTGCGGGCTGGAAGAGGCATTTCACCGCAACGCTGCCAGCAGGGTGCCCGCGCCCGCCGCTCGCTTGAGCTGTGTCGGCAGGCTCTGCGAGGCCAAGGGTCAGCCGCTCCTCATCCAGGCGGCCGCGCGCTTGGCCGCCAAGAACATCGATTTTCAACTGGTACTGGCGGGCGACGGGCCGCTTCGCGCCAGTCTCGAGGGGCTCATCGATGGCTTCCGGCTACGCGACCGGGTACGCATCACGGGCTGGATCAGCGGCGCCCAAGTGCGCGAGGAGCTGCTGGCGTCGCGAGCCATGGTGCTGCCGAGCTTTGCGGAGGGCCTTCCAGTCGTCCTCATGGAGGCGATGGCGCTCCGTCGGCCCGTACTGACGACCTACGTAGCCGGTATCCCCGAGCTGGTCACGCACGGGGAGACCGGTTGGATGTTTCCCGCAGGGTCCGTTGCAGATCTCGCGCTCGCGATGGAGCAGTGCCTGCTGTGCCCGGATGATGAAATTTCCAGGATGGGTGAGGCCGCTCACCGACGTGTCATCAGGCTTCATTCGATCGACGAGGAGGCGCGAAAACTGGCCGACCTCTTCCGCGCAACATCTGTCCGAGCCGAGGCGAGCATGAGGTTTGCGCGCCAATGACCGCTGTGGTGCTCACCTTCCTCTGCGTGCTCCTGCTGGTCCCCGCGATGGTATTCTTCGTCGAGGTGATCGCGGCGATGCTGCCCGGCGATGCGCCGCCGACCCCCGTTGGGAATGAGCCACTGCGCCTCGCGGTCCTGATCCCTGCGCATGACGAAGAGACAACGATCGCGAGGACCCTCAGATCGGTCGCTGCGCAGCTGAGCCGGACGGATCGGCTGCTGGTGGTCGCGGACAATTGCTCGGATCAGACCGAGCAAATCG
>DASYGA010000449.1:0-3133 GCA_036000265.1 Steroidobacteraceae bacterium | reverse complement strand
AAGAGCCCGACCGACAAGGCGAAACAACTAACGCAGGTCGCGACGACTGAGGCTCCGGGCAATGCTGCTGATGGCTCCGAGGGCGATGGGCACATCAGCATCGCGCTGGTGCAGTTTCATCCGCGGCCGACGCCGGATCTGTCGGCGCTGGCGCCCGGGGCAAGCGGCGATGTGGTGCTGGATGCGCTGATCGACGCGGAAGGACACATCTCACATTTGTCTGTGACGAAGAGCCTGGGGCCGAATGTGGATCAGCAGGTGATTGCAACGGTGCAGACGTGGACTTTCACGCCGGCGACGCGGAATGGGACGCCGATCGCGAGCGAGCAGGAGCTGCTGTTTCACTACGAGCGCAGGGGAAGCGTGGGGTAGAAACGCCCTCAGGGGCTAAATGTGAAGTTTCCATAGGTTGTTGTCCATCGGACCGAGAACGAAGAAGCTGATTGTGTCGAGCAAACAGTTTTTCGGAGGTCCGATGGACTATCACTATCATGCCCGGTTGACGGTGCATGGTCGAGAGCTTTTAGCGCGGGCTGTGGTGGAAGGGCGGCTGGGTCTGTGCGCGGCGGCCGCCGAGCACAAGATCAGCCGGCAGACGGCGGCCAAGTGGGTCAGGCGCTATCGCGAGAGCGGGGTGGAAGCGCTCGGGGATCGCAGCTCGCGTCCGGCCCAGCTTCGTCAGCTCACCTCGGTGGAGCAGGCGGCGCGTGTGGAGAGGTTGCGCCGCGAGCGCTGGACCGGGGTGCGGATCGCGCAGGCGACGGGACTGAGCCGTGCTACGGTCAGCCGCATCCTGCAGCGGCTCAAGCTCAACAAGACCCGGCATCTGGAGCCGCCGGTGCCGGTGGTGCGCTACGAGCACGCCGCGCCGGGCGACCTGCTGCACATCGACATCAAGAAGTTCGCCCGCATCGTTAAGGCCGGCCACCGCATCACCGGCGATCCTCGGGATGAGACCCGCGGCGCCGGCTGGGAGTTCCTCTACGTCGCCGTCGACGACCACTCGCGCATCGCTTACACGGCGCTCTATCCGGACGAAACGGCCCACTCCTCAGCCAGCTTCCTGGCCGAAGCGGCGGCCTGGTTCCAGCGCCTCGGCATCACCGTCCGCCGTGTGCTTACCGATAACGGCCCTTGCTTCTACGCCCATCGCTTCGCCCACGCCTGCCGCGCTCTCGCCATCACCCACAAGCGCACTCGCATCTACACCCCGCGCACCAACGGCAAGGCCGAACGCTTCATCCAGACCGCCATCCGCGAGTGGGCCTACGCCAGACGCTATGAGAACTCAAACCAGCGAAGCCAGCACCTCAAACCCTGGACGCACCTGTACAACTGGCATCGTCCGCATGCTAGCCTCAACCAATCGCCGCCCATCAGCCGCTCCGGTCTGGATGTAAACAACCTGTTGAGACACCACAGCTAAAGCCCACTGTGTTCGGGGTGGGGAATACGGACGGGCTGAAGCCCGTCCCCTTCAGAACAGTCTCAGCGGTGAAGGGCGAGGGCGATCTCGTGCGTGGGGATGGCGCCTTCGCGGAGGATCATCCAGGAGTTGCCTTCGCCGGACAGGTCGACGATGGTGGTGGGGACGGTGCGGGAGGTGGGGCCGCCGTCGACGATGAGGGGGATCTTGTTGCCGAACTGCTCGCGCACGCAGGCGGCGTGGGTGCACTCGGGCAGGCCGCGGAGGTTGGCGGAGGTGGCGGTGATGGGGAGGCCGAGCTCGCGGACGACGGCGCGGCAGATGGGAGCCTCGGGGACGCGGAGGGCGACGTTGCCGGTGTTGGCGGTGACGCGCAGGGGGAGCTTGCCGCCGGCTTTGACGACGATGGTGAGCGGGCCGGGCCAGAAGCGCTCGGCGAGGCGGTCGAAGGCGCTGTCGAGGGAGCGCGCGAGCTCGTAGGCCTGGGCAACGTCTGCGATGAGCAGCGAGAGCGGCTTGTGGCGCGCGCGGGTTTTGAGGTCGTAGATGCGGTCGACAGCGCGCAGATTTACGGGATCGACGGCGAGGCCGTAGAAGGTGTCGGTGGGAAGAGAGACAACCTGGCCGGCTTCGAGCTCGTGTATGACGCGCAGCACAAGGTGCGGCTCGGGCTCTTCCGGATGTATGCGAAGCATCTCTGCGATCAAGGGTGGAGAAATCTCCTTCGCATTGACTTTACCGCATGGCGCGGGGACATGACGCGCGCGGGTACACTGAGGGGCGATGATGCTGCCCGCGCCAATTACGAGCAGGACGAATGCGAAGGTGAAGGCGCTGCGCGCGGCGTTCGAGGGGAGAGCGTCGAGGCCGGGAGAAATGGTCGCGATTGAAGGGGCGACGCTGATTGGCGAGGCGGTGCGCTCCGGGGTTCGGCTGGAGACGGTGTTTGTGCGGCAGGGGAGTGAGGCGGTGCTGGAGTCGCTGCGCGTGAGCGGCGTCCCGGTGGTGGTGCTGACTCGAGAGGTGTTCGCGAGTGCGGTGGATACGAGTTCGCCGCAGGGTGTGGCTGCGATGATTGCGATTCCGCGGATTGAGAAGCGGCCGGACGGGCACGGGCGCGGGGCTTTGCTGTCAGGCGTTGGGCTGGTGCTGGAGGCGATTCAGGACCCGGGGAATGTGGGGACGATGCTGCGCGCGGCAGAGGCGTTTGGTGTGTCGCAGGTGATGGTGACGGGCGAGACGGCGAATGCGTGGAGCCCGAAGGCGGTGCGGGCGTCGGCTGGATCGGTGTTTCGCGTGCCGGTGCTGCGGATGTCGCTGGAGGAGATTGCGGATTGGGCGGCGAAGCAAGGTGTGCATGTGTATGCGGCAGTGGCGCAGGCGAAGGGCGCGGTCGCGTGTGTGGATGTGGATCTTGCGCGGGAGTGCGCGGTGATGATCGGCAATGAGGGTGCGGGGTTGTCGCAGGCGGCGCTCGAGATGGCGGACGTGCGCGTGCATATTCCGTGCATTACGGAGTCGCTGAATGCGGCGGCTGCGGCGGCGACGCTGCTGTATGAAGCGATGCGGCAGCGGATCGCGCAGACGGTTCCTGCGGTGGGGGTAGCCCGGTGAGTTTGTTTGATACCTCGCCGATTCGTGGAGGTGCGGGAGCACGGACGACCGCGCCGCTGGCGGAGAGGATGCGGCCGCGGACGCTGGATGAGT
>DASYGA010000434.1:0-24866 GCA_036000265.1 Steroidobacteraceae bacterium | reverse complement strand
GTTCGCAGTGTCTGCTCTGGCCCTGCTCGTCAGCTTCCTTGGTCAGCTCGTGCTCGCTGGGGCCTTCACGGCGGTACCGTTGCGCATTCTCATGATCGCCCTGCTCAACACATCGGTCGCGCAGGACTTCGTCGTGCTCCTCTGGGCCGCCCTCAGTGGTGTCCTCTTCCTCCTTGGGGCAGGACGTCTCGCATGGGTCAGACGGGCTCGGCTCATAGCGCTCATCGCCGGAGCCATCAGCCCCTGGGTGCTGCTGGGCCTCGCCCAATTCGAGGGTTACTTCTGGCCGGCATTTCGGGAGACAAGTGGTCCGCTGGACCGTCCACTTATGACGCTGCCGCTGCTATTCTGCGCATTACTCACGCCATGGCTAGCTGGGCGTGCGGCACGAGCTGGCGCTCAAGCGAAAGGACCTGCCGCGGCGAGCCAAATACCGCCGAGTGCGTTGATGGCTTCAAAGAAGAGCTAAGTATCCGCTGATGCTGCGCTCGAGGCCCAGGATGTGTTTCGTGCCCCGGGCGGGCGCCCTCCGTTAGCGAGTCACTGCGGATGCATCTACTCATCGGCCGCCAGCGGCAAAACTCGGCCAGGTGCGGTCATTGACACCAAGAGTCACGCAAATATCCAGGTCCGTAGGTGATATCAGACGGTCTGAGAGTTGGTACCGCGAAGCGCTGGGTTTGCGCCATTTGTACACTTTCGGAAACATGGCATTCTTCGACTGCGCTGGCACGCGTCTCATGTTGAATCAGCAGGAATCGCCTTCGGCCACCGAGTCAATACTATATTTCCGCGTTCCGGATATTGCGCAGGCACACGAGCGGATGAAAGAACGCGGAATCGAATTCATCAATGCTCCGCATATGATCCATCGGCATGCGGACGGCACGGAGGAGTGGATGGCCTTCTTCAAAGATCCCGAGGGCCGGCCTATGGCGATCATGGCGCAAGCCAAGATGTAGATCCCTTGCCGCCCCGGAGCGTCCGCTCTGGGGCGCGACCGGCTATCCGGGTTGGCTAGGCGGTGTCGCTTAGGGCCACAGGAGCTGCGTCGCGGGAATCACCACGGTACGCTCATCAATGACATGCCTTTCCTCACCGTCGGTCACGAGCACGGCTTTACCTCCCGCGTACTTGCGCAAGAAACTATGAGCGGCGGCGATTGCGACCCGCGACACATCGCCACGAATCGGGATTAGACCGACGACGCTGTCGGCTGTCCGCCATGCGAACGGCACAACGACTCCCGCCCGAGTGCGGTACTGGAACAAATCGGCATTCTCGCCAACCCGATATGAAATCTGCTCCCGAAGGTTGCGCAGAATGAGTCCCGTCCAGCGCTGAGCCGCGCTCAGTCGGTCCTGGGAGAGAACAGCGACTTCGGCGTGATCTTCGAAGTACAGCGCGCTACCGCGGAAATCCCCTTCTATGGAGACAGGCCGGACGATGAAGGTTGCCTCAAGAGCGAATAGGAGCTTCTTTTGAGTAATGGGCGTAATGCCGGTGGCACGACGCAACTGCTGGTGCTGAGGGGCCGTTCCGTCACGAAGCGCCAGCTCTCGGAGCAGCCGCATGAGTTCCGGGAGTGTAAGAGTGGTATCGTGGATCTGTCGGAGATCGCGGTCCAAGATGGTTTCCAGCTGATCCAATATCTTCTGCGTCCTTAATCGATCATTGCGGATGAAGCATGCTCCGGGCAGTCCTCCGCAGGCGTCATAGTGCTCGATCAGGCGCATGCGCCGGCGGTGTTCCTTGCCCGGCAAGTGCTGCAGCTGGAGTTCGGCGAGGCTGCGTGCTCGCATCATGCGCGGGAGAAGATCGGGAAGATCGGTGCCGTCGAGCTCCGAGAGCGTCATCGGCAGAAGATCCGCCGTCATGATGCGGCCGGTAAGAGACTCGCGGATCAGCTTCTTGCTGGTAAATCGGACGGAGCCCGAGAGATAGAGCTGGCCCGGCCGCTTGTCTCTTCTAACCCGCTCTTTGAGAGCCGGAAAGAGCTTTTCTGCAAGCTGACACTCGTCGATGGCAGTGCCAAGGGATCGCAGCGTGGAAACGAATGCCTTGGGATTCGAATTCGCGGACGCAAGGATATTCTCATCGTCGAAGGTCACATACTGCTGGCTGATCTGCTCCAGTAACGTGGTCTTGCCAACCTGGCGATGCCCGATCAGGCCGACGAGGGGAGACAAGGTGGCCAAGTGCTGCAGCACTGAGGTTATGTGGCGCTTTCGTTGATGCGGCATACTATTCATTTTAGCATGGTATGTCTAAATGAATAGGGTCGATATTCCGCCCGAGGCCATTTATGACGGTGGCGCAAGGGCGTTTTCTAGGTCGATCTAAACGTCCGAGATGCCGTGGTGAGCTAATGTCTTTCTCGTGCAAGGAGACGGACGGCGTAGGAGATGTCACTGCTCACCTCGTTCGCGGATTACCGCGGACGCTGCATCGTGTATTGTCGGCAGTGCCAGTCGGTCCAATTTCCGAGGCTGTGAGTCACGGGTTTAAAGTTCTGTAAAGTCATGAAGTTAGAGAGAAAAATTAATGTTGCACCTATGATGGACTGGACCGACCGCCACTGCCGCTTCTTCCTGCGCGGCTTCTCTCCGTCCGCGCTCCTCTATACGGAAATGATCACTGCCGCCGCCATCGTGCGCGGCGATGCGGGGCGGCTTCTCGCCTTCGATCCCGAAGAGCATCCGGTGGCTCTGCAGTTGGGCGGTAGTGAGCCGCGGGAGCTCGCCGCCGCGGCGAGAGCGGGGGAGGATGCCGGCTACGACGAGGTCAACCTGAACTGCGGTTGCCCGAGCGATCGGGTCGCAAGCGGCGCGTTCGGGGCCTGCCTGATGCGTGAGCCGGCGCGGGTCGCGGATTGTGTCGCGGCCATGTGCGCGGCGGTCGCGATCCCGGTCACCGTGAAGATGCGTATCGGTGTCGTAAGCGGCACGCGCGAGCAGGCGAGTGGCGCGCTCTCGCGATTCGATGAGCCGGACTTCGGGGCCCTGTTCGGTTTCGTCCGCCAGGTGCGCGATGCCGGCTGTCAGGTGGCCATCGTCCATGCGCGCAAGGCGGTGTTGGGAGGGCTGTCGCCCAAGGACAATCGCGAGATCCCGCCGCTTCACCACGACGTCGTGCGGCGATTGAAGCGGGAGCTCGGTGACCTGCCGGTGATCGTCAATGGCGGGCTTCGTACCGTGGCCGGCGCCCTCGAGGCGTTGACGTGGTGTGACGGCGTGATGCTGGGCCGCGAGGCCTATCACCGGCCCTTCCTCCTCGGCGAGCTGCAGCGGGAGATCGGGGACGGGGAGCGCTTCGAGCCGCCGAGCCGCGAAGCGCTGCTCGAGCGGATGGCCCGATACGCGCAGCGGCAACTCGCCCGGGGCGATCGCCTGTCGGCGATCACGCGTCACATGCTCGGCCTCTATGCGGGCGAGCCTGGCGCCAGGGACTACCGCCGCCTGCTCAGCGAGGGGGCGCGGGCAGCGGGCGCCGGGCCGGAGCTGCTGCGGCAGGCCGCCGCGGCGGCGGCGGCAGCGCGGCGCGGTTGGGCTGCGGCGGGGTCCGCGGACGCCAGCTCCGGCTAATCGGTAGCGAACCGAAGTCTCTCTGGTATCATCCCCGGACTACGTCGTCGCCTTGCCGTCCAGGGGTTGCAAGGGTGGGCGGCCGGCTGCGTACTCTCTAAATGGGCAAGGATATCGAACTCGCCATACTGTTTGCCGATGTCGTCGGCTCGACCCGGCTCTATGAGCTCATGGGCGACCTGCGCGCGCGCGACATGGTCTCGATCTGCATCGATGTGATGCGAAGCGCGACCGAGCAGCGCCATGGCACGGTGATCAAGACCATGGGCGATGAGGTCATGGCCAGCTTCCCGAGTGCGGATGAGGCGCTGAACGCCGCCGCCCAGATGCAGCAGCAGATCTCGAATCACGCCCAGCTCAAGGTCGATGGCCAGCCGGTCGCGATCCGCATCGGCTGCCATTTTGGCCCGGTGGTGCTGGAGGCCCGCGATGTCTTCGGCTCGACCGTGCACACCGCCAATCGCATGACCAGCCAGGCGAAGGCGGGCCAGGTCATCACGACCGCGGCCACGGTCGAGCATCTCTCGCCGGAATGGCGGGCCGCTTGCCGGTTGATCGACAACGCTCCCATCAAAGGGCAGGGCCACGACGTTCCTCTCTACGAGGTGCTCTGGCAGACCGAAGATGTGACCAGCATGGTGCCCGCGATCGCGCTCAAGGGCCGACAGGCGGGCGCGACGCGGCTGCGCTTGCGCTGGCTCGACCGTGATGTGGTCGTCGACGACCACCACCCGAGCGTCACCATCGGGCGCGCCGAGGACAATGATCTGGTCGTCAAGGGGAATCTCATCTCCCGCCTGCACGCACGCATCGAGCTCAACCGCAACAAGTTGGTGCTGATAGATCAGAGCACCAACGGCACGTTCGTGCAGACCCTGGGCGGGGAGGAGTCGTTCGTCCGGCGCGACAGCCTGCAGCTGAAGGGCGAAGGGATGATCGGGCTCGGCCGCCTGCCCGAGGCCGATTCCCCGCAGACCATCCGCTTCGCCTGCGAGACCGTCTAACCGAGCCGCGTCTCGGCCGCCGCGAGCTCCGCGAGCAGCTCCGGCGGCAGCCGCGAGCCGTATTGCCCGAAGTACGTGCGGATGTCCGCGACCTCCTTGCGCCACAGCTCCGGGTCGACCGACAGCAGCGCGCGCAGCGCATCTGCGCCAAGGCTCAATCCGCTCACATCCAGGTCTTCGGCCCGCGGCAGCAGCCCGATGCCCGACTCCAGCGCGCCGGCCTTGCCGCCGCAGCGATCGAGCATCCAGGCCAGCACGCGCAGGTTGTCGCCGAAGCCCGGCCAGAGGAATTTGCCCTGGGCATCGCGCCGGAACCAGTTGACGTGGAAGATCCGCGGCGGCTGCGAGAGCCTGGCGCCCACCGCGAGCCAATGCCGCCAGTAGTCGGCGAAGTTGTAGCCGCAGAAAGGCCGCATGGCCATCGGATCGCGGCGGACCACACCCACCTGGCCCACGGCCGCAGCAGTGGTCTCGGAAGCGACTGAAGCTCCGACCAGCACGCCGTGCTGCCAGTTGCGTGCCTCGTACACGAGCGGCGCCACCTCGCGCCGCCTGCCGCCGAAGACGATCGCCGAGATCGGCACCCCGCGCGCATCCTCCGTGTGCGGCGAGTAGCCGGGATTACGCCTGGCGGCCACCGTGAAGCGCGAGTTTGGATGAGCGGCGGGTCCTCTGGCAGGGTCATAGGGGCGGCCCTGCCAGTCCGTGACCGGAGTGCCGCTCGGCAGGCCTTCCCACCACGGCTGGTTGTCCGCCGTGAGCGCGACATTGGTGAAAAGCGTGTCGCGCCGGATCATCTCATAGGCGTTGCGGTTGGTTTGCGGGTTGGTTCCCGGTACGACCCCGAAGTAGCCGGCCTCGGGATTGATGGCCCAGAGCCGCCCATCGGCGCCCGGATGCAGCCAGGCGATGTCATCGCCCACGGTGAACACCTTCCAGCCCGGGAGCGAGGCCGGCGGGATGAGCATCGCGAGGTTGGTTTTGCCGCAGGCGGAAGGGAAGGCGCAGGCGATGTAGTGCGTCTCGCCCCGGGGGCTTTCCAGGCCCACGATCAGCATGTGCTCGGCCAGCCAGCCCTCGGCGCGCGCCTGCCAGCTCGCGATGCGCAAGGCGTGGCACTTCTTGCCGAGCAGGGCGTTGCCGCCGTAGCCGGAGCCGAAGCTCTCGATCGCCAGATCCTCCGGAAAATGCATGATGAAGCGCCGGTTCGGGTCGAGCTCGCCGACCGAATGCAGGCCGCGGACGAACTTGCCCTCATGCGCGATCCGCTCCAGCGCGGCGCGTCCGACCCGCGTCATGATCATCATGTTGAGCGCGACGTACGCGCTGTCGGTGATTTCCACGCCGCAGCGCGAGAGCGGCGAGTCGATGGGTCCCATGCAGTACGGGATCACATACAGCGTCCGTCCGCGCATGCAGCCGGAGAAGAGCTCGCGCATCTTCGCGCGCGCCTGCAGCGGGTCCATCCAGTTGTTGTTGGGTCCCGCGTCATCCTTGGAGCGGGTGCAGATGTAGGTCAGATGCTCGACCCGCGCCACATCGCTCGGGTTCGAGCGGTAAAGGTGGCACTCCGGGAACTGCTGCGGGTTCAGCTTGATGAGCTCGCCGTCGCGGATCAGCTTCGAGGTGAGCTCCCGGCGCTCCGCCTCGCTGCCCTCGCACCAGCGCACATCCGCCGGCTGGGTGAGCTCTCGAACCGAGTCAACCCAGTCGGTTACCGCGCGCGAGAGTTGGGACAGCGGGATCGGCAGGGGCGCAGCAGTGGCCATCCTCGGTTCCTCTTGATGCTTCGCGGCCCGGCCTTCACCGAGGCCGTTCACCGCAAGGTGGGGGACGCACCGGCTCCTGCCGCGTCCCGGGGTGCATTGCAGTATAGCCCCGCGTCCGGCGCAGCCTCATAAAGTACGATAATACCTTCTGTTTTGTTCCATAATCGCACACTGCACAAACCTTGCAGGGAATTCAGGCATTTGGCCGCGCCGCAGCGGCGCCCTATCATCGCAGCATGTTGGAGCTCGAGGACATCTTCGCGGAAGGAGGGCCTCTGCAGCGCGCGCTGCCGGGCTTCAACATTCGCCGCCAACAGGTGCACATGGCCGCGCGGGTCGCCGCCGCCCTGGCCCGGCGGGAGGTGCTGACCGTGGAGGCGGGCACCGGCACAGGCAAGACTTTCGCATATCTCGTACCCGCGCTGCTCTCGGGCACGCGGGTGCTGGTCTCGACGGGCACGCGGACCCTGCAGGATCAGCTCTATACGAAGGATCTGCCGCTCCTCGGCGCTGCCATCGGGCGCCCGGCCAAGGTCGCCCTGCTGAAGGGAAGGAGCAACTATCTTTGCCATCATCGCCTGGAGCAGGCCGCGGGGTTGTCTCGCGACGAGACGCTGGAGCGCATCCGGAGTTGGTCGCGAACGACGCGCAGCGGCGACCTCGCGGAGGTGCCCGGACTCGCGGACTCCGATCCAGTCTGGGGCCAGGTCACCTCGACCCGGGACAACTGTCTCGGCACACGCTGTCCGCAGCTTGCGCGCTGTCATGTCGCGCTCGCCAGGCGCCAGGCGCTCGATGCCGACATCGTCATCATCAATCATCATCTGCTGCTCGCGGATCTCGCGCTCAAGGAGGACGGTTTCGGCGATCTGCTGGGAGCGGCCGACGCCATCATCCTCGACGAGGCGCACCAGATCCCGGACCTTGCGGCGCAGTTCTTCGGCGCGCACGTGAGCAGTCGCCGCATCGAGAGCCTGTTGGCCGATGCGCAGGCGGAGCTCGGCAAGCGCAGCGGCCTGACGCCTGCGGGCCGCGAGGATGCGGCCGCGGCGGTACGGCTCGTCCAATCGTCCCTGGCGCGGATTTTCGCCACAGCCGCCGGCAGCGCGGGCCGCATCGCCTGGACGGGGGAGGATGCGCCTGTTGCTGCGGCCGTTGATGACCTGACAGACGCCGTGGAGGCTGTTGCGGCCGCGCTGCGAGCTGCCGGGGAGGAGACGATTCTCGCTGCGCTCGGTAACCGCGCGGGCGAGCTCGCGGCGAGCCTCGGGCGGATCGCCGCGGTAGGCGAGATCGACGGCGCGCGCTCGATCGAGATCACGCCGCCCGCCGCGAGCCCGCGCGACGGGAAGAGCCCCGGGAAACGCTTCGCTCTCAGCCTGCTGCCGTTCGACATCGCTGCGCGGTTCCAGGCGCTGATCGAGGCGCATCCCTGCTCCTGGGTGTTCACCTCGGCCACATTGTCGCTGGGCGAGGACTTCAGCCCCTTCACCGGCCGCCTGGGGCTCGATGACTGCGCCACCCTGAAGATCGACAGTCCCTTCGACTATGCGCGCCAGAGTCTGCTGTATCTGCCGGCGCACATGCCGCTGCCGGCATCGCCCGAGTTCCTGCCGGCGGTCATGGAGGTGGCGCGCGAGCTCATCGAGGCCTCCCGCGGCGGGGCCTTCGTCCTCTTCACCAGCCATCGCGCCCTGGCGGCCGCGGCTTCGCTGTGGCGGGCGAGAGAGACGGACTACCGTTTGCTCGTGCAGGGGGAGGGGCCGCGCGAGCGGCTCCTGCGGCAGTTTCGTGAGGACGGCAGCGCCGTGCTCCTCGGCACGACCAGCTTCTGGGAAGGCGTGGACGTGAAGGGCAGTGCGCTGCGGCTGGTGGTCATCGAGAAGCTCCCGTTCGCCTCGCCGGATGACCCGCTGGTGCGCGCCCGCGTCGAGCATCTCGAGGCGACGGGAAGGAGCGCCTTCCGCGAGTACCAGTTGCCCGAGGCGGCTCTGGCCCTCAAGCAGGGGGTGGGGCGCCTCATCCGCAGCGAGGAGGATTTCGGCGCGGTCGCCATCTGCGACCCGCGATTGACTTCACGCAGCTACGGCAAGGTGTTCCTTGCGGCGTTGCCGCCGATGACGGTGACACGGGAACGGCAGGCGGCCCTTGATTTTCTAAGCCAGCAGGCGCGGCCGGCGGCGGCGCTGTCGCGCGGGGCGCTCACGCTGTGAAGCTGCTCGCGATCGACACCGCCACCGAGTGCTGCTCGGTTGCTCTGCTCGCGGGCGAGCAGCTGCTCACGCGCGAGGCGGAGCTCGCGCGCGGCCACGCGGAGCGCATCCTGCCGATGATCGATGAGCTTCTCGGCGACGCCGGGATGAGCTTGCGCGAGCTCGATGCCATCGCCTTCGGCCGCGGTCCGGGATCCTTCACGGGCGCGCGCCTCGCCGCCAGCATCGTGCAGGGGCTCGCCTTCGGCGCAGGTCTCGGCGTGGTGGCGATCTCCGATCTGCGCGCCCTGGCGCAGCGCGGGCTCGATGAGGGCAGCGGCGTCGCACGCGTGCTCGTGTGCAATGATGCGCGCATGCGCGAGGTCTACTGGGGATGCTTCGAGCGCGGCAGCGACGGGCTGGCCGTGCACCGCGGCCCGGAGCGGGTCGGTCCGCCGGGCAGTGTCCACCTGCCGTCGTCATGGACGGACGCGGTGGGCCTCGGCCGCGGCTTCGCTGCCTATCCGATGCTGCAGGCACTTCCCGGCGTGATCGTGCCAAATGCCTGGGACCGGCTCCTCCCCAGGGCTGCCGAGATCGCCCGCCTCGCCCTGCCGGAGGCATCCGCCGGGCGGCTGCTCGCACCCGAGGCCGCCGTGCCGGTCTATCTGCGGGATGATGTGGCGCGGCCGCCGCCGTAACATAGGGCCGGGGCAGTCATACCTCTGCAACATTCTGCGACTGTAATACGCGCGTTGCCGAGATCCGCGAGATGCACGGAAAAGTCATTCTGGTGGTGGAGGACGAGCGGTCGATCCGCGACATGATCGCTTTCAACCTGAAGCGCGCCGGGTACGGCGTGCGTGAGGCGGAGGACTGCCGGACGGCGCGCGCTGCACTCGCCGGCCGCCATCCCGACCTCATGCTCATCGATTGGATGCTGCCCGACATGAGCGGGCTCGAGCTCACGCGCTCGATGAAGCGCGACCGGGCGACGCGCGAGCTACCCATCATCATGCTGACGGCCAGGGCCGAGGAGGGCGACAAGGTCACGGGCCTGGAAAACGGCGCCGACGACTACATCACCAAGCCCTTCTCGCCGCGGGAGCTGCTGGCGCGGATCGGCGCCGTGCTGCGGCGGGCCGGGAGCATCGGCCTCGACCAGGTCATCGAGTTCGAAGGATTGCGGCTCGACCAGCAGGGGCAGCGGATCTCGGTCGACGGCGAGGCCCTGCCGCTCGCGCGTACGGAGTTTCGCATGCTGGAGTTCTTCATGAGCCGTCCGGAGAGAGTCTTCAGCCGCGAGCAGCTCATCGGGCGGCTCTGGGGCAACGACACCACTGTCGAGGACCGCACGATCGATGTCTGCATCCGCAGGCTGCGCCTGGCGCTCGCGCCGTACGGGCTGGATCGCTATATTCAGACGGTGCGCAGCGCCGGCTATCGATTTTCCAACAAAACGCAGTGAGGACGCAGCTGCAACCGGCAACTCAGGCGTGGTGGTTCGCTGCCGGGCGCCTGCTCGCAACCGTGGTCCTGGGGCTGATCGCCGGCGCGATGCTCGGCAGCATATGGGGCGGCCTCGCCTGCGCGCTCGCCGCCCACCTCACCTGGCAGCTCGTGGTGCTCTTCAGGGTGGAGTGGTGGCTGCGGCATCGCAGCTTTGCCGATCCGCCCGACGTCGGCGGTGTATGGGGCGAGGTCCTGTCGCAGATCGTCCGGCTGCACCGGCGCAAGCGTTTCCACAAACAGCGCTTCGTGCAGCTCATGCGCCAGCTGCAGAGCTCCACCGCCGCGTTGCCCAATGGCGTGGTCATTCTCAATCCGCAGCGCGAGATCGTCTGGTTCAACCGCATGGCCGGACGGCTGCTCGATCTGCGCCGTCCGGCGGATCTCGGCCTGCGGATCGAGAACCTGCTGCGCGAGCCGGCGTTCGCCCGTTATCTGCAGCTGCAGGACTACGCCAATCCAGTGATCGTGCGCCGGGCGACCCGCGCGGATAGTTATCTCTCCTTGCAGATCGTGCCTTACGGTGAGGGCCAGCAGCTGCTGCTCGCGGCGGATGTCTCGCGGCAATTGCGCCTGGAGGCGGTGCGCCGGGATTTCGTCGCCAATGCCTCGCACGAGCTGCGCTCACCGCTCACCGTGATCTGCGGCTATCTGGAGACGCTGAGCCACGATCCCGCGCTCGATCGGGAGCTTGCCGGACCGGTCGCGGAAATGCGCCGCCAGGCGGAGCGCATGACCGCCATCATTCACGACCTCCTCGAGCTTTCCCGGCTGGAGCAGGCGAGCGGACCCGCGGCAGGAGAGCCGATCGATGTGCCGGCGCTGCTCGCCTCATTGCGCAAGGATGTGCAGGCGCGTCCCGTGCATCCCGAAGCGCGGCTGCGGATCGATTCCGACGCGGCGCTCATCGGCGTCGCCTCCGAGATCCACTCCGCGTTCGCCAATCTCGTCGACAACGCCGCCAAATACACGGCACCGGAAGGCTCGATCGAGATGCGCTGGTGGGTGGACGAGGACGGCGCCCACTTCTCCGTGACGGACACGGGTATCGGCATACCCTCCGAGCACATCCCGCGGCTCACGGAGCGCTTCTATCGCGTCGATCAGGGCCGCTCGCGCGCGACCGGCGGCTCGGGTCTCGGCCTCTCCATCGTCAAGCACGTCCTGCAGCGACACGGTGCGGAGCTCGAAGTCCGCAGCGTCCTCGGCAAGGGCAGCACCTTCATTTGTCACTTCCCGCCGCAGCGGGTGCATGGGGCCCCCGCGGCCGCCGCCGTGGCCGCCTCGTGAGACGCAGCCTGCGCGGCTGAGCTATCATCGGCATCAGAGCCGGAGAACCATCCTGATGGAAACCGCCGACCTCAGTCATCACATCTCCCGCCGCTTCAACGAGGATCTCGAGCGCGTGCGCAGCAAGGTGCTCGCCATGGGCGGCTTCGTCGAGCAGCAGCTGCAGAAAGCCATCACGGCGCTGACCGAGGGCGACAGCTCTCTCGGCGAGTCGGTGGCGCTCGGGGACTACCAGGTGAACAACATGGAAGTCTCGATCGACGAGGAATGCAGCCGGATCCTGGCCACGCGCGCGCCCGCCGCTGGCGATCTGCGCGTCATCGTGGCGATCATCAAGACCATCACCGACCTGGAGCGCATCGGCGATGAGGGCGAGAAGATCGGTTACATCGCCTCGCGGCTCGCGACCATGGAGCGCCCCGCGGACAAATATCGCGAGATCAAGCACCTCGGCCGCATCGTCTCGGAAATGGTGCATGACGCCCTCGACGCCTTCGCCCGCATGGATGCGGAGTCGGCCCTGCGCGTGGCCCGCCAGGACCGACTGGTCGACGAGGAGTACGAGGCCATCCAGCGCCAGAGCATCACCTTCATGATGGAGGATCCGCGCACCATCCGTCGCGCCCTGGACGTCATGTGGGTTGTCCGCGCCCTGGAGCGCATCGGCGATCATGCGAAGAACATCAGCGAGTACGTGATCTACATGGTGTTCGGCAAGGACGTGCGCCATACGTCTCTGGACGATGTCGAGCGAGAGCTCAGGGAACGAGGGTCGTCTCCCGCCGGTGAGGCGCGGCCGACGGCTGCCCCATGAGCGGCGCGCCGCTGACCACCGTGGGCCGGCCCGCAGGCATGCTTGCCCGCCGCCCGGCCAATCTCGCGGGCTTCCTGATCTGCGCGGGACTCATCGCCTACGCGCTCTACGCTCAGTTCGAGCTGGGACTCGATCCCTGTCCGCTCTGTATTTTTCAGCGCATCGGCATCGCCGCGCTCGGCGTGCTCTTCCTGGTTGCCGCGCTGCACAATCCGCGCGGCTGGGGCGCGCGTACCTACGCCGTTCTGATCGCGGTGGCGGCCCTGGCCACCGTAACGGTTGCTGCCCGACAGGTGTATCTGCAGCATCTGCCGCCCGGCGCGGTGCCTTCTTGCGGCGCGCCGCTCTCGATGATGCTGAAATTCATGCCGCTGACGACGGTGATCCGCAAAGTGCTCACCGGTAGCGGCGAGTGCGGTATCGTCAATTGGACCTTCCTCGGCCTCGCCATGCCTGCGTGGGTGCTCATCTGGGCCGCCTGCCTCGGCGCCGGCGGCGTCATTGCCAACACCAGGCGTCCCTGATCGCGGTCCGGGGAAACGCGGCGGCGGCTGAGGACGCCTAGGCCAGAAGGCTTTTCAGCACTTCGAAGTACATGCGGCACAGCGCATCGATGTCCGTCAGCCGCACGCACTCGTTCACCTTGTGGATCGAGGCATTCACCACCCCGAGCTCCACCACCTGAGCCCCCAAGGGTGCGATGAATCGGCCGTCCGAGGTGCCGCCGCCGGTCGACATCTTCGGCCCCTGCCCGGTCACCACCTCGATCGCCCCGCGCACCGCATCCGAGAGCTTGCCGGGAGGGGTGTAGAACGGCTCCCCGGACACATACCATTCAAGTGTGTAGCGCACTCCGTGCTCGCGCAGGATGCCTTCGACCGTCTCCTTCAGGCCATCCAGGGTCTGCACCGGCGAGTAGCGCAGATTGAACCGCGCCTTGAGCTCGCCTGGGATCACGTTGGGAGCGCCGGTGCCGGCGTTGAGATTGGAGACCTGGAAGCTCGTCGGCTGGAAGTGCTCCGTTCCCTGATCCCACACCCGCCGGGTCAGCTGCGCGAGCGCAGGTGCGAGGCTATGAATGGGATTTTCAGCGAGGTGAGGATAGGCGACGTGTCCCTGGACGCCGTGGACGGTCAGCCGCCCGCTGAACGAGCCACGCCGGCCGATCTTGATGGTATCCCCGATCGACACCTCGCTCGAGGGCTCGCCCACCAGACACCAGTCGATGCGCTGCGAGCGTGCGGCCAGCGTCTCGATTACCCGCTTGGTGCCATCGACCGAGGGACCCTCTTCATCGCTGGTGATGAGAAAGGCAAGCCGGCCGCGGTGCGCTGGATGGGCGGCGATGAACTCCTCCGTGGCGGTGATCATGGCGGCGAGGCCGCTCTTCATGTCCGCGGCTCCCCTCCCGTAGAGCATGCCGTCGCGCACGGTGGGCAGGAAGGGATCGCTGCGCCACTCTTCCAGCGGCCCCGTCGGCACCACGTCGGTATGGCCGGCGAAGCAGAACACCGGGCCGTCTTCGTGGCCGTGCCATGCCCAGAAATTCTCCACGCCGCCGAAGCGCAGCGGCTCGATTTGAAAGCCGAGCGCCTGCAGGCGCCGCATCATCAGCTCCTGGCAGCCCTCGTCGGCGGGCGTGACGGAGCGGCGGGACATCAGATCGCGGGTGAGCTCGAGGGTAGCGGACATTTCTGCGCTGCGGGTCGCAATCGGCTGGCGCGTTTATAAGGTCCAGGCGCCGGACGGGCAAGTGCTTTCTTCGCCGCCCGCCCCGCCCGAACCGGGGAGATGTCACACGGCTGCAATGCTCAGCCACGAGAATGCGCGCTGCACCAGTTCGACGAATAGACAATAAGCCAATACGGAGCCATTCATGTCCAAGAAGCCTCTCGCCATCCCTTGTGCTATCGCCGCCATTCTTGGCGCCTGGGGCTCGGGGACCGCGCTGGCCGACGTGCCGATGCCCACGGTGGGCGGCAAGATTTTCGCCGACCTGACCAACCTCGACCAGAAGGAGAACGACACCAAGATCGCTCCCAGCGGCACCGGGATCGACGTGCAACGTTTCTATCTCATCTTCAACGAGAGATTCGACGATATATGGTCGGCGAATATCACCACCGACGCTGCCTATAGCAGCGGCGGCGGGGCAGTGGACGTCTACATCAAGAAGGCCTACCTCCAGTACTCGCTGCCCGGCTCGAAGGCCTTCTTCGCCCGCCTGGGCTCGGCCGATCTGCCCTGGGTTCCCTTCGTCGAGGACCTCTATGGCTATCGCTACGTGGAGCACGTCATCATCGATCGCCTGCACTTTGGCACCTCGGCGGACTGGGGTATTCACGGCGGCGGCATGGTCGATGGGGCCAGCTATGCCGTCTCGGTCGTGAACGGCAGCGGCTATAAGAACCCGACGCGCTCGAAGAGCATGGACGTGGAGGCGCGCCTGGCCTACGGCTTCGATGGCCTGACTTTCGCGATCGGCGGCTACAGCGGTAAGCTCGGTAAAGACAACTACGCAACTGCCGCCAGCGATATCATTCCCCCGGCCTATCACACTGCCAGCCGCTTCGATGCACTGGTGTCCTACGTCAACAACGGGGCGCGTCTCGGCGCGGAATACTTCTCGGCGAACGACTGGAACAACGTGACTACCCCGGCGTCGGACAAGGCGGATGGCTACTCAGTCTGGGGCTCCTACGATTTCACCTCGCAGCTCAGCGCCTTCGCCCGCTGGGACCAGGCGAAGACCAGCAAAGATCTCAACCCGAGCCTGAAGGACGAGTACTTCGACGTGGGTCTCGCCACCCACCCGACAAAACACGTCGACGTGGCGCTTGCCTACAAGCGCGAGAGGATGGACGGCGGGTTCATCAATACCGCCTACAGCGGCTTCAGCAGCAGGCTCGCGACCGCTCCGATGACCAGCGGCGAGGTCAATGAGGTCGGCATCTGGGCCCAGGTGGCATTCTGAGGGCGCGCACGCGCTCATCTCTCGAAGCACAATATATTGGAGGTATCATGCATCCATTTCGTCCAGGCGCGGCGCACAAGCCCGCCATTACGCGGCTTCTCGCGCTCGCCGCTGCCGCGGTTCTCAGCACCAACGTGTTTGCGGCCGGTGCGATCACGGGCGCCGGCAGCACGTGGGTCTACCCGCTGGTCGCCAAGTGGTCGGCCGCCTACATGACCAAGACCGGCATCCAGGTGAATTATCAGTCGATCGGCTCCGGTGGCGGTATCGCGCAGATCGAGGCCGGTACCGTCGCCTTCGGCGCGAGCGACAAGCCGTTGACCCCGGAGGTGCTGCGCCAGCATCATCTGATCCAGTTCCCGACGGCGATCGCGGGCGAGGATATCGTCTACAATCTCCCCGGAATTCAGGCAGGGCAGCTCATCGTCAGCGGTCCGCTGGTCGCCGACATCTTCATGGGCAAGATCACCCGCTGGGACGATCCGGCGGTCAAGAAGCTGAATCCCGGGCTCAACCTCCCGGACATGCCGATCAGCGTCGTGCATCGCTCGGACGGCTCCGGCACGACGTTCACCTTTGCCAACTATCTCTCGAAGGTAAGTCCCGCCTGGAAGTCGCAGATCGGTGCCGATACGGCCATCGCGTGGCCCACCGGCTTGGGCGGCAAGGGCAACGAGGGAGTCGCCTCCTACGTGCAGCGCATCCGGGGCGCGATCGGCTACGTGGAGTATGCGTATATCCTCGAGAACCACATGCAGTACGCACGGATGATCAACAGCGCGGGTAAGGTCGTCAGTCCAAGCCTCGCGAGCTTCCAGTCCGCCGCGGCGAGCGTCGACTTCACCAAGGCGCAGGACTTCTACGTCATCCTTACCGACCAGCCGGGCGCCAACAGCTGGCCGATCTCCGGCTGCACCTGGCAGCTCCTGCGCACCGATGCGCCAAAGTCGCTCAACGAGCAGGTCACCCGGTTCTTTCGCTGGGGCTTCGAGCAGGGCCAGTCCATGGCCGAGTCGATCGGCTTCAGCCCGCTGCCCGCGGGTACCGTCCGGGCGATCAAGGTATACTGGCAGCACAACCTCGGGACCTGAAAAAGCGACACGAGTGAGCCATCCAGTCGGGCAGAGGCCATGAGCTCTGCCGAAGCTTTCGCAAGGCACCTCGCAGGCCAGAGGCTGCGCGAGCGCATCTTCCGAGGCTCGACCCTCGCGGCCGCGATACTCCTGCTGTTGCTGCTTGGCGGGGTCGTGCTGTCGCTGCTGCACGCGGCCTGGCCGGCGTTCGCGCGCTTTCGCCTGGCGTTCATCACCCAGGATGTCTGGAACCCGGTAACCGACCATTACGGCGCGCTGTCGGCGATCTACGGGACGCTGGTGACCTCGCTGCTGGCGATGATCTTCGCGCTCCCGGTGAGCTTCGGCATCGCGGTCTTCCTGACAGAGCTCGCCCCGCCGTGGCTGAAGCGGCCGGTGGGTGTGGCCATCGAGCTGCTCGCCGCGATCCCGAGCATCATCTTCGGGATCTGGGGACTGTTCGTGCTCGCCCCGGTGCTGCAGGACTCCGTGGAGCCATGGATGGACAGCCACCTGGGTCCGCTGCCGCTCGTCGGTGCGCTCTTCCAGGGGGCTCCGTACGGCATCGGCTTTCTCACGGCCGGGATCGTTCTCGCGATCATGATCGTGCCGTTCATCTCCGCCGTGATGCGCGATGTGTTCGAGACCGTTCCCGGCTTTCTCAAGGAGTCGGGCTACGGGCTCGGGGCCACCACCTGGGAGGTCATCTGGAAGGTGGTGGTGCCTTACTCGCGCACCGGGATGATCGGCGGGGTCATGCTCGGCCTCGGACGGGCGCTCGGGGAAACCATGGCGGTGACGTTCGTCATCGGAAATGCGCACCACATCAGCGTCTCACTGCTCGCGCCCGGCACGACCATCTCGGCCGCCATCGCCAACGAGTTCACCGAGGCGACCACACCGCTCTACACCTCGTCCCTGATCGCGCTCGGGGTGCTGCTGTTCGTCATCACCTTCGCGGTGATCGCGGCCGCGCGCCTGATGTTGCTGCGCCTGGGGCGGCGGGCGCTCGCATCAGCATGACGCGCCGCTCCGTCCGCAAGGCCGTCAATCTGATCGCGCTCGCGCTGTCGGCGCTGGCGACCGCAATCGGCCTCATTTTTCTCGGCGCCATTCTCTGGACCCTGGTCAAGGACGGCATCGGCGGCATGTCCGCCGCGGTCTTCACCCAGAGCACGCCGCCGCCCGGAACGGCGAGCGGCGGCGGGCTGCTCAACGCGATCTACGGCAGTGCCGTCATGACGGCACTCGGCCTGCTCATCGGCGCCCCGATCGGCGTACTCGCCGGCACGTACCTCGCCGAGTACGGCCGCAAGTCCGCGCTGAGCTCGGCGGTCCGCTTCATCAACGACGTGCTGCTCAGCGCCCCCTCGATCATCATCGGGCTTTTCGTCTACGAGCTCGTCGTCGTGCCCATGGGCAATTTCTCGGCGATCTCGGGCGCGATCGCGCTCGCGATCATCGCGATGCCGGTGATCGTGCGGACCACCGAGGACATGTTGAATCTCGTGCCGCAAGCCATGAAGGACGCCTCCACGGCCATGGGGGCCTATCCCTGGCGGACCATCATCAGCATCGCCTATCCGGCGGCCCGCAGCGGCATGGTGACGGGCCTGCTGCTCGCCGTGGCGCGCATCAGCGGCGAGACCGCGCCGCTGCTGTTCACGGCGCTCAACAATCAGTTCTGGAGCACGAGCCTGAAGACGCCCATGGCCAACCTGCCGGTGGTGATCTTCCAGTTCGCGCTGAGTCCCTATGCCAACTGGCAGCGGCTCGCCTGGGCGGGCGCGCTCCTCATCACTTTCGCGATCCTGGTTCTGAGCGTCGTTGCGCGGGTGGCGGTGTCCAGGCTGGGGCCCGGGGCGGGCCGCGGATGAGCGTCGCGCACAGCCAGTTGGAGTCCGGGCGACAGGTGGAGGGACCGGCAGCCGCGAAGATCGAAGTGCGGCATCTGAACTTCTACTACGGCCGCACTCAGGCGCTGAAGGATGTGAGTCTCGTGCTGCGCGATCGGAGCATCACCGCCTTCATCGGCCCCTCAGGATGCGGCAAGTCGACTCTGCTGCGCGTCTGCAACCGCATGTACGCGCTCTATCCCGGCCAGCGCGCGGTCGGGGAGGTCCTGCTCGACGGCCGGGATATCCTCGCGCCCTCGGTCGATGTCGCCGACCTGCGGCTGCGCGTCGGCATGGTCTTCCAGCGGCCGACTCCCTTCCCGATGTCGATCTTCGACAATGTTGCCTTCGGACTGCGCCTCGCGCGCCGCATCGGCAAAGCGGAGCTGCGCGAGCGGGTGCACGCGGCGTTGCAGGACGCCGCCATGTGGGAGGAGGTCAAGGACAAGCTGCACGAGGACGGCCGCAGCCTCTCCGGCGGGCAGCAGCAAAGGTTGTGCATTGCACGTACGATCGCGCTGGAGCCCGAGGTGATCCTGTTCGATGAGCCGACTGCCGCTCTCGACCCGATCTCCACCCTGAGGGTGGAGGAAACCCTGCAGAGCCTGCGCGAGAAATACTGCATCGGCGTCGTCACACACAACCTGCAGCAAGCTGCCCGGGTATCCAACTTCACGGCCTTCATGTACATGGGCGAACTCATCGAGATGGGACCCACCGGCCAGATCTTCACCGCGCCGAAGAACCGCCGGACCGACGATTACGTGACCGGGAGGTTCGGGTGAGTGCGGTGGTCCTGGAGAGCGCAGCGGCCATTCTTCCCGTCGGGGAAGCTTTGGTCGCGGACGCGGTATTTTCCTGCCGTGACGTCAGCGTCTTCTATGGCCTCAAGCAAGCGCTCGAGGATGTCACCATCGACGTCGCGCGCCGCCAGGTGCTTGCCGCCATCGGCCCGTCAGGTTGCGGCAAGTCGACCTTCCTGCGCTGCCTGAACCGCATGAACGACACCATTCCCGGCGCGCGCGTGACCGGCACGATCATGCTCGACGGCCAGGACATCTACTCAAAACGCCAGGATGTCGCACAGTTGCGGGCCCGCATCGGCATGGTCTTTCAGAAGCCGAACCCATTCCCGAAGTCCATCTACGACAACGTCGCCTATGGGCCGCGCATCCACCATCTAGCCCGCAGTCGTACCGACCTCGACGAGATCGTCTTCACCAGCTTGGCCAGGGCCGGGCTGTGGGAGGAGGTCAAAGACCGCCTCGGCTCGCTCGCCACCGGCCTGTCCGGCGGCCAGCAGCAGCGCCTCTGCATCGCGCGCACGCTCGCCGTGCAGCCCGAGGTCATCCTCATGGACGAGCCGTGCTCCGCCCTCGATCCGATCGCCACCGCCCACGTCGAGGACCTCATCGAGCAGCTGCGCGCCTCCTACGCCATCGTCATCGTGACACACTCGATGCAACAGGCCGCCCGCGTCTCGCTACGCACCGCCTATTTCTACATGGGCCGGCTGATCGAAGTGGGTGAGACCGACCGGCTCTTCACCAACCCGCAACACCGCCTGACCGAAGACTACATTACCGGACGGTTCGGCTAATCCCGACGATTAGGCAGCGCTGTAACTGCTCGGCGGGGACTCGGTTGAAATGGCATTTCCCGGAGCCTCAAAAACAGGAAGTTTTTGCGGCAGCCTACATGGATGTATTTACGGCGTTCCGGGAAATGCCCTCTCAAGCGAGGTCCCGGAGATCTGAGCCTTACTCCGCCGCCCGCAGCAACTCATTGATCGAAGTCTTCGCCCGCGTCTGCGCATCAACCCGCTTGACGATGACCGCGCAATAAAGCCCATACCGCCCATCCGCCGAAGGCAGCGTCCCCGGCACCACCACCGATCCTGCCGGAATGCGCCCCTGCAGTATCTGCCCCGTGGTGCGATCGTATATCCGCGTGCTCTGCCCGATGAACACCCCCATCGAGATGACCGAGCCCGCCTCGACGACCACGCCCTCCACGATCTCCGACCGCGCCCCGATGAAGCAGTCGTCCTCGATGATAGTCGGGCTCGCCTGCAGCGGCTCGAGGACACCGCCGATCCCGACGCCGCCCGAGAGATGTACGTTGCGACCGATCTGTGCACAGGAGCCGACCGTCGCCCACGTGTCCACCATGCTCCCAGCTCCAACGTACGCCCCGATATTGACGTAGCTGGGCATCAGGACGACGTTGGATGCGATGAACGCCCCGCGGCGCACGATGGCGTGCGGGACCACGCGCGCGCCGGACGCGCGCAGCTCCGCCTCCGTCGCGCTGGCATATTTCAGGGGTACCTTGTCGTAGAAACGCGCAAACCCCGCGTCCATGACGGCATTGTCACGAGTGCGGAAGTACAGCAGCACGGCTTTCTTGAGCCATTCGTTGACGGCCCAGATGCCGTCCTGGCGCTCCGCGACACGCGCGCTGCCCGAATCGAGCAGTCCGATGCATTTTTCCAACACGCCCTCGAGTCCCGCCGGGATGTTCTTCGGGGTGATCTCGGCGCGAAACTCGAAGGCGGCGTCGATGGCGGACTGCAGGTTCTTGAGGTCGTCGTTCATGGTTTATTCCGTTGCACGAATCCACGGATGCGCTCGGCCGCCTCCAGGCACTGCTCGAGCGGTGGCACCAGCGAGATGCGCACGCGGCCGGCGCCGGGATTGCCGCCCGCGCCTGCCCGCGCAAGATAACTGCCCGGCAGCACGGTGACGGCTTGACTGGCATAGAGGTCACGCACGAAGCGCTCGTCATCCCCGCGCACGTCCGGCCAGAGGTAAAACGCCCCATCGGGCGCCGTGACGTTGAGGCAAGGAGCGAGGATGGGCAGCACCCGGTTGAATTTTTCCTGGTAAGCGCGCCGGTTGCGCGCAGCGTATTCCTCGTCCTGCCAGGCCACGGCGCTCGCAAGCTGCGTCGGGACCGGCATGGCGCTGCCATGATAAGTCCGATAGAGGAGGAATTTGCAGATGATCTGCGGATCGCCGCAGACGAAGCCGGACCTCAGGCCCGGCACGCTCGAGCGCTTGGAGAGGCTGTGGAAGACGACGCAGCGCTCGAAGCGGCCGTGCCCGGCGGCAAGACAGGCCTCGAGCAGTCCCGGAGGAGGGGAGCGCTCATCGAGATAGATCTCGGTGTAGCACTCGTCGGCGGCAATGATGAAGTCGTACCGCTCGGCGAGCGCGAGCGCCTGGCGCAGATACTCGAGGGGCAGCACCTTGCCGGTCGGGTTCCCGGGGCTGCAGAGGAACAACACCTGACAGCGCCGCCAGATGCTCTCCGGCACCGCCTCGAGATCCGGCGTGTAGCCGTTGGCCGGCGTGGTGTCGAGGAAATGGGCGCCCGCTCCGGCGAGCAGCGCCGCGCCCTCGTAGATCTGATAGAACGGGTTCGGCATCAGCACGAGCGGCTCGCGGCTGCCGTCGACCGCCGCCTGCACGAAGGCGAAGAGCGCCTCGCGGGTGCCGTTGACCGGCAGCACCATGGTTGCCGGATCGACGCTGCCGCCCGCAAGCCGATAGCGCCTCTCCAGCCAGCGCGCGCAGGCCGAGCGCAATTCGGGCAGTCCCGCGGTCGCAGGATAGCTGCCGAGCCGATGGAGGTTCTCGCGCAGGGTCGCGAGCACGCTCGCGGGCGGCTCGTGCCGCGGCTCGCCGATCCACATGTCGATGGGAGTCAGGCCAGCGGGCGGGCTGACGCCGGACTTCAGGCGCGAGAGGCGCTCGAAAGGATACGCATGCAGGCGCGTCAGCAATGGGTTCATAGCGAATTGATCGGACCCCGCCCGAGTGATTCGGACGTTCATCAGGCTACGCCGCATCGCGGCGATCGAGCGAGCGCGTGAGACTTTCGCGCAGCCGCTCGCCAGCCGCCGCATCGAGCGGCCGGCCGTCGAGATCCGTCACATAGAAGACGTCCTCGGCGCGCTCCCCGACGGTCATGATCTTCGCGGCCTGCAGATCGACGCGCGCCTCCATCAGGACCTTGCCGACGTCGCAGAGCAGGCCCGGGCGATCGCCGGCGGTGAGCTCGAGCACCGAGCGGCGGTTGTGCTCATCGACGCTGAGAGCGATGAGGGTTGCCGTGTGGAACATGCGTGCCTGGCGGGGCGCCCGCCGGTGCACGGCAAAGGGCGTGTCCTCGGGGCGCTGCAGCGAGCGCCAGAGCGCCCGCTCGATCTCCTCCTGGCGGTCGCGGTCGGTGATCGGCGCGCCATCGTCCTCGAGCACGTGGTAAAGATCGAGGCTGAAGCCGTCGCCGGTCGGGGTGATGCGCGCATCGACGATGTTGAGTCCCAGCTGATCGAGCACGGCGGTCGTGCGCGCAAAGCCGTGCCGCCGCGCGCGCGTGTAGATGAGCACGGCGGTGGTGCCGCGCACGCTCTGCGGGTCGAGCGCGACCAGCGGCTCGTCGGATCGCGGATCGCGATCGGCGAGCAGGCGCGAGTGCCAGGCAACCTCCTCCGGCGAGTGCTGCAGGAAATACGTGGGGGAGAAGCGTGCCCAGGCGCGCTCGATGTCCGCCGCGGGCAGATTCCGCTCCTGTATCAGCCGGCGGGCGGCCTCCTGGGTCTCGCGTACCAGCTGCTCCTGGTCGATGGGAGTCTCCAGCCCGCGGCGCAGCGCCCGCCGTACCCGGTGATAGAAGTCATGGAAGAGCGATGCCTTCCAGGAATTCCACAGCCTGGGGTTGGTGCCGCGCACGTCCGCGCAGGTGAGCACGTAGAGATAATCGAGGTGCGCCTCATCGCCCACCGCGTGCGCGAAGGCGTTGATGACCTGCGGGTCACTGATGTCCTGCTTCTGCGCCGTGATGGAAAAGGTGAGGTGGTTGCGCACCAGCCAGGCCACCATGCGCGCATCGTAAGGCGACAGGCCCTGCTCCAGGCAGAACGCTTCCGCATCCACCGAGCCGAGCTCCGAGTGATCGCCGCCGCGGCCCTTGGCGATGTCGTGAAACAGCGCCGCGAGGTAGGCGACCTCGGGGCGGGGCAGCTGCTGCATGATCCGCGAGGCTTCCGGCAGCTCGTGGTCGTACCTCGGGATGGCGAAGCGCCTGAGGTTGCTCACGACGAAAAGGGTGTGCGCGTCCACCGTGTAGGCGTGGAAGAGGTCGTACTGCATCCTGCCGACGACCCGGCCGAACGCCGGGATGTAACGCCCGAGCACTCCATAGGCATTCATCCGCCGCAACTCGTGGGTCACGCCTGCCGGGGCGCGCACGATCTCGAGGAAGAGCCGGTGATGGCGCGGGTTCTGGCGGAACTCCTCATCGATCAGCCACAGGCTGCGCGCGACCGCGCGCATGGTGGCGGCGCGCACGCCCTTGATGTCTGGATTCTGCTGCAACAGCACGAACAGCTCGAGCAGCGCCGAGGGGGTGCGCGCGAATACGTCCTCGCTCACCGCTTCGAGCGAGCCGTTGCGCACCTGAAAGCGCGCGTTGAGCGGCCGCGGCGGCTCGCTCGAGGTGGTAAGCGCCTCGCGAAAGGACTGCAGCAACAGCTCGTTCAGCAACGTGACGTCCTTGGCCGTCCGGTAGTAGCGCTGCATGAGCTGCTCCACCGCCAGCGTGTAGGAAGCGTCCTCGTAGCCGAAGGTCTGCGCGAGCTTGAGCTGATGGTCGAAGAGCAGGCGGTCCTCGCGCCGCCCGTTGAGCACGTGCAGCCCGAAGCGCACCTTCCAGAGGAAGGATTGCGCCTGTTTCAGGCGCCGCAGCTCCGCGAGCGTCAGGAAGCCATTGGTGACGAGGCCGTCGAGTGTGTCGGAGCCGAAGCGGCGCTTGGCCACCCAGGCAATGGTCTGGATATCGCGCAGCCCGCCCGGACCGCTCTTGACGTTGGGCTCCAGGTTGTAGGCGGTGTCGTTGGCCTTGAGGTGACGGTCGGCCTGCTCCCGCACCTTGGCATCGAAGAACTCCTTCACGGGCCAGGCCCGGTCCGGAGCCAGCGCGGTCTGCATGTCCGCAACGAGCGCGGCATTCCCGGAGAGCAGGCGTGCCTCGAGCAGTGTCGTCATGACGCTGACGTTGGCGATGCTTTCCGCCAGGCATTCCTCGACCGTGCGGACGCTGTGGCCGACCTCGAGGCCGATGTCCCAAAGGAAGGCGAGCAGGCGCTCGATCGCTCCTCGCTCGGCGGCATCCAGGGCCCGCGGCACGAGCAGCAGGATGTCGATATCGGAGCACAGGTGCAGCTCGCCGCGGCCGTAGCCGCCCACGGCGACCAGCGCCCAGGAGGTCATCGAGGCGATCGAGTGCGTACGCCAGGCCTCGCGCAGCACCACATCGACGAGCGCCGCGCGCGCGTGCACCAGCGTCTCGACCGGCTCATCGGCGAGGAAGCGCGCTTTGAGCTCCTCGTGAGCCTGACCGAGCAATTCCCGCCAGGCGACGGGTGAGCCCTGCGCCTCGGCGAGCAGCGCCGGCAGGCGCTGCAGCCACGGCCAGCCGGCATCGGCGGGCGGGGTGGGCAGCGCTTCCTCGAGGAGATCGACGTCCCCGGCGGCCATCATCGCGACTCAGTTCGCCCGCCGGTCGGCGGATCCCAGCGTGAGCACCTCATGACCCTGATCGGTGACCAACACGGTGTGCTCCCACTGCGCCGAGAGCGAGTGATCCTTGGTGATCACCGTCCACCCGTCGGGCAGGAGGCGCACGTGCCGCTTGCCGGCGTTGACCATCGGCTCCACGGTGAACGTCATCCCGGTCTTCAGCTCCAGCCCGGTGCCC
>DASYGA010000415.1:0-5747 GCA_036000265.1 Steroidobacteraceae bacterium | reverse complement strand
ACCGGGAAGCCATCGCCGACCCAATGACCTTCCGGGGCGCTATAGGTGCCGAGAATTTTCCTCATGGGGGCCTCTCCGAGAAGTGGGTTCACCGAATGGTAGCGATGGAAGTCACCGGATCTTCCGGATGATGATCCGCAGCGCTATTGGCCTCGGCTCCAATCGCGAGCCATGAAACGGCCCGGCATCCCCGACAGGACCCTCATGGCCCGTGCCAGGTTCCGTTGCCTGGCCGCTTCCGATTTCAGACCCGCGAAATATCTGAGGATCTCCTTCTTGCGGCTCGGCGCGAGCCTGCTCCAATTCAGCTTTGCCTCCGCATCAGCTCTCAGCGCGGCGCTGAACCAGCGGGGCATCGAGTGCAGAGGTCCGTTTCGGTAGGCATGGTCGAAATCGAGCTCCACCGTGACCCGATCGCCGACGCGAGTTCCGGATGCCTCTCGTACCGAATTATGGAGGTACAGGTAGAAGCCGCCATTCCCCGCGGGCATCATATTGATGCGCCACGGCTTTCGCGCCGGCTTGCCGTTGATGCGGACCAACACCGGCATCGGCTTGCGCCAATTCGGACGGAGCTGTCCGGCGCGCCGCGCGCTGACGTCCACGTAGGGATTGATTCCCCTGATCTTCACGACCGCCGGAATGAAAAGGGACGAGGCTTTCATGCGACCTTCGGGCACCGGGATCATTCTGGCAGCAGAGGTAGGAGGTCTTGTTTGCGAGCGAGGTTATCGTGAACGACGAGTGGCGGTGATTACCTTTAGAGTCACTCACGCGCTTTCACCGAGCGCCTGCAGCAGCCGTTCCAAAGCCGCCGCCGCGCGGCGCAGCTCCTCCTCACCGATTTGTGCGCCCAACCTATCGGCCCACTCGACAACTACCCTGGCACAGGGGGGCTGAGCACGGCCACTCTATGTAATGTGTACTGGACGATCCCGCCTTTTTCCCCTTTCTCACCCAGATTGACGCGCGGCAACGTAGCGTTAGTCATGAGCGTCGTCGGACTCGGCAAACGCGGAGGCGGTTAGCTCGACGTCCGCGCGTGCGATCTTGAGTGCCTGCGCGGCTTGCCGCCATCTCCGCGTCTCATGCAGGACTTCCGCGACGATTAGCCGACCTCGGTCTTTCGACCCGACGTACCACTCTGAGGTCTCGACCACGGTCGCAAGGCTCGGGCGGTTGTCAGACTCATCGATGTTGAGAACGTGATCGGCTCGATCGATGTTTGGGTTGAGATCGAACGCCGGCGCAAGACGCCAGCCTGTTGCGGTCAGGAGAAACCCATGGTTTCGCAGATGATCATCGCGGTTTCCGATCGCGACATTGAAGGCCACGCGTCGGAAGAGCTGCTCGAGATCGGCCTCAATGTGATCCTTGGCTCCATGTGCGTGTAGAAACTCTGCGAGCTCGAGGTAACTCGTCCCCTCGCTTTGGTCCTTGCGGAGGAGCGCCATCGCGGAGGTATAGAAGCGCCGTCGCACACCTGAACGGTCGAAGCGCTGCACGCAGAAGGTGTGGTACTCGCCGGTCAAGCGGCGCAGCTCGGAGGCCGGAACGTCGATGCCTGCGCGAGCGGCGAGTTGCTGCACGAGCGCCTCCCAGGCGCCAACGTCACGGGTGTCGTCGCGGGCGGGAAACTTTGCGATCCATAAAGTGCCGTTGGTTTCGGTGAAGCTCGCCTTCGGGCGAGCACCGCCCAGAGAGGCGCCCGGAGCCACGAGCACCTTTAGCCACTGACGAAGCGCCTTGAGATCGTCGATCCGTCTCGCTGTGATCTCGCGGGCCGCGATCTCGAGCTCCCGAAGACTTGCGGCCGGCGGCACGGGCAAGGTCTCGTGTGCGAGGAATGCCTCTTCCTCCGACCGACGATAGCGCAGCGCCCCTTGGCGACTTATGTCTTCGACTCCCAAGAGAAAGTCCCACGCATAGAGAGTCCGTGGCTTGCGGCCCTCATCCTTGGCGGCGAGAGCCTCTCGGCGCTTCATGAGGGTCTGACCCCAGCGATCGGGCGCCGAATCGTCGAAGACGCGAAAGTTGCCGGCTTCGGCGTTCGGGAAGTAGCTTCCCTCACCGAGAGAGAGGTCGGGGTCGAGGGCGAAGGCCTGAGGATTCTTGAGCCACACGGGGTCATACGCAAAGCGAAGCGTTCCGCGATCGTGGGAGAGCGTGCCGACGCGGGTGCGCTCAAGGAAGTCGGCATCGAGCCACACTTCCACGTCATCGGTCATGGTGCGCGCTCCTTCGGTTCTGAAGTCTTCGGGCGTGTGCGCGCGCTTCGACGCCTTCGTTCCGGGAGCGCTTGGTCTTGCAGCAGTCTGCCAGCTTTATCGTCGCGCGCGAGAGCGTCGAGATCGCTCTCGAGCCCCAACATAGAGAGGATCCGCATGAGCGTCCCGAGTGCGATCGCTGGGTTTCCAGCTTCCGCTCGAAAAAGTGTCATCCGTGAGATGCCCGCGCGCTGGCATGCGATGTCGATGGTGAGCTTTCGGCGCAGCCGTGCAAGTCTCAGCCGCTCTCCGAGTGCGGCGAGGATGCGCTTTTGGGTCGGGTAGAAAGGGGGCTGTTTAGCTGGCATGTATCACAATATAGGCTAATATCCAATTTTAGTCTATAACGTGATACACTTCGAACCCAATGAAAGCATAAGGCGAAAAGCGCAGCAAAAAGCGCGCGCTCTATTGGAACAGGGAGCTTGCCGCATGCATGCAGCGCGCCCTCTGCGTGCTGCGGAGACTGCTCGCCATACTGCGCGGATGTCGAGATAGCGCACGAGTTTCGGCCACTGCTTGGTGGTGTACGCGAGCGCCTTGCCTGCTGAGGCTTTGTCGCCTGTTTCAACCGGTCGCGCGCGATCTTCAGCGTCTGTCGAAATGCCCGCGCAAGTGCCTCTGCTCGCCCCCTCCGGGCGGTCAGACTCCCCGACGACTTCTACGTTAAGCGAGGAGCCAAGAGAGTGCCCGCAGGCCTGATGGGCCGGTCAACATTGCCGGAATACGCGCCAACCTCTCAGCGTCGTCGCCGACTAGTCTGTAGACCGTTGGTCGACCTTCACGTCCTGCAGGCGATGTCCTCCCCCGAGTGGGTGGTGGCCTCGGATCGCCCGAGCTACCGAGGTGGTATGTTATAGTGAGCTGGCTTCCCGGAATGCTTTTGCTGCTGATACGCAGCCAGGTGCATCCCTCTCGAATGAGAACGCAAGAAGCCATCTCGGAGATGCGCGGTGGCGCTGACGGTCACTGACGAACTCGATACGGCGATTCGCGCGGTCGCTTTCGAGCAAGTTCGCTGGCTCAGCGAAGTTCACGATCATTTAACCGCGGCTGAGCTAAAACCGGGATTTGTGTTCGGCGGCGAGCGAATACCACTGATCAATCCGCAGCGCGGCATTTTCAAGCCGCGGCAAATGCGCTATTTGCTATCCATCAAGACTGTCTATCCGCGACCGGGCGGGAAGGTCTGGTATGACGATCAACGCCGGGTGCATCGTCAGATCTTCCAGGGCGATGAGACGATCGACTATGCGTTTATGGGGCAAGATTCTGATGCAGCGGACAATAGATGGCTCCGGGAGGCGCTGGACAACCGAATACCGGTCATCTACTTCCTTGGTATAGCGCCGGGCAGATACCAAGCCGTGTTTCCTGTGTTCATAGCAGGCTGGGATCCCAAGGCTTTGAAGGCTCGTGTGGCCTTCGGAGGAGCAGAAGAAGGCATGCTGATACCGCTAGAAACCGCCGTGGAGCGTCGTTATGCCCTTCGGGCGGTAAAACAACGGTTGCACCAAGCGTCATTCCGCGAGGCAGTTATTGCTGCATACGGCGGCCGCTGCGCGGTATCAGGATTACCAGAGCCGCTTTTGCTGGACGCTGCTCATATCGTTGCCGACAAGGACGAACTGCTGGGTCAGCCCGTGGTGCCCAATGGCGTTCCCCTCTCCAAGATTCATCATGCAGCTTTTGACGCGCATCTGATCGGCATTGATCCCGATTACCGGCTGCACGTCTCCGACCGGTTGCTGTCCCAACACGATGGTCCGATGCTCGAAGCTTTGAAACGGCTCAACGGAGGCTCCTTGCACCTCCCGAGCCGTGCTAAGGACTGGCCCGACCGCGACCGGCTCGCAGTCCGATTCGAGCGCTTTAAGAGTTTGGTGTGAGGGTGAGCGCCCGAGTTTCCGCTTCCCGCTCTTGGCTTGCAAGGCAGCAAGTTGTTTCAACAGCAGCCGTTGCATTACGTCAGTTGCGAAATCTAATTGACGCCCAAGCGGCGAAGCCCGTTGCGTTTGCACTGCAATGATCGCGATCTCGCCGAGCACCGCGCACCGGCTTCAGACTTATGAATGCTTCTGAGCCGTCAGCCCCTGCCGCCTTGGCTGCGGGCTCTTCGCCGCCCGCCGGTGGTGGAGATGCAAGCGATATGCAGGCCGGGACGCTTGAACAGGCCGCGGAACCGTCTACGTCCCGCGAAGGTACGGGGCTGGCGCTTTCGGGCGGCGGATTTCGCGCATCCCTCTTCGGGCTCGGCAGCCTATGGCGCTTGAACGAGCTGGGATGGCTCAAGTCGCTCCGCCGCGTGACAAGCGTGTCCGGGGGCTCCTTGACCGCCGGGGTGCTCGCTGCGCGTTGGCCCGAGCTCCGATTCGACGACGCCGGGCGCGCCGTCAATTTCCCAGAGGTGGTTGCGGAGCGGTTGCGAGGATTTTGCTCGAGTACTTTGGATTGGAAGGCAATCCTCTGCGGGCTGATCCCGTTCGTCTCCGCGGCGGGGGTTGCGCGGCACGCCTATGAGCGCCGGCTTCTCATGCTTGCGAATGGCCAGGTGGTCAGACTCAAGGATCTGCCGTCGATTGGCAAGGGCCCTGATTTCATTTTCTACGCGACCTGCATACAGACGGGCTCGAGCTTCCGATTTAGCCGCGAAGGGCTCTACGACTGGAAATTGGGTCGACTATCCCGCCTTGATATCACGCTCGGCACCGCCCTCGCTGCATCGGCTGCATTCCCGCCTCTGCTCTCGCCGCTACGGCTCAAAACCGATCCCGCCAGGCGGCGGTGCGAACATCAGGGATCTCGGTGATACGAGGCTGATTCGCAAGAGGTTGTCGCTCGGGGATGGCGGCATCTATGACAACATGGGAATAGAGGCTCTCTGGAGAAGCATGCACTGCGTGCTCGTCAGCGATGCTGGCGCCCCCTTTGACTATATCGGCCGCCCGCGCTCCAACTGGGGCAGCCAGCTCGGTCGCGTCAGGGATATCTTGATCGAGCAGACCCGCGCATTACGCAAACGAATGCTCGTCGGGGAGCTCGCGGAGAAGCGTTATGCCGGCGCATATTGGGGCATCCACACGAGAATTGACGAGTACTCGGCAGCTCCCCCGTTGTGCGTCGATAGTCCTACGACGCAGTCGCTCTCGAGAATCAGCACGCGACTCAGGGCGCTCGATGCCCGTACCCAGGAACGGCTCATTAATTGGGGCTATGCCCTTGCCGATGCGGCTATTCGTACACACGTGGATATTTCGATCCCGTGCGGACGCTTTCCCTACCCTGAAAATGCCCTCTGAGCCGCGGTACGCCCTGCGAGCCTATGCCGGCCCCAGGCTTGAGTTCCCCGCCAACCTGCGCAACAATCCTCCAAACCCGTTGCGTCAGGTTGGATGTCGGCGCGGACGGCGAGCTACTTCTTATGCTCGAAGCATATCTCCCGAGGGAAGGGGGCTCGCGTCACGAGGGACGGGGAGATCA
>DASYGA010000382.1:0-10015 GCA_036000265.1 Steroidobacteraceae bacterium | reverse complement strand
ATGATTCGTCCGCCGCCCTGGCCCAGGAAGTGCCCGATCGCCAGCCGGGAGAGAATGGCCGGTGCGCGCAGATTCACCGCCATCGTCCTCTCCCATGCTTCCAGCCAGTCTCCCGTCTCACTCTCGAGCGGCGACGAGATTGCGATGCCCGCGTTGTTGACCAGGGTGCTCACGCGCCCGAATCGGGCGACCACCGCATTCCAGAGCGCGACGCACTCTTCGGCCATGGAGAGATCCGCCTGAAACACGTGCGCGCGGGCACCGATCTGGCCGGCGAGCGCCTCGGCCTGCAGCCGCTGGTCCCTGTAGTGGATCGCGACCTGCGCGCCTGCCTTCCCCATTGCACGGGCGATGGCTGCGCCTATCCCGCGGCTGGCGCCGGTGACGAGCACGCTGGTGTCGCTGAGGTCGATTTGCATGCCTGGCATCAACGTCACCGTCCGGTAGCAGCCAGCATCGCCGTGATGCGGTCGAGTTGCATGCGATAGCCGTCGAGCACCTTCGCGGTGGCGGCCGCGGACTGCCCGGCGCCGTTCCAGTTGTGCGCCTCCAGGGCTTCCCGCACGGCGGGGATGGTCTTTGGCGCGTAACCGGTCATCAGGCCTGGCGCCTGCATCACGTTCTTGTACCAGGGGCGGCCCGGCAGGCCCGCCGCATCCAGCAGGCGCTGCTCCAGGGTGGCCATGAGATCGTTGATCTCGCGTAACTGCGAGCCTGGGATTGACAGCCCGGCGGCTGCGCGCGCCGCGTAAGCCGATTCATAGGCCGCGGCGCTCTGCCGCAGGCGCTGCGCCGCCTGATCGAGCGGCGCCAGATCGATGTTCGGAACGTCGGGGAGCCGCTCGGGCGGTTCCACCGGCTGAGTTGGATCGGCGGTGAGCGCGTAGGCGCTCGCATCCAGCAGCTTGTGTTGCCGCTGCGCGGCCTTGCGCTCGGCGTCCACCTCCTGGTGCAGCCCCTTGACATAGCGGTCCAGGGTGGCGCTGAAATCGACGAAGCGCATGGGCAGCACCTGCGCATCCGCGGTGCGCATCACGATGTGACCTGCGACCTGCGCCAGTGCCACTTCGTACGCGAAAGTCGGGTCGCCGAAGCGGATGAAGTGGTCGAAGGAATCGTAGCGGGAATGATAAATGCCGTCGTCGGCGTCCTCGCCGCCGAACTCGACGTGAAGCGTGGGCAGACCCAGATGATCGAGGAAGGGGCTGAAATCCGAGCCCGAGCCGAGAGCGCTCAGGGGCAGGTCGCCGCCGCCGGCCGCAAGCGCCGCAAGCTGCCTGTCGAGCGGACTCGAGTCCGGCTCGGCGCCGTTGAGCTCCATCAGTGCCCGCTCGCGCTGCTGCAGGCTGACTTTGGTCTCCGGGTCGATGACCCCGGCCGCGACCTGATTGACCATGTGCTGCAGGGAGTGGCTGCCGCCGACAGACAGGAAGCCGCGTGCGTTGGTATCGGAGTTCAGATACAGCACAGCCTTCTGCTGCAGCTCCCGGGCGTGCGTTTCCGCCCATTCCGTGGAGCCGAGCAGCATGGGTTCCTCGCCATCCCAGCTCGCGTACACGATGGTTCGCTCAGGCCGCCAACCCCGGCGGTGCAAGGCGCCCAGCCCCTTGGCCTCGCCCATCAGAGCGACGGTGCCGGCGAGTGGATCCCAGGCGCCGAATACCCAGCCGTCATGATGATTGCCGCGGATCACCCATTGGTCGCGGTCCGTCGAGCCCTTCAGTCTTGCGATGACATCATAGATCGGCTTCAGGCTCCAATCGGACTTCACCATCAGGTGCACTTGCGCCGGACCCGAGCCCAGGTGATAGGTGAGCGGCAATGCGCCTCGCCAGCCAGCTGGAGCCACCGGCCCACCGAGAGCCTGCAGCAACGGTGTTGCATCGGCGTAGGAAATCGGGAGCACCGGAATCTCGAGGATGCTCGCCGAATCCTTGACCGGCAGATGCTTCGCCCCTGGTACGGAGCCATATCCCGGGGTCGTCGGATCACCGGGATAAAGCCTGATGTTCATCACCGAACCGCGCTGCACGCCTTCCGGCGGCCGCCAGCCGCCTTTGGGATACGAGTCGCCGTTGAAGTAGCCGTCATCGCGTGGGTCGGAGTAGATGAGGCAACCCACGGCGCCGTGCTCGTACGCCAGCTGCGGCTTCAGGCCGCGCCAGCCATGGCCGTAGCGCACGATCACGATCTTGCCCTTGACGCTGATGCCGTACCGGGCCAGCTCCTTGTAGTCGTCCGGCATGCCGTAGTTGACGTACACCAGCGGGGCTGTCACGTCGCCATCGGCCCCGTAAACGTTGTACGGTGGCAATACTCCGCCAAGAGCCGATGTGCGGTCATCCTTCACGGGCGGCTCGTGCAGCGTCGCCCTGAAGAGCGTCGGTGCGACCATCTCTACGAGCTCTTGCTTTGGCGTCGGATACAGCACGTCGAACACCTCGATGTGCGCGTTCCAGCCCCATTTCCTGAACTGCGCCAGCAGGAAATCGGCATTGGCTTTGTCATGCGGCGAGCCGACCTGATTGGGCTCCGACGATAATTGCCGCAACCACTCGCGCATCTCGGCAGCGCTGAGTTGCGCATCGAAACGCTGCTCCAGATCGCGCTCCTGCGCCGCCCCAGGCGGTGTGAAGCCCAGCATCTGCGGCCCGGCCGGGACGCTGGAGGAGCCCGGCATGGCCGCGGCCGCCGTGACCCAGGCCAAGGAGAAGCAACTCAACGCTACTTTGAGCGTGCGCGTGACTGCCGGTGACATCGCAGACTCTCCCGACCGGTGGCTTTGCGCGCTAGTCTACTTCGTCGCTGCGATCCGGGAAGCCGCAGTCGCGGTCAGGAGCCCGCTTGGGCACGGCATATCACCGCATCCGCCAGTCGGGCCGTCGCAAAGCGGCCGGCAGGGGCGCCCGCGGCGCATCGGGATTCTCGCTCGTTCGAGGAGTCCGGACACCGCTCCATTGCCGCTTGTCGTACGGCCTAGAGGCCTCTACGCTCGTGCGGCTCAGCCACCCAAGGAGAGAGAGTCCATGCTGCGACGTCCACTAGGCAAGACCGGCACCACCGTCTCGGCGATCGGCCTCGGCTGCATGGGAATGTCCGAGTTCTACGGGCCACGCAACGATGAGCAGTCGCTCGCGACCCTGGCGACCGCCCTGGACCAGGGCATCGACCTCCTCGACACGGCGGACATGTACGGGGCCGGGCACAACGAGCAACTGCTCGGGCGCTTCCTCAAGGGCCGGCGGGACCGGGTGGTGCTCGCGACCAAGTTCGGCATCGTGCGCAACCGCGAAAACCCGGCGGAGCGCCGCATCGACAACTCGCCGCGTTACGTGCGCGAGGCCTGCGAGGCTTCGCTGCGGCGGCTCGGGATCGACACCATAGACCTCTACTACATTCATCGTCGGGATCCATCGGTCGCCGTCGAGGATGCGGTCGGTGCCATGGCGGAGCTTGTCAAGGCCGGCAAGGTACGCTACCTGGGATTGTCCGAGGTCGCGCCGGAGACGCTGCGGCGCGCGCATGCGGTGCATCCCATCACCGCGATCCAGTCGGAATATTCATTGTGGAGCCGCGGGCCGGAACGGGAGATGCTTGCAACGTGCCGTGAGCTCGGCGTGACCTTCGTCGCCTACAGTCCCCTGGGCCGCGCGATGCTGACCGGCGCGGTGAAAGGCGAGGAGTCCTTCACGCCAGGGGATTTCCGGCGCACCAACCCGCGATTCCAGGGCGACGCGCTGCGGCAGAACCTCCGCTTGGTCGAGGGTCTCGCCGGCTTCGCGGCCCGCCGCGGCGCCACCAGCGGCCAGATCGCGCTGGCATGGCTGCTTGCCAAACACAGCGATGTCGTGCCGATACCAGGCACCAAGCGGCCGCATTTCGTCATCGAGAACGCCGCCGCGGCGGGGATTACGCTCACCCCGGAGGAGATCGCAGCGCTCGATGAGCTCTTCGACCCGTCCGCGGTCGCCGGGGAGCGTTACGCTCCCGACCGCATGGGCCGCATCGAGACGCCCTGACCCGCGCCACGGCCGCTCAGCGCGAAGGCGCGGCGCTGGTGCTCGGATGGAGCACCCCGCCGAGCATCGTGCGCGCTCCGTTCCAGATGATCTGCGTGCCGATGGCCAGCAGAATGAAGGCGGTCAGGCGGATCATGATGGTGGTTCCCGTGGTCCCGAGGCGGCGCACGAGCCGGTCGGCGTACCGGTAGCAGAGGTAGATCGCCAGCACCGTGATCAGCACGCCGACCATATGCGCCAGGCTCGTGATCAACAGTGCCCGCAGGCCTCGCGGCGGGTTGGCCCCCAGCGTGATGGCGACCGATATCGATCCGGGTCCGACGGTGAGCGGCATCGTGAGCGGATAAAACGCGCGTTGCGAGATGCTGTCGTGCGTGGGTCGCTGCGCCGATGTGGATACCTCCGGGGTGGTCGGGCCATTGAGCAGCGACCAGGCGAGCGCGCATACCACGAGCCCTCCGGCCACCTGCACCGCCGGAATGGAGACGCCGAAGAAATCAAGAACGTAGGCGCCGACCAGGATGGAGGCGAGCAGCAGCGCGAAGCTGTTGAGGGCGACGAGCTTTGCCGTGCGCGCGCGCTCCGGCGGCGTGAGCTCCGAGGTCATGGCGAGGTAGATGGGGGCCCCCGCGAAGGGATCGATGATCGGCAGCAGCGCCGCTACCGCGATGAATACGATGCCGGCGAAGTAGTGTATGTGTTCGAGTAACATGCGCAGGTATTCAGCGGTGGGCCGGCAGTCGCGTGCGCGACAGTCTCACCCGGAATCCCGGCAAGCTCAAGCCGGCCGCGCTGACGGCAGGTAGCGAGGAGCGAAAATATGCTCGACCTATATGTGCTTTATGCGTGCGTGCACCTCATTGCCGGTAAGCATACGCGTCAACGCGACGAGGCCCGGTGTGTCGAGGCACAGGTCTATTTTCACGCCGAAGGGTGCAGGCAGGCGCTTGCCAGAGGCGGTGAGCCGAAGAAATCCGGCAAGCACCCGCAGAGTTGGCTCGAATGCCAGGAAACCCGGACCGAGTCGTGGATAGCCGCCGATGCCACTGATTCCGGCAGCCGGGTGTACAAAGCGGAGGCGAGTGTATCCGATGCCAACGAGCTGGCCGCCCTGCTGGCACCGCTCTCCCCGCAAGCGCGTGCCACCCTCCTGGCGGGCGATTTGAAGGGGGGACGCCTGCAAAGAGCGTTTCAAGGACCGGGCGATCTGTCGTTCTTCCTGGTGGGAACCGGATCCCGGTTGACGATTTTTGCCGTGACTCACCTCGATGACTTTCAGTTCGCCGACATGGCGACCGATCTGTCCTCAGCCACCCAGGGAGCGGCGATCGAAAATGAACTCGACGTCGAAACCATGGCCGAGGAGGCCGGCATCGGGCTGAGTTACCATACTGAAATGGTGCAACGGGCCGGACCGCCGCCGGGAGGCGTGGTGTCCGAACCGTGATGCCGGCCGTGTGTCGCTCGTGTGCAGCAGGCGCGTCATAGGCGCAGGAGACCTGTTTTGAAGATTCTCGAGCTATTGGCGATTGATCTGCCGATCGTCCAGGCTCCGATGGCCGGTACTTCCACACCGGAGCTGGCTGCCGCGGTCGCCAATGCGGGCGCGCTCGGATCCCTCGGCGTCGGTGCAACCAATGCCGAGGGCGCGCGCAAGATGATCGCGGCCTTTCGCGAGCGCTCGCGGCGCTCACTGAACGTGAACGTGTTCTGTCATCAGCCGGCGAGAGCCGATGGGCCGTTGCAGGCCGCGTGGCTCGAGCTTCTCCGGCCGCACTTCGAGCGCCACGGCGCCCAGCCGCCGCGCGAGATCGGGGAGATCTACCGCAGCTTCCTCGAGGACGATGCCATGCTGACCGCGCTCGTCGCGCAGAGGCCGCGGGTGGTCAGCTTTCATTTCGGGGTGCCGTCCGCGGAGCGGATCAAAGCCCTGCGGGAAGCAAACATCATCCTGCTCGCGTCGGCGACGAATCTGACGGAAGCGCGTGCCGCGGAGAAGGCCGGCGTGCATGCAGTCGTGGCACAAGGCTACGAGGCGGGCGGGCATCGCGGCATCTTCGATCCGGACGCGGAGGATGGCTGCCTGGGCACAGTGGCTTTGACCCGCATTCTGGTGCGCGAGCTTGCAGTCCCGGTGATCGCGGCCGGCGGCATCATGGATGGCGCCGGGATCGCCGCGATGTTGCGCCTGGGAGCGCAGGCCGCCCAACTGGGTACCGCATTCGTCGCATGCCCGGAATCGGCGGCGGATGCCGGCTTCCGCGCGGCCTTGGCCAGCGATGCCGCCAATCACACCGTGATGACTCGCGCGATCTCCGGCCGCCCTGCACGCTGCCTGCGGAATCGCTTCACCGCTCTTGGAGCAGGTGTCTCCGTCCAGCAGGTTCCGTCATATCCGATCACCTACGACGCCGGCAAGGCACTCAATGCTGCGGCCAAGGCGGCTCACGAGTCCGGGTACGGAGCCCAGTGGGCGGGGCAGGGCGCGCCCCTCGCCAGAGCGTTGCCCGCCGCGGAGCTGGTGCGTGTGTTGGCCGAAGAATCTCAGGTGGCCCGGCGGCGATCCGCAGACGAAGGGGCATTGTCATGACGAAGCTCGAAAAGCCGTTGCAGCGCGAATTGCTGATCGATGGCAAGGCATACGTGCTCACGATCGGGCCCGATCGCTTCCGGCTGGTGGCCAAGAGGCATCGCAAGGGGCTGGAGTTCGCATGGCAGGACCTCGTGAGCGGCGAGGCGGCACTGGCTACGGCTCTCAACGCGTCACTGAAGCAACCGCATTGATCGTGGCCGCCTGTGAGCAATGATCGTGCGCGCCCGAGATGGCGGGTTTAAACCGAATGTGCGGAGGAGAAGTCTAATGCCGTAACGACGGGAGTGAACTCGATGGCGAAACCGTGATGCCGGCGCGACGTCTGGGCCTGCTTGCTCCAATCTGCACGATCCTCCTGTCGGCGCTGCAGCCGGCCCTGGCGGCACCTGCAAACGCCGTCACCCCGGTCATCAACGATCTGACTCCCTGGCTGCAGAAGAGCGGAGAGCCGGGAGACGCCGCATGGCGCCACGCGGCGCACTTCGCCATCCCTTATGAAATCGATCCAGGGCACAACACCCCCGCACCCGTATCGACGCGGGTCGATGCCGGTTACACCGCCGATGCGCTCTGGTTGCGGTTCGAGGCTCGGGACCCGCATCCCAGTGATATCGGATTACGCTACCGCGAGCACGACGACATCTCCAGCCACTTCGATGATTACGTGGGTGTGTTCTTGAGCCCCTTCGACGATGCGCAATGGTCTTACGAGATCTTCTGCACGGCCGGCGGCGCGGAATGGGACGCGTTCCGCCAGCAGAACAACGAGTACTCTTCGTGGGATGCGGTATGGAGCTGCAGCGCCTCGCGTACCGCCACCGGTTACCAGGTGGTGATCAGAATACCGTTCGCCTCCATCAAATTCCCCCACAGTCCGGATCCCCAGCGTTGGGGGCTCATATTCTTCCGCAACTGGCCGCGCGCCATCCGCCACCAGCTGTTCAGCCGGCCTCTCGATTTCGACAGCAACTGCACCCTGTGCAGCCAGCAGGCCGTGCACACCGCCACGCCCATCAAGACCGGCGGCGCCGACATCCAGCTGATCCCCGCGGTCACCGTGATCCGCACCGACTCGAAGAAGGGGCCGGGCGGAGGGCTCGACCCGGGATCGCCCACCCTGAAGGCCAGCCTCGATGCGCGCTGGCTGCTGCGCCCCGACCTCGAATGGTCGGCGACCGTCGATCCCAATTTCTCGCAGGTGGCGCCCGATGTGCTGCAGCTCAGCGCCAACCGGCAGTTCGCGCTCTTCTATCAGGAGAACCGCCCCTTCTTCGAGCAGGGCACGCAGGTCTTCAACACACCGAGGCTGCGTTTCAGCTCCGATACCTTCAACCCGGCCGGAACGCTGGTGGATACGCTTGCGATCAGCGATCCGCGCTTCGCGACCAAGCTCGTGGGGCAAGTGGGCGCCAAAGCCATCGGCGCGTTGGCCACCGAGGACACTGAAACGAGCATTCTGATCCCCGGCCGGCAGGTCTCGCGGACGCAATCGTTCGGCTTCAGCACCCGGGATGAGCTGCTGCGCTATCGCTACGACGCCGGGGCCTCAGCCTTCGGCCTGTACGCTTCCGATCGCGACGGCGGCGGCTACCACAGCAGCCTCTACACTGCCGATTCCTACTGGCAGATCGACCCGAGCGATGTCCTGACGGCGCTGGCCGGATCTTCGACCACGGACTACCCGCAACAGGTGGCGAGCGCCTTTGGGATCTCTCCGGGTGCCGCCAAAGGAGAGCTCTTGACGCTGGACTATGCGCGCACGCGGCAAAACTACAATTTCGAGCTCAACTTGAGCCATGTCGCCGACGGATTTCGCGCCGACCTCGGATATGTGCCCCAGGTCGGCTATGACCAGGGCACCTTCCTGGGGGAATATGATTTTTACGCGCCGGACGAGGACTGGTGGCAGATTCTCGGCTTCGGCACCATTTCAAACTGGACTCGTGCCACCGATGGCGGCCCGAACCTCGACCGCAAGGTCAAGCTGTATGCCGTGCTGCGGGCCAACTACCAGGCAAAGGTCTACCTTTACGCAACGCGCGATGACCAGTACTACCAGGGCAGGGATTTCAAGCTCGATCAGTATGAGCTGGATGCCATCGCGCAGCCGACCAGCTGGCTGAACGGAGAAGTCGACATCGTCGCGGGCGATGGCGCCGACTACGTCGGCATACGCAAGGGTCGACTGTTGTCGGTCAATAGCACGCTCTATTTCCAGCCGGGCAGACACCTCAAGATCGACCTGGTGGACGACTACGAGCGGCTCGATATCGGCGGCACGCCGCTCTTCACCGCGAACGTTTACGATCTGCGCATCTCCTGGTACTTCACCCCACGCCTGTTCGCGACCGCCATCGGTCAGGGGCAGGACGTGCGAAATGACACGACCCGGTATCCCGATGGCACTCCGCCGCGTACCGGCACGCTCGCCACCCAGTGGCTGCTCGGGTATCAGGTCAATCCCTGGACGGTTTTTTACGCCGGCAGCTCGGAGGGGTATCAGGAGACCGCCGACAGCCAGCTCCAGCCCCAGCAGCGCACGTTCTTCCTGAAGGGGAGCTACTACTTCCAGCCGCATTGACCCGGCCGGCGCCGCCAGCTTGCCTGACCTCTGGCGCACTCATCAGGGCAGAGCGGGTCTCGCCGCAGCGAGCGCTGCCCCTGGCATCAGGGATTCAAGGTATTCTCGCGGATCCAAGCATGTAGACGGGGATGCCAGATGGCGGGACCGGCGAAACTCAGACGCGAGGTGGGTGTGGTCGGACTTCTGTACGCGAGTCTCGGCAGCATCATCGGCTCCGGCTGGCTGTTCGGAGCGCTGCACGCCGCCGTGCTGGCGGGTCCGTGGAGCCTCTTCTCCTGGGTGATCGGGGCGGCGGCCATCCTGCTGCTGGCCTTCGTATTTGCCGAACTCGCGACCATGTTCCCGAATTCGGGGGCGATGGTGCACATGACGCATGTGAGCCATGGCGACCTGGCCGGCAGGATCTGGAGCTGGATCCTGTTTCTCGCGTTTGTGCTGGTGCCGCCCATAGAGGTGACGGGGGTGCTCACCTATACCAACAACTATCTGCCGGGGCTGATCTACCCCAGGACCGGTCTATTGACCGAAGTCGGCATGGTCTGGGCCGTGCTGCTGCTTGCGGCGGTCGTGGTCGTCAATTTCCTGGCAGTGCGCTGGGTGCTCGCCATCAACAGCGTCGCCACCTGGTGGAAGCTGATCATCCCGGTGGCAACGATTTTCATCCTGATGGCCTATTCGTTTCATCCGGGCAACATGGTGTCGCATGTTGCCAGCGTACCTGTGAGCGGAGTATTCACCGCGGTGGCCACGGCCGGCATCGTATTCAGCTTCCTCGGTTTTCAGCAGGCCATTTCACTCGCGGGAGAGACTCGCAACCCC
>DASYGA010000370.1:0-2907 GCA_036000265.1 Steroidobacteraceae bacterium | reverse complement strand
ACGGTCTTGCTGTCATCGAGAGCGTGGCGGGACTGGTCCACGTAGGCCAGCTTCACCGTCGGCCCCATGCGGATCTCGCCCGCATCCGGCGTCTCGCCGCCGGTCAACATCCGGAACAACGTTGTCTTGCCGGCGCCGTTGGGGCCGATGATGCCGACGATGCCGCCGCGTGGCAGGCTGAAAGCGAGGTTGTCGATGAGCAGCCGCTCACCGTAGCCCTTGCGCAGCCCCTTGACCTCGATCACGAGCTCGCCGAGGCGCTCTCCCGGCGGGATGTAGATCTCGTTGGTCTCGTTGCGCTCCTGGAACTCGCGCGAGGCGAGCTCCTCGTAGCGCTGCAGGCGCGCCTTGCTCTTTGCCTGACGGGCCTTCGGGTTCTGCCGCACCCACTCCAGCTCGTGCTCGAGCGCCTTGCGCAGCGCCTCGCGTTCCCGCTCCTCGAGCTTCAGGCGCTGCTCCTTCTGCTCGAGCCAGGACGAGTAGTTGCCGTGCCAGGGGATTCCATGGCCGCGGTCGAGCTCGAGAATCCATTCCGCCACATTGTCGAGGAAGTAGCGGTCGTGCGTCACCGCGACGACGGTGCTCGGATATTCTTCCAGGTACCGCTCCAGCCAGGAGATCGATTCCGCATCGAGATGGTTGGTCGGCTCATCGAGCAGCAGCATGTCCGGGGCGGAAAGCAGCAGCCGGCAGAGGGCGACCCGGCGCTTCTCGCCGCCCGAGAGAGTGCCGATCTTCGCTTCCCACGGCGGCAGTCGCAGCGCATCCGCCGCGATCTCCAGCTTGCGCTCCAGCTCCCAGCCGCCGGCGGCTTCGATCGCGTCCTGCAGCTTCGCCTGACGCTCGAGCAGGGCGTTCATCTCATCGTCCCCGAGGGGCTCCGCGAAACGATCGCTGATCCGGTTGAATTCTTCCACCAGATTGAAGGTCTCTGCGACGCCTTCCCGCACGGCGCTGCGCACGTCGTCCTCGGGGTCGAGCTGCGGCTCTTGAGGCAGATACCCCACACGGATGCCGCTCTGCGGGCGCGCTTCGCCATCGATCTCCTTGTCGATGCCGGCCATGATCTTGAGCAGCGTGGACTTGCCCGCGCCGTTCAGGCCCAGCACCCCGATCTTCGCGCCTGGAAAGAATGAGAGGCTGATGTCGCGCAGAATGACGCGCTTCGGGGGAACGACCTTGCCAACCCCCTGCATGGTAAAGATGTACTGAGGCATTTCCTGTCAGAGTTCGATGAGGCTGCGGCCGAGTATTATCATCGACTTGCCGCCTCTTGGGCAGGTCGGGTCCAAAGCGGATATCTCAGAGGTTTCTCATGAGCGATGACGTCGTGGTGATCGCCGGCGAGCGCCTCGCGCGCTACGGCTTCGGTGACGGCCACCCCTTCGGGCCCGATCGTCACGCGGCCTTTCTGCGTGAATTTGGGGCGCGGGCGCTCGATCGCAAGGTACGGGTCCTCGAGCCGCGTGATGCCACCGAGGCGGAGCTGCTCGCTTTCCACACGGCGGGCCATCTGCAGCTCGTGCGGGAGCGCTCTGCGAGCGGCCAGGGCTATCTCGATGGCGGCGACACCCCGGCCTTCCGCGGGGTGTACGAGGCGGCATCGTGCGTGGTGGGCGCCACGCTGACGGCAGCTGAGGGCATCATGGCGGGGGAATTCGGCCGCGCGTTCGTGCCGATCGCGGGACTGCATCACGCCGCGCGCGATCACGCCGCGGGCTTCTGTGTGTTCAACGACTGCGGCGTCGCCATCGAGCTGTTGCGCAGCCGCTTCGGGCTCGGGCGCATCGCCTACGTCGACATAGATGCGCACCACGGGGATGGCGTCTTCTATGCCTTCGAGAGCGATGCCGCCGTGATTTTCGCCGACCTGCACGAGGATGGCCGCTACCTCTACCCGGGCACCGGCGCGGCGGAGGAGACGGGCCGCGGTGCCGCCGAGGGCACCAAGCTCAATCTGCCGCTGCCGCCGGGAGCGGACGACGCCGTATTCGACCAGCTGTGGCCGCGAGTCATCGCGCACCTCGAGCGCTTCGAGCCCGAGTTCCTCATCCTGCAATGCGGCGCGGACAGCATCGCCGGCGATCCCCTGACTCATCTGCTCTTGACCCCGAGCTCGCATGCCCGCGCGGCAGGCGAGCTCGCTGCCCTGGCGCAGAGGCTGGGCCACGGGCGGCTGCTGGCGCTCGGAGGAGGGGGGTACGATCGCGGCAATCTCGCGAGCGCCTGGAATGCGGTGGTCGAGAGGCTCATTTGACCGATGGCGCCGGGCAACAAGCCCGGGTCGCGTACGGCCGGTCGGGGGGGCAAGCTTCCGGTACAATTCCACCCCTCCTTCCGCTCCACGACAGGTCCCCCCGAATGTTCTCCAAGAGCCTGGACATCCGCACCTTCGATCCCGAGCTCGCCCGCGCGCTCGATGGCGAGCGACGCCGGCAGGAAGATCACGTCGAGCTCATCGCCTCGGAGAACTACGTGAGTCCCCGCGTCCTCGAGGCCCAGGGCTCGGTACTCACGAACAAGTACGCGGAAGGCTACCCGGGCAAGCGCTACTACGGCGGCTGCCAGTATGTCGATATCGCCGAGCAGCTCGCCATCGACCGCGCGAAGAAGCTCTTCGGCGCCGCCTACGCCAACGTACAGCCGCACTCCGGATCGCAGGCGAACGCCGCCGCCTATTTCGCGCTCGTCCAGCCGGGAGATCCCATCCTGGGGATGAGTCTCGATCACGGCGGGCATCTCACCCACGGCGCGCGCGTCAACTTCTCGGGCAAGTTCTTCCGCGCCGCGCAATACGGCATCCGGCCGGAGACCGGAGAGATCGATTACGAGCAGGTGCAGCGCCTCGCCGAGGAGCATCGCCCGAAACTGATCATCGCCGGCTTCTCCGCCTACTCGCGCGTGGTC
>DASYGA010000366.1:0-3223 GCA_036000265.1 Steroidobacteraceae bacterium | reverse complement strand
CATGAAGTTGCGAAACCGCTTGGTGTCGGAGTTCCACGCATGCTGGATGAAAGCCGCGAAGCGCGCCGTCAGCGCTTCGGGCAAGGGCCGCTCAGCGGGTGCATTGAGCGCACAAGCCACGAGGAGCGCGCGCGCATTATCGTCGACGCAATAGCCGTGCGCACGAGCCGGCACCGAGAGAACCGCGTGCTGGAAGAGTCCCGTGTCGTCACACATCGACAGCAAATGGCCAAGTTGCACCTGCGGCACCGGCTTGTCCGGAAGAGCTTCGCTTTCGCCTGGCCGCGCAATTACCCTGAGCGGATGCCCGCGCCGCACCTTGTCGAATATGGCAAGGTAGCGTTCCGCAGCGCGCTCCCAGGTCATCGAGCGGCTACTCGCATAGGCGCGCTCGCGCATGGCGTGTCGCCGGGTTTCGTCAGTGAGCAGTCCCGCGATTGCCGAGCCGATGGCCTTGGCGTCACCAAATGGCACCAGAACGCCGCGCCCGTCCGCCAGCAGCTCTCGCGCGTGCCAATAGGGTGTTGAGACGACCGCTTTCCCGAGTCCAAAACTGTAAGCCAAGGTGCCGGAGGTCATCTGCGCTTCGTTGAGATAAGGTGTGACGTAGACGTCACACATTGAAATGAAGTCCAGCAATGTAGGCTGATCGACAAAACGATCGAGAAAAACGACGTGTGGCTCGATGCCCAGAGCCAGCACGCGCGCCATCAGGCTCTCGCGGTAAGCCTCGCCTTCGCGCAGAACGAGGTTGGGATGCGTCGCGCCCAAGACGACATATACCGCATCGGGGCGTAGCTTCAGGATAGAGGGCATGGCATCGATCATGACTTCGATGCCCTTGTTTGGAGAAATCAGACCGAAGGTCAGGATAACGGGTTTGCGACCGAATCCTAGCTTTGCCTTAGCGGTATCCGGGTCGAGGAAAGGCGAGTCGGGAATTCCGTGCGGAATGACTTCGATCTTTTCCGGGGGAACTGTCCATACGGTACGCAGCAGATCCCGACCCTTCTCGGCCATGACTATGACCTTTGATGAGGCATCGATGATCTCGTTCATTACAGCGCGCTGCGCGGGCCTCGGCTCTGAAAGAATTGTGTGACAGGTCGTGACGATCGGCATCGTCAGCCGCGAGAGAAGCGCCAGAATGTGATTGCCGGCGTCGCCGCCAAAAATGCCGAACTCGTGCTGCAGGCAAACCGCTTCGAAGTGGCTCGTATTCAGGAAATCGGCAGCGCGCGCGTAATCCTGGAGATTCTCATCGTTGATTTGCAGGTGAACCGCGGGCGGATAGTCGTAGGTGCGGGCATGATCGGTCATCGCGACGATGGCGGTTTCCACTCCGCGATGCGACTTGGAGATAGCTTGCTGCAGATCGGTCGTGAACGTGGCGATTCCACAGCGGCGGGGCAGCGAATTGCCGATGAATGCCAAGCGGGTGGTTGGGCTCAATTGCACCTCCTGTGAGTGACCGACGCCGCCGTCGCGGAAATGGAGTGACGGAGCGCATACGCGGTTGTCCCGTATGGCAGATCGCGCCGGGTGCATAGTACTCGTTACCATGGGTTGCGACCGTACGCTGCCGCACGGACCACGATTGCCCCAAAAGCGGACGCGTTCTCACCGGGCTTCTCGCCCATTCCGCCGGAACCCCCCGGCGACCCCGCTGGGCCGTATGGCGGCGCGCGCCGTCCATGCGGCGGTGGTACGGCTGGCGCACGGCGCGGTGCTGAGCCCGCCAATCAAAGAATGGCTGTGCCGCTGGCGCTATGCAGGGTGCGCAGCATGTCTCACTGTGATGCCAATGTAGGCCGGCCTTGATGGGCGACCAGCAGATCGTGCATGTCGTTGGCGTGCTCTTCCTCGGTGCTCAGAATGCCCTCCAGCATGGTCCGCGTGGCGGGATCGTCGTCGGCAAAGTAGCGGATGAGCTCCCGGTAGTGGTCGATCGCAATTCGCTCGGCGATGTAGTTCTCGCGGATCATGCCGACGAGGTCGCCGCCTTCCGAGTATTGTGACGCCGAGCGCGTCAGCAGTCCTTCTGGGTTGAAATTCGGAACTCCTCCGAGCTGATTGATGCGCTCGGCGACAGCCATCATGTGCATCTGCTCCTCCTTTGCGTGCTGTGCGAACTCGGCCTTGACTCCCTCGCTCGATATGCCCGTGGCCGCGACGGCGTGCATCGTATAGCGCAGAACACAGACGATCTCTGTTGCGAGGACGGATTGGAGGATCGCAATCGCCTGGGTAACGTCGCCCTTGTAACTTTGGGTCACATTGCCGGTCTCGAGATGGTTTCGGGCGCGATCACGGAGGGTCTGCACGTCGGTCAGGAACGGCTTGGAAGTGTCACCCGTCATCACTGCTCTGGTCATTTGAGTCTCCTTATCTGATTGGATCAAGTGTCATCGCCGCACCGGCATCGCATCCGGCATCCGGCGGCGGCTTGCATCGACTTGCGCCCTGGCGCTGTTCATCAGGACTTGCCAACGAGGATAAGGAAGTCCGCTCCTTCCCAACGATCGGCCTCGAGCCAGTGGAAGGTGAATCTGATCCGGGTACCCTCGGCGAGCGCCTGAGTCGGCAAGTCAGCGATATGCACTCCGAGTCCGGGATCGTGGCTCGAGAGGTCCTGGACGCTTCTCCAGTCATCGCCGCTCCAGTGAATTCGGGCGGCCGCCAGCGTTTCGATGCGCAGCATCTTGCCGGCAGGCAGCGAGCGGATCTTGTGATTGAACCGCCACACCCGCCGGGGTGATACCGCTTTTTCAACGAGGTAGCGCCGGACGGTTTGCGGCGGAAGATCGAACAGTCGACCGTCGCGCAGGGAGCGCCGCAGCTTGAGGTATTCGGCGTGCGCCCACACCAGCGGCATCGCCGACCCGGACGGCCGGCCGGCGTGCAGCTCGCGCTCCGGTATGTCGGCTGCGCCCCAAACCTGCTCCGGGATCAACCCGCCCTCATTGGCGAAGGCCTCCATCGCGGCCAGGAGCCGACTGGCCGCATCGATGCGGCCGGCCGCCAGCTCGTAGTGGGCCCGTTCGCCGGTGAGCAGCGGCCACCCGCGGCCTATTCCGGTGCCGTCGAAGGGTGCTCCGTCCGCATGCTCGCCATAGCCATCGTCGTTGTAGCGGTGCCAGGTGGTGCCTGAGGGCGTTTCTACCTTGAGCAATGCATCAATGACCTTGACCGTATCGCGCATGCGCGGGTCGTCGGCCGCGCG
>DASYGA010000345.1:0-22013 GCA_036000265.1 Steroidobacteraceae bacterium | reverse complement strand
AGCAAAAGCGCGCGTGGCACACGAGAGAGGCGTCGCGGTGACGCCACTGCTCGGTCGGCTCGATAGCTCATGGAAATCCCCCTCGGACGACTGAGTGGTTGATGCCTTATCCTATTTAATACCTATATCGCATACTAATATTCATTGCAATTAGTTTATTGTTTAAACCATTATCCGAGAGCAGACGCCGGCTCGTCCCGCCGACCCGGATGCCGTTTCCCGGACAGGACGACACCCCGGTCGATGAGCCTTTCGATCTCCGCCCCCGAGTAGCCGAGCGAGCTCAGTACCGGCTCCGTGTGCTCCCCGAGCATCGGCGCCAATCCGTCGCTGCCGGGCCCGTCGTGCCCGAACACGAAGCCCGCGTTGACGTATGCGGCCGGCCGCGCGGCACCGCCCGCCGCGGCGAGGGTGGGCACGATGAGGCCACGGGAATCCATTCGGGCGCTCTCGCATACCTCATCAATGCCCCGTATCAACCCGCAAGGAACCCCGACCGCACCGAGGCTGCGCTCCCATTCGCGACCCGCACGGGTGAGGAAGGACTCCGACAGGATTCGCCGAAGCAGCGCCGCGTTTTCCGGCTGGGTCCGGCAGATCGGGTCACAGAACCTGGGATCCTGAGCCAGCTCGGGCCGCCCGAGCACGCCGCAGAGCAGCGCAAAGTGATTGTTCTGCACCACGCCCAGCGCCAGCCGGCTGCCATCCTGGGTAAGAAACGTCGCGGACGTGGGCGAGCCGCTGTAGCCGATGTCACCGGTCCGCGGCAGCGTCTTGCCGGTGACGAGATACGGCGTCGCGAGCGCGGTCAGCAGCACGACCGAGGCGTCGAGCATCGCCACGTCGATGTACTGCCCTTCGCCGAATCTCTCCCGCTGCAGCAGCGCACCGAGCACGGCGAGCGCCGCCAGCGTCCCGGTATAGGTGTCGACCACCGGCCATCCTGCCCGGGAAGGCGGATCCTCGGGCTCACCGTTGGCGGCCATGATGCCGCCGGTCGCTTGCACGATGTTGTCGATCGCGGGCAGGTCGCGCCGGGCCCCGCTCTGGCCGTAGCCGGAGACCGCGCAGTATATGATCCGGGGCTGCAACTGCCTGCATGCGGCATAGCCGAGCCCTAATCGGTCCATGACGCCTGGCCGGAAATTCTCGAGGACCACGTCGCACCGGGTGACCAGGCGCCGCGCGATGTCGCTGCCCTCGGGGCTCTTCAGGTCTACCGCCAGAGAGCGTTTCCCCGCGTTGGCCGCGATGAACGCGGGCGAAAGGCCGTCGTATTCGCGGAAGGGGCCGTAATCGCGCATGGCATCGCCGCGCAGGGATTCGACCTTGACCACGTCCGCCCCCAGCATCCGCAGGAAATGCGAGCAGAACGGACCCGCCATCACGTGGCTGAAGTCGGCCACACGAAATCCCTTCAGCGGCTGCGGCATCTGGCTGCGCTTCCAACAATACTTGTCGATAACATCTATATAGTCCTCATAACTAGCTTTATCTGCCGCAAATCACTCATGCTGCTTGCAGCAAATGGATAATAGTGTAAACTAATTTTCGCCCTGGCCCAATAGCACCACATGCCCGAGCTCGACGTCCTGCAGACCGGCGATGCGATCCTCGATGCGTCCGACCCGGACGGCTCGGACCGGAGCTGACACATGTTGAAGCCGACCGTGAAGATATTGCTTTCCGTGGCCGTCCTCACCCTGGCCCTGCCCGCCGCTGCCGTATATGCGGCGCATTCGAGCGGCGCTCAGAGAATTTCCGAGCCCGGCTACTATTCGGGCTACGCGCCCGCGGCATACGATGGCTACCGGAGGACCTCTTTCTACGTCGCGGTACGCGACGGGACGAGGCTTGCGGTCGATCTCTTCCGGCCGACGCTGCACGGTGTGCTTGCGAAGCAGAAGCTGCCGGTCGTCTGGATGAATACTCCATACAATCGGCGCGGCAGCGGCGGCCGCACCACCGTGAGCGGCTATCCCGGCTTCGCCCTCCAGCTCGTCAAGTACGGCTACAACGTCGCCGTGGTCGACTTCCGGGGCCTGTATGCGTCATTCGGCACCAACAGGGTCTACAACTTTGGCGAGTACGTTCCGCCTGCGACCACCGACGCCTATGACATGACGCAGTGGTTCGCCGGGCAGCCCTGGAGCAATGGTCGGATTGGCATGTGGGGATGCTCCGCGACGGGGGGCAGCCAGATGCAGGCCGCGATCACCCGGCCGCCTGCGTTGAAGGCGATCTTTCCCATGAGCGCGGATTTCGACGCCTATTCGTTCCTCGTCATCGGCGGTGTACCGCTGCAGCCTTTCATGCCGGCCTCTCAGGCCCTTACGGCCGATCGGGACAGGATGGCCGTTCCGGTCGACGGCCCCGAGGGACCCGCGCTGCTCGCCCAGGCGATCGCCGGGCACAAGGCCAACGTCGATGCGGCGGACGTTGGCGTCGGCACCAACTTGCCGTTTCGCGACAGCAGGGCGGCCGAGCTCGGCGGCGTCGAGTGGTGGCAGGTCTCCAGTCCCTCGACTCATCTCGACGCGCTGCGGCATTCGGATTTCGGGGTTTATGCGACCTCCAACTGGGACGAGTCGGGCACGAAGGTCGCCGCGTTCGAGATTTTCGGCAATCTGCCGCGCGGACGGGCCAAGCTGCTCGTCGGCCCTGCCAGGCACTGCGGCTGGTCCGAGGTCTGGCAAGACACCGGGTTCTCCATCGTCACCGAGGAACGCCGCTTCTTCGATTACTGGCTGAAGGGCATCCAGAACGGGGTGATGCAAGAGGCGCCCGTGACGTATTACACCTACAACGCACCGCCACGGAGCGCCTGGAAGACGGCCGCGGCCTGGCCGCTGCCCAATGAGGTGAGGACTGCCTTCTATCTCACCCGGGGCGAACTCGACCGCACGGCGCCCAAGAGCCCGGGCAAAGATACAACGGCCATGAGCCCCGAACCGAAGGCGAATCCGATCTGGGTCGCCAAGCCATCGGGCGGCGCATCTTACGAGACCGCGCCCCTGCCTCACGATATCCAGATCACCGGCAATCCAGTAATGGACCTTTGGATATCGACTCACGCCCGCGACACCGACGTCGTTGCGTGGCTCGATGATGTGGCGCCGGATGGCTCGACGCGCTCCTACCAGATGTTCGGCCGCCTGCGCGCATCCGATCGTGCCCTGGCCAAGCCGCCCTACAACGACTTCGGCCTGCCCTGGCACACATTTCGGAAAGAAGACGCGCGGCCGCTGCAACCCGGCAGGCCCACGAAATTGCAGTTCGCGCTCCTGCCGATGTCCTACATCTTTCCAGCGGGGCATCGCATCCGCCTGACCCTCGCGTTCTCCAGTCCATCCGGCGGGCCCGCCAGTCCGGTCACCATACTGCGCGCACCGGAAACCGACTCCTTCATCACCCTGCCGGTGATTCCGAGTCCGCGACACTGAGCCGACAGCCGCCTGAACCGTATGCGTGATGTTTCCGCAAGCAATCGCGGCCCGCCGCGTGCGGTCGGCTGGATCGGACTCGACGCGCCGATAGAGTTGATCGAGGCGGCCGGCCGCCGGCCTCATCGTATCGTGGTCGATGCACGGCAGCCTTCGCCGGCCGCGCAGCTCTATGGCGAAGGCGGCGGTCATCCGTGGATGCGAGCGATCATTTCGCGGTTGGTGCAAGAGAGGTCCGAGGTCGAGCGCGTGGTGCTCTGCTCCACGCCCGCAACCGAGCTGTGGATCTTCAATTTCCTCCTGTCTCTGGAGCGTCGCGGTGAAGCGGACGGATTCCCCCCGGCGACGCTGCTCAATTTCTCTCATCAAGGGCGCCCGTCCGCCGCGCGGCTCAACTCTCGGTCGATGGAGGGCTTGGCCCAGACGCTCGGCGCAAGCGCGGCCGCCCTGGGCGACGCCATCGCCGCGCGCAATCGCGTGCGCGCGGCCCTGCGGCAGATCGACTCCCAACGGTATGGCTCGCCGACGGGTCTCAGCGGCACGGATGCGCGGCGTCTGATGGATCCGGCCGACAGCCTGCGGAGCGAAGCCTACCTGGTGTGGGCGGCGGGGCAGCCGCAGTGTCCGCCCGCGGCGGGCCTGCCGGTGATATACAGCAGCCCCATGAGCCCGCCGATCGCCCGGTACGCCGCGCTGGAAGCCCTAGGTATGCGCATTGTGGGGGATGACACGGACATCGGTAGTCGCGCGATTGGCCCGGACACGGCCGAACAGAGCGACGGCTTGGAAGCGCTCGCGCAACGCTACGCGGCGAGAGATCCCGCCCCAGCCGGCTGGCCGACGGGCGCGCGAGTGGATTACCTGCTGGGCATGGCGCGCTCCCGGCGCGCTCGCGCGGTGTTGTTCGATCTGCCAGCCTGGGAGCATCCGGCGGCATGGGATTTCCCGGCGCAGCGCCAAGCACTCGAGGGTGCCGGCATCGCCTGGGTGCGGTTACCGGACGGCGTGGACAGCGATCCTGACTGCCTCGCGCAGGCCGCGCATGAAGCTCTGCGCGCCATGATCGGTGAGGGCCCGAGCCATGAGTGACACCGACGCAGGGAATCGCTTCGGGGCAGCCTTCCAGAACACCCGGACGCAACATCTGTCCTTCGCGAGGGAAAACTCGGCTTATAACCGTGAGTGGTTCCTGGAGGTGAAGCGTCGTGCCGAGGAAGGCGAGCCGCTCGCCCTCGTCAGTGCGGACGTGCCGACCGAGATCTTCAAATCCATGGACATCCCGGTAGTGGTCAACCAGTGGTGGGCCGCCGTGGTGGCCGCCAAGCAGAAGTCGGCTGACTACCTCGGCCGCCTGAACGCGCAGGGTTACCGCGAGAACCTTTGCAAGTACTGCTCCCTCGCCTACTGCTCGACGCTGGAAGAGGACCCGGCGCAGGCCGTCTGGGGCGGCATGCCGAGACCGAATGTCGTGGTCAGCTCGAGCGACTGCAACTCGCAGAGCAAGATCTTCGAGCTCTGGGCTCGAAGATCCGACATTCCCTTTTTCATCCTGGACCGGGCAGCCCCGCAAGCACCCGGCCTGAGCGGCTGGCTCGAGCGCCTGCGCTCGGGCTGGGATCAAGTGTTCGGTCTCGAAGCGATCGACTTCCTCGCCGACCAGTACCGCGAGCTGATCGGCTTTCTCGAGCATCACACGGGCCGCCGCTTCGATCCCGAGCGCCTGCGGGAGATCATGGCGCTCGTCAACGAGCAGGAAGACTACTACAGGCGTACCCGCGACCTGATCTCGGCGACACGTCCAGCCCCCTTGAACGTCGCCGACCAGATGCCGGCGACCATGATCCCTCAGTGGCACCGCGGTACACTCTGGGGCCGCGACCGCGCCAGGCTCTTCCTCGAGGAGACCGAAGCCCGTGTGAAGGCGGGCGAGGCCAGCTCCCGCAGGGAGCGGGTGCGCCTGATGTGGCTTGGCACCGGCCTCTGGTACAACCTCGACTTCTACGAGTACTTCGAGAAGCGCTATGGCGCGGTGTTCGTCTGGTCCATCTATCTGGCCATCGCCGCTGACGCCTATGCCACCGAGCCCAGTCATCCCGGTGAAGACCCCCTGCGCACCCTCGCGGGCCGCATGACGAAGATCTACAGCATGCTCAACACCGCTCCCTTCAATGTCGAGTGGTTCATCGCCGAGGCCCGGCGGGCCGGCATCGACGGGGTGGTCTCGCTGTCCGGCGGCACCGAGGACGACTGCCGGGAAACCTTCGGCCAGCATTATCTCGTGCGCAAAGCGTTCGAGGATGCGGGCATCCCGATCCTGCGTCTGGGCGTCGATAACGCCGACGCGCGCTCATGGAACGACGAGGCGATCCGCGCCCGCGTCGGGGCCTTCATCGAGCAGATGATCCTGGCCCGGAAAGGCCGGACGGTCCCCGGGGAATGAGCATGGCCGGGGCTCTGGACGGGGTGAGAGTCGCCGATTTCAGCTGGGTGGGTGCCGGCCCTCGAGCGACCAAGGATCTTGCCGACAACGGGGCTCTCGTGATCAAGATCGAGTCCCGCAAGCGCCTCGATCTCGGGCGGCTGTCGCCGCCCTTCAAGGACGGCAAGCGCGATCCGGACGGGTCGGCCTTCTTCGCCCAGACCAACACCTCCAAGCGCAGCGTGACCATCAACCTCGGCGAGCCGCGCGGGGTCGAGGTCGCCAAGGCTCTGATCGCCTGGGCCGACGTGGTGGTGGAGAATTTCGGCAAAGGCTTTCTCGAGCGCCTCGCACTCTCCTACGCCGAAATGAAGGCCCTCAATCCGGACGTGATCCTGGTCAGCGTCAGTGTGGCGGGACGCACCGGTCCCCTGTCGGGCATCCGCGGCTACGGCAATTCCGCCGCTGCCCTGTCCGGCCAGGCGGCGCTCTGCGGTTGGGAGGGCCACCCGCCGCACATGCCGCCCTTCGCCTACGGCGATGTGGTCGCGCCGATGTTCGCCACCGTAGGCGTGCTGGCTGCGCTGGAGCACCGCCGCCGCACCGGCGAAGGCCAACACATCGATGTCAGTCAGGTGGAGCCCCTGATGCACGTTCTGGCCGACATTTTCCTGACCCAGGCGGCGCTCGGCCCCGAGCAGGTGGTCCGCGGCAACCGCGCCGTGTCCGCCGCGCCGCATGGCGCCTACCCCTGCCGCGGCCACGACCAATGGTGCGCCATCGCCTGTGAGACCGAGAGCCAGTGGCGCGCATTCCAGGCCACAGCCGCATTGCCCGGCCTGAGCGACGGTCGGTTCGCAACACTGGAGGGCCGCAAGGCAAACGAGGCGGCGCTCGATGCAATCATCGCCGCCTGGACGGAAGGGCAAGACAAGCACGAGCTCGCCAAGCGCCTGCGAGCTGCGGGCATAGCGGCGGGCGCCGTGCAGGACGGGCGCGACGTGTTCACCGATCCGGAGCTGATGCGGTCCGGCCACTACGTGCGCATCCGACATCCTGTGATGGGCGCCTCCGACATGCCGGCCCCGCCGATGCGTTTTTCCGGGTCGCGGATCGAGGTGCGGCCCGCGCCGCTGCTCGGGGCTGACAATCGGGCGGTCTTCGTGGACCTGCTGGGGATGGATGCGGCCTACATTGCGCAGCTCGAAGCCGATGGGGTCCTCTCGTGAGCGAAGGAAGGATGCTGTCGCATCTGAAGGTGATCGAGCTGGCCGATGACCTGGGCGCCTACACCGGCCGGATCCTGGCCGAGCTCGGCGCCCAGGTAACCAAAGTGGAGCCGCCGGGCGGCGATCCGGCGCGCCGCCGCGGGCCGCGCGGGCCGGACGGCGGCGACAGTCTCCCCTGGATTGCCTGGAATGTCGGCAAACGCGGCCTGTCGCTCGACCTCGGTACCGCCGCGGATCGCGGCCGGCTGCAGACCCTGCTCGGCGAGGCCGACATCCTGATCCAGGGTGGCAGCGACCGGATGGCCTCGATGGGCCTGGGCTACCAGACATTATCGGCAGCCAATCCGGGGCTCATCGTCGTGGTCATCGCCCCGTTTGCGGAGGGCGGCCCGCTGGCGGACGCGCCAGCCAGCGACCTGACACTCATGGCGATGTCCGGCATCATGCACATGGTCGGCGAGCCGGATCGCCCACCTCTGAAACTGCCGGGTGAGCAGGCCTACGCTTTGGCGGGTATTCAAGGCGCCATTGCCGCACTCACCGCACTCAACGCCCGCGCCCACAGCGGCCGGGGAGAGCGGGTTTGGGTCTGCGCCTACCAGGCCGCCGTGCTCGCCGGTTACCGCGATCCGCTCGTCTGGGAATGGACCGGGCGCATCGGCCAGCGCACGGGCAACCGCCTGGTTCGAGGCAAATCGGGCGTACGTCAGGTCTGGGAGACGAGCGACGGTTACGTCACATGGTCGCTGGTCGACAATCCCGGCATGGTCAAGGGCATGGTCGCTCTGATGAGCGCCGATGGCTGTGCCGGGCCGCTGGCCGAGGTCGATTGGGACAACACTCTTCTGGCGGATGCCCCACAGGGGCAGATCGACGCCTGGGAAGCGGCTCTGGAGGCTTGGTTTCGGACCAAGAGCAAGGGCGAACTGGCAGCCTTGTCGGTGCAGAAGGGGCTCGGGCTCTCGAAAATCGATACGCCGCAGGAGGCGTTGGAAAGCGAGCAGTGGGCCGCTCGCGGCTTCTGGCGCCGGCTGCGAGACGAGCATCGCGGCCTCGACTTGCCGTTCCCCGCCCCTCTCTTCCGCAGCACCGCCATGCTGCCAGAGGATTGCGCACCGGCGCCGGAGGCGAAGCGATGAGCGGTCCGCTCGCCGGCCTCTTCGTACTGGATTTCTCCAAGTTCCTTCCCGGTCCGTACTGCACCTGGATGCTCGCAGATCTCGGTGCCGAGGTCGTACGCGTCGAGCATCCCCGTGAGCTCGCCAAGCAGGCGCAAGTCTTCGGCGTCCAGAATCTGTCGCCGGCCGAGCAGGCGCTACGGCGGGCGCGCGACATCTTCGCCCGCAATAAGAAGAGCCTGCTGCTCGATCCGGGCGACGCCGCTTCGCGTCCCCTGCTCGAAGCACTGATGAAGAGCGCCGATGTCCTGGTCGAGGATTATCGTCCGGATGTCATGGAGAAGATGGGCCTGGGATATGAGGCCATGGCGGCAATCAATCCGCGGCTGATCTATTGCTCGATCAGCCTGTGTGGTCAGAGCGGTCCATACCGCAACAAGCCCGGCCACGACCCCATCGCCCTGTCCGTCGCCGGCGCCCTCTCGCGCTTCGGCGAGGACCCCGACCGGCCCAGCTTCCCCGGCGTGCCGGTCGCGGACCTTTTATCGGGGTCCAACGCCGTGATCGGCATATTGGCGAGTCTGCAGGCGCGGCACGCGAGCGGGCGAGGCCAGCACATCGACATCGCAATGTCCGATGCCGCCATGCCCCTGATTGCCTCGACCCTGTCGCGCAACGCGGACCCGGCGCGCCTGCCCCCGCGGGGTACACGGCGGGTGGATTGCGGCTTGTGGCGCTGCGCCGACGGCCGCTGGATCTGCACCACCGACATGGAGCCGCGCTACTGGACGATGTTCTGCGACGTGATCGGCCGTCCGGACTTCAAGCCCCATCAGCTCGACGCGGGCCGGCGCGAGGAGATCATCGCAGAGCTGGAGGGTATCTTCGCCACCCGCACTTCGAGCGAGTGGATGACTATGTTGGAGGCAGCCGGCACGCAAGCCATGCTGGTGTACGAGCCCGCCGAGGCACTGAAGGACCCGCATAACATCGCCCGCGGCATGGCGCCGGTCCATGTCGCTGCTGGCGGCGAGCCGGTGCAGCAGATTGGCTGTCCGATCAAGCTCTCGGAAACCCCGGCAGTCTTCCGCCATCTCGGCCATACGCCTGGCGCGGACGATGCCGAGCTTCGCGCACGGTTCCTCCAGGGACCGTGACGGCGAGCCTGACCAGGCGCCACGGCCGCTTCGCGCTACCCCGATCGACAAAATCCCAAGACGAGCATGAGCGCAATCACACTAGAAACCTCGCCTGACCGCGATCCGCCCGCCCTGATCGAAATGTTCCCGCTCATGATCCTCTATGCGGTGGGATTCATGAGCGCGACCTACATTCCTGTCTGGGTCAGCGCGGCCGCGGTCCGGTACGCCGTTCCCGTCTCCGAGGTCGGCTTGATAGGCTCTTGCGCGCTTGGCGCGGTCGCGGTCGCCACCATCCTCACCGCCGCTCTGAGATCTCCGGGACCCACGCGCCTCCCACTGGTGGTCAGCCTCGTCCTCAGCATTGTGTTCAATTGCCTGACCGCCTTGGCTCCGTCAATTCGGATTTTCACGCTGGCGCTGATTCTCGCCGCCGTTGCCAACGGATTTCTGCTTGCCGAGGTCAACGGAAGAGCCGCCGCCTCGGCGGCGCCGACCCGAGTGTTCTCGGGCCAGCTGTTCGTCATGATGAGCTTCGCGGCGCTGTTTTTCGCCATCGCCCCGCGACTGCTGACGCTTCTGGGATCTGGCGCACCTTTTTTCTACTGTGCAGGCGCAGGCCTGATTGCGTTGCTGTCGGTGTCGAAATTGCCTCCTGCGGAGACGGGAAGATCCACCGCCGCGGCGAATCGGGCGTTCAGGCTGAGGCCTTCAGGCATGCTTCTCCTTGCCGCGGCGACCCTGCTGTTCATCGCCTTGAACGTCATATTGCCGTTCCTCGGTGTCGAAAGCACACGGGCCGGCGCTTCGCTCGCCACCTACTCGAGGGCGCTGTCAGCCGGAGCATTCGTCAACCTGGTGGGGCCGATCATCGCCGAGCGTCTGTTGCGCCATCGCGCTTCATGGACGCCCGTCATGACGATAGGGATAGCTGCCATGCTGGCGTGCGCAGTGTTGATCACTACTGTCGACAGCGTCAGTGCGTTCGTCATCGGCATAATATTCCTGCCGTTCTTTCTGCTCATCGTCATTCCGTTCTACCTCGGCCTCTTTCTGGAGTCGGATACGAGCGGCAAATTGGTGGCCGTGAGCTCGGCATTCTTCATGATCGGCACCGCCATCGGACCAGGCCTGGGCGGCCTCGCTCTGAACTCACACGGCCTCTCGGGGCTGGCGCTCGTCAGCATCCTGATACCTCTGCTTGCCCTGCTGGCCACATGGACCGGCACGTTCCAGCTTTCCCGAAGCCGGATCGAATGAGCCCGATATGGCGCTTCGCTCACATTTCATGCTGAGCGCAGTCGTCGCTCATTCGGCAGGCAGCGCGCAATAGAAGTCACCCGCACTGTTCGTGCTCCCCGAGTCCCTGTAACGCTCCTCCTGCGGATAGGGACAGAGGAGGCGCGTGCGCACCACGCGCGATCCTTTCATTCGGGAGGCGACGAGCTCATTCGGCGGCTTGCCTCGCTCGACCCAGCGGATGAGAGCGCGCAGCGCATCATGCCGGGCGTCATCCTGCACGCGTCCGGCCTCCCCACCGAATCGATCACAGCCAGATCCGCCTTTGCAGTGCAGCATGCCTGGCACCATGAAGAGACGAACGAAGCGATCTGTCGCCGGAGAGCCGCCCATGCGCTGCGTGACGGCCTCGTAGTACTTCACGGTGGACATCGGGAGCACCGAGGGATCCATCCACCCTTGATAAAGGATGGCCTTGCCGCCGGCATCCTTGAATGGTTGCAGGTCGGTATCGTCGGCCCGAAAATGCGGATACCGGCGATACACGGCCGCCAGATCGCGGTCCGGGTCGAAGGCATTGGCATTCCAGTGCGGGTCATGATGCACTCCCTGGCCGAACAGCTGCATCAGCAGTGGCGGCGGCGGACCCGGCCGTGCCGTCGCGCCCGGGAGCAGTCCCTCGTCGACCACCATGCCACGGGCGCTGACGATCGGCCCGCTGATCTTCTCCATCAGCGCGAGCTTCGAAGCGGTGAGACATCCGCTCGACTGCCCCGGCCCGCATAGCAGCGACTTCCAGGGCACCTGGCAGCGCCGCGGATCTTCGAGTACTCCGTCCTTGACACCGTCGAGCGTATCGCAAGTCGCAACCACCCGATCGGTAACCAACTGCCAGTCGGCTGCAGTCAGCTTGTCGGATGCGTGCTGCTGCCAGAGCCCGACCAGCATGTGCCGCACCGAAAGTAACGGCATGTTCACGCCCGGCGCACCGGCCAGCACGCCGTTGTAGTCCTTCGGATACTCCTCCATCTCCTTCATGGCCTCTCGCCCGCCGCCCGAGCAGCCCTCGAAATAGGCGTAGCCTGCCGCATGGCCATAGAAACGCTCGATCACCGCCTTCGCCGCAAGAGTCATGAGGTGAACGCCCCGATCCGCATAGTTCCGTGCAGCGCGCGAATGCAGCATCCAGTCCTTTTCTGCAAGCGTGTGGCCGGTGTCGGTGGACGCCGTCGCAAAGCCGCGATCCACACCATCCGCCAACCCGGAATAGTTCAGCGTACCCGCGCTTCCACCGACCCCGGTACCCAGCAAGCGCCCGTTCCAGCGATCAGGTGCCGGCAACCACACCTCGAAGCGAATCGTCCCCTCGATCAGTCCGCCCACACGGCAATACCCTCGAGCCGAATGCATGTGCCCGTACCCGGCAGGCGATCCTGGCGGGCCGGAAAGCGTCCACTTCGCGCCATGCGTCCACTGCGCAGTCTGAATCTTCATCTCGCCCGCTTGCCGGCCTGCTAGCCCAGCGCACTGGGAGCTGGATGCCGCTGCGAACGGCGCAAATCTTATCATCAACGCGCAAGCTGCCAGCGCAGGCGTCAGATATCGAAAGCAACCCTGACGGCGCATTGCGGGTCAGTACTGATATCTGACCTGGATGCCCTCCTGGCGCGGATCGCCGAATTGCAGCAGCGCTGTCGAAGGCGAGCCGCCGTCAGCATTCGAGAGAAACACGCGATTGGCGATATTGGTAACGTATGCCTGCACCTGCCACTTCGAGTTAGGCTCGTACGTGAGCCGCACCGAGCCGAGCGCGTACGCGGGAAGGTATTGATACGGCTGGTCGAAGAAGCTCGTGTACTGCCCGCCCTGGTAGGTCCATTCCACCCTCGGCGTCAGGCTGCCCTCCGAGCCGACGGCGAACGTGTATTGCAGCGAGGCGTTGCCCGAGAGTTTCGGCGCGTAGTCGATGGTCCGTCCGTCGAGATTGATCAGCTCCGGCGCAATCTGTGTCGACCCCGAGGTGCCGGCCGGCATGAAGATCGCCAGATTGCCGAACTTGGCGCTGAGCACCGTGAAGCCGAGCGAGGCGCTCCAGCCGCCCCAGAACGCCTGCAGCTGGTCCTCGATGCCTTTGATCTTGGTACCTTGAACGTTCTTGGTCACCGACGTGGTTGGATCGCTCGGGTCCGTGGCGACGGTCGCCTGAAATCCCTGGTAGCTCATGTAGAAGGCATCGAGCGCCGACCTCAGATGCCCGTCGAGCAGAGTCGCCTTCCAGCCGGCCTCGTAATTCCACACGTACTCGGCGTTGTAGACATTGTTCGGTGTAGGCGGGCCGCCGATATCGGGTGTCCAGCCTCCAGGCTTGTAGCCCCGGCTCGCCGTGGCGTAGACGAGCTCGTTGGTACTCGGCTGCCAGTTCACCACCACGCGCCCGGTCTCCGCATTGAACGAAGGCTGGTTCGGGCCGGCCGGAATCGCAAAGCTCGCCGGACCGGCCAGCTGCAGCGAGCTGCCCGACTGCAGGCCCACGCTGTCATGGCTATATCGGGCGCCCACTTTGATCTGCCAATGCGGCGTGATGTCGTAGCTGATCTCGCCAAAGCCCGAGGCATTCTTCCTGAAGGTGTGAAAATTCAGGAACAGGCCGGTCGTGAAGTCCGGCGTCAACGACGGGTTCTTCGGCGAGTTGTAGCTGACCTGCTGATCCGTGAACGGCTGATGATAATCGAGCTCCGCCGCTCCGACCGTCCACTGCAGCGGTCCCTCGTTCGTCGACACGAGATCCAGTTCGTTGGTCGAGTACCAGTCGTGGATCTGAATGAACCCGGCGCCCTGAGGGACGCTGGGCTGAACGTAAGGGCTGGTGCCGTCATTATCGGTCTGAATGTACTGATCCATCGTCTGGTAGGCGCTGACGGCATGCACCCTGAACGCCGATGTCGCCCGCCAGTCGAGCACCGCGGTCGTTCGCTGGTAGTGGTTGTCGTACGCCTGCGGATAATCGAACGAGGCCGTGAAGGGATGCGCCCAGGTAGCCGGGGTATTCGGCACGCTCGGGATGCCGTCGTTGCGGCGTGTGCTGTTCTGGTAAATGACTCTGAGCTTCAGCGTGTCGGACGGCTCCCACAGGATCTGTGCGCGCCCTATCATCCGGTAGAGATTGCCCGGCCGGTTCGTCTCGTTGTAGAAGATCTTGCCGCCAAACGGCCCGAGGTTGTTCGTGAAGCTGTCGCGCGACTCATCGAGCACCGAGACCCGGGCCGCAAAGGTGTCATTGAGGGGCACGCTCACGGCCGCCTCGCTCTCCCGATCATTGTAGTTACCGAAAGACTGCTGCGCGTATCCTTCCGTACGAGTGAGACTCGGCTCGTTGCTCACCAGGAAGATGGCTCCGCCGGTGGCATTCTGGCCGACGTAGGTGCCTTGCGGTCCGCGCAGCACCGACAGGCTCGCCAGATCGAAGTACGCATCGTCGGAGGTGAACTCACGGGCGATGTAGGCGCCGTCGAGGTAAGTGGCGACTCCATCGGTCTGATTTGGCGCCCCTTCGTTGAGGCCGACCCCGCGGATATTGATGAACTTGACGTTGCCCGCGTCCACAAAGCTCAGCGACGGCACCATCGATTGCAGGTTCGCCACGCTCTTGATGCCGTTGTCGCGCAATTCCTGATTCGAGAAGGCGACCACGGAGATGGGCATCTTCTGCGGGTTCTCGGCACGCCGCTCGGCGGTGACGACGACTTCCTGGAGCGCATTGCTGGTCGCGTCCGCGGCCGCACCAGGTGCGGCGTCCGTGGCCGGGGAGGCGGCACATACCGCGCTCACGCTTGCACTCAAAATGGCCGCAATGGCCGCCGCTACCCGCATTGGATCAGTCGCTTTGACTCGTCTCATCGTTGATACCCCCAAGAAGGCAGTTGTATGGAAAGCGCTTACATTCCGTGGCCGAGCCATTCCCTGGGGCCGAAGATTGCGAGGCCCACGTGGACCCTTGCGGCGCCCTCAGGCGCGCTGCAGTCGCACCGGCACCGATAGCGCGCCGATCTCAGGCATACGCGTCGGCACCACTGTCCCGGCGAGCTCTATGTGCGCAGTTCGCGCGAGCAATTCCTCGAGCGCTACCCGCAGCTCCAGGCGCCCCAGCGCGGCGCCCACGCAGTGATGCGGCCCGCGGCCGAAGGCCAGATGCTCGCCAATATTCGCCCGATTGAGCCTGAACTCATTCGGCTCGGGGAAAACGGTCTCGTCGCGATTGGCCGAGGCGTATACGAGCGCGATCGGCTCGCCAGGGTGCATCGAGCGCCCGTGCAGGCTGACCTCATGGGTGCAGGTGCGCGCGAACCCGCGGTAGGGCGTGTAGAGGCGCAGGAACTCCTCTAGCGCCGCGGGCCAGTGCTGCGGCTCGGCGCGCAATCGGCTCTGCAGCGCCTGGTCCCGGCAAAGGTGCGTCACGATGCTCCCCACCAGGATGGTGGGCGCGATGATGCCGACTACGAGCACCTGTCTTACCGTGCCGATCAGCATCTCCTCCGGCAGCGGCTCACCCTCGTCACGAGCCGCAAGCAGCGCGGCGACTGGGTCGACGGCCGGATCCCGCAACTGCGCACGCCCCTCGGCGATCAATCGTTTCGCGATCTGATAGAGCTGCAGGCTGCTCTCCCGGACCAGCGCGTCGTCGGCCGATTGCACGGCGATGTTGTAGTTGCGTCCGATAGCGCTTAGCTCGCGCGCATCCTGTGTTGAGAGGTTCATCCACTCGGCAAAGACGCGGATGGTCAGATGACTGGAGAAATCGGCGCAGATGTCGCCATGTCCGCGAGCCAGCAGCGGCTCGAGAAGGTCCACGACGATACGGCGGATCGGCGCCTCCAGGCGCGCCACCGCCTCCTCCGACAGCAGCGGGTTCAGCACCCGGCGGTAGGTGGTGTGCTCGGGCGGATCCAGATGCAGCGGCGGCCGGCGGCCCGTGAAGGCCACCTTCGGGATCACGTTCTGCACCGAAGTGATATAGGTTCGGTAGTCGGCGGCCGCGCGGCGGACGTCGTCGTAGCGAAGCAATGCCCAGAACCCGTTCCAGGCGCCGGTCCAGGCGACCGGGCAGCGCTGGCGTAGCTCGAAATAGAGTGCGTGCGAAGAATCGAAGGTCTCCGGCGCCAGGGCGTCGAAGTCGGCGGGACGCTCACCCACCCTGCCGGGGGTCTTGAGTTCGGTCATGGCGGCTTTGTAAGCGCTTTCATTTTGACTGTCAAGTCTGCCCCGCCGGTCGTGCTTGGCATAGACTGTTTCGAATCGACCGCCGCCGGTGCCGTGCATGCCCTCCAATCGGAACCCGAACCGCAGCTCCCGTGGCATCTCCATCGAGCTCCTTTCGCTGCTGTACCTCGCGAGCTATGTGCCGTATGCGACCCTGACCCGATGGCTCGCGACCATCCCCTATGCACCCTTTGGAAGGCCGCTCACCGGACTGGAGGTATTGCCGGCAGTCAACATCTTATGCGGCGTGATGACGTATTTTTTCATATGGGCCAGCGGCTGGTGGCGCGAGGCCCACAAAAGCAGCCTGTGTGGGCTCACGTTGCCGTGCCCCACCCGCTGGACGGTCCTCTCGGGTGTCGGGGCGGCGTTGCTCTTGTTCACCGTGCCGCTCTCCTTCACGTTCCGCGACGTCAGCATTCCCTTCATGCAGTTGCTGATGCGCGGCGATGTGCTGATCGTTGCGCCCGCGGTGGATATTCTGCTCGGGCGCCGCGTGCGCTGGTTTTCGTGGGCGGCGCTCATTCTGGTCGCCATGGGCCTCTCGATCACGATCGATGCACGCGGCGGACTGCATCTGCCGACCCTCGCGATCGTCACGATCGTGCTTTACACCTTCGGCTATCTGGTGCGGATCTTCGCCATGACCCGCGTCGCCAAGACCGGTGATGTGCGGGCAACCAAGGGATATTTCGTCGAAGAGCAGCTGGTCGCGATCCCTCTCGCCCTGGCGGCACTCGCGGTGCTCTCCGCTGCGCACTGGGGGACCCAGGGGGATCAGCTGAGATTCGGATTCATCGCGGTCTGGAGCAGCGGGCGCGTGCCCTATCTTGTGGTGCTTGCGGTGTTGCTTTTTTTTATCTCGATCTTCGCCATCCTGATTCTGCTCGACCGGCGCGAGAACACCTTTTGCGTGCCGTTCGAGCGATCGGCGAGCGTCCTTGCCGGGCTTGCCGCCACGTACGTACTGGCCGCGATGGCCCTTAGCGCGGCGCCCACGCGCGCCGAAGTTGCGGGCGCCCTGCTCCTCGTCCTCGCGATTGTGCTTCTGTCACTTGCACCGCGGCTGGCGCCAAGAGGGCGCCCCGAGGCCGGGAGTGCCCCTGATGCCTCGGCCTAGCAACGGCCTGGTCCTGGCGACCGGCGATCTGGCTCCGGATCGCAGCGACGCGGCAAGCTGTTTCGCCGCAACCGCCGCGATCCTGCGCGAGGCGGAACTGACTTTTGGCCAGCTCGAAACGAGCTTCGCGGCCAGCGGCACGCGAATGCCCCAGGCCCGCCACGCGGTGCTGGCGGAGCCGGCGGGGGCCGATGCGCTCGCTGCGGCCGGCTACAACGTGATCTCGTGCGCGGGGAATCATTGCCTCGACTGGGGAGCGGGCGCGCTGCTCGAGACCATTCGTCACCTCAATGGGGCCGGCATCGCCGTCATCGGCGCCGGATCCGACATCCGCGTGGCTCGCCGGCCGCTCGTTGCCGCGCTCGCAGACGGCACGCGTGTCGCCTGGCTCGCCTATAGCTCGATCCTGCCTGCCGACTACTGGGCCACGGAGGGGCGCGCCGGCTGCGCGCCGATGCGCGCATTGACCCTGTACGAGCAGATCGAGCCGGATCAGCCGGGCACGCCGGCACGCATCCACTCCTACGCGCGCCGGGAGGATCTCGCGGCAATGCAGGCGGATATACGGGCCGCCCGCGGGAGCGCTGACGTGGTACTCGTGTCCCTCCATTGGGGCATCCACTTCGTCCGTGCGCAGATCGCAGACTACCAGCGCGAAGTCGCTCGCGCGGCGGTGAGCGCCGGGGCGGATGCCATCCTCGGACACCACGCCCATATCCTCAAGGGTCTGGAGAGCATCGATGGCCGGCCGGTGCTGTACAGCCTGTGCAACTTCGCCACGGATCTCAGAATGGATCCCGAGCATGCCTCGCGCCCTTCCTTCAAGGAGATCCAGGCGCTGGCGCCCGGCTGGGAGCCTGATTTCGGCAGTCTCTATAACTTTCCCCCTGACTCGCGTTGGTCGGTGATCGCGCGCCTGCATATCGCCCAAGGACACATCAGGGAGACGGCGCTGCTGCCGGTATTCATCGGTCGGGATGCCGTGCCGCGTCTGCTCGATGCTGCCGACCCGCGCTTCGATGAGGTGCGGGATTATCTCGCGGCGGTGACACGCGAAGCTGGGCTGAATGGACGACTCCTGGTCGCCGGCAACCGGCTGGTGCTTGATTCGGGCGCTTGAGCCGACGCATGAGCAGCCGTTCGCGCGTGGCCCCTGCCGACGTTTCGTCCGGCCTCAGCGCGCGCCTCGCTCGTCACGCGACCGGTTTCGACGCGCGCGAGTTGGCACCAGCCGTCGTTCACGCCACGCACCGGGCCATTCTGGACGGCCTCGGCGTGATGCTCGCCGCCAGCGGACAGAGTCCGGAAGTACGTCCCTTTCACGACTGGGTCGAGGCCCAGCCCGGCCCACCGCAGGCGATGGTGCTCGGATACAACTTGCGTGTCAGCGCGTCACAGGCTGCGATGGTCAATGGCGCAATGGCGCACGCGCTCGATTACGAGGACGCCTTCGATCTCGCGCCCCTGCATCCGAATGCTTCGCTGTTGCCAGCCGCGCTCGCTGCACTCGAGTCCCGCGGCTCACCCTGTTCCGGCCGCGAATTCCTCACCGCTGTGGCTTTGGGCTGCGACCTGGTCTGCCGTCTGGGACTTTCACTGCAGCGCCCGCTCGAGTCCGGCGGCTGGTATCCGCCGCCGATTCTCGGCGCCTTCGGCGCAACCCTTGCAGCGGGACGGCTCGCGGGTCTCGATGAGCGCCAACTCCGCGACGCCTGGTCGCTGCTGCTCGCGCAAAACAGTTGCCCGGGCGAAATCAAGTTCAGCCCGGATAGCACGCTGCGCGCTGTTCGCGAGGCATTTCCGGCCGGTGCCGCGATTGCTTCCGTGGAGCTCGCGGCGCGCGGGGTGCGCGGCTTCGATGCCCCGCTCGAAGGGAAAGCCGCGTTCTATGCCCTATTTGCGGGAGGCGAATACGATTCCGGCGCACTGCTCGATGGCCTTGGGGAGCGCTTCTGGATCGAGCAGTTGAGCTTCAAGCGCTGGCCCTGTTGTCGCGGCACGCATGCGTACATCGAGGCCGCGCAATTCCTGCGCCGCGCCCACGACTTTGAAACGCGGCAGATCGAGACCGTGGTCTGTATCGGAGGCGATCTGCAAAAGATGCTGGCCGAGCCGCAGGTGCAGAAGAGCTGCCCGACGACGGCAATCGAGGCCAAGTTCAGCATCCCTTTCACGATCGCCCTTGCCCTCATCTGTCCGGAGGTCACGCTGGGCAGCTTCGCATCGAGCGTTCTGCGCGATGCCGACCTGCTTGCGCTTGCGGCCAAATGCAAATTTCAGCTCGACCCGCACGCTCACTCGGCCGCGGCCGGTGAGCTCAGGCTGCACTTGCGGGATGGGCGAAGTTTCCATCACGCCATCGAGCACGCCCTCGGTGAGCCCGCTCGACCGTTGACCGATGAGTCGTTGCGGGAGAAGTTCATCGATTGCGCATCACTGGCGGCAAATCCCATGCTGCCCGAGCAAGCGGCTCGCTGCGCTGATCGCATCCTCTCGCTCGATCGGGAGCCCGATGCGGCGACTGCGCTTCGCTCCATCCTCACAGAGTGCGGCTGAGAGGGGATCGTAACCCGCCTGGGACACCTGGCGCAGGCGCATATGTAAGCGCTTGCAGACGCCTCCGCACTGTCGCTACACTGACCCGGCGCTGCCGCGCAGTACCGATTACCCGGAGTCGAAGAGCCGTGTCCAGCACGAGAGCCCGCCCTGCCCTGATCACGCTGCTGGCCGCGATCTTCGTCTGCGGCCTCGGAAGCGCCCCGCTGGCAAGCGAGCCGATGCCCCAAGTGCCCGCCGGGTGGTGGATCCCCGACTCCAACCGGATCTTTCCGCAGCGGGCGAATTATCCGGATGCGACCGGCATCATCACCGTGCTTCACGTCGGCGGCCCTGTTGATACGCGCCGTAACCCATTCTTCACGTCGATCGGCAAAAACGGGCGCGCCTGCGTCACGTGCCATCAGCCCACCGATGGCATGAGTGTCTCCGTCAAAAGTGTCGAGGAGCGCTGGACGGCAACCCACGGGAAGGATCCGATCTTCGCGCCAATCGACGGCTCCAATTGCCCCTCGCTGCCGCAGGATGAGGCTTCCTCGCACTCCCTGTTGCTTACCCGGGGGCTTTTCCGCATCGCCCGGCTCTGGCCTCCCCGAGCACCCGACGGCCATTCCATCATGCCGCAATTTACCATCGAGGTGATGCACGACCCTACCGGATGCAACCTCGATCCGATCTACGGCCTGGAGAGCGCTCATCCGACCGTCTCGGTGTTCCGTCGGCCGCGCCCGGCGGCAAATCTCAAATACGTGACCGCGTATGGCTTCGTGTTCGATCCGAAGACCGGGCTGCCGCTCGCCATCGATCCGCAAACAGGTCTGCGCTACGCCGGTAACCTGATGGCGGATGGGCGTGCGCGCACCCTTCGGGAGCAGGCGCTCGATGCCCTGCGGACCCACTTGCAGCGCTACGCGCCGGTGAGCGCCAGACAGATGCGGGAGATCATCGACTTCGAAAGCCGTCTCTATGTCGCGCAAAGTTACGATTTCACGGCGGGCTCGCTGACCGCGGACGGCGCCCAGGGCGGTCCGGATGTGTTGGCTGCTGCCAAGCCGGGTGTGCTCGACGGGCCCTACGATGCTCAATGGGCGGAGTTCGCGGCCTGGTCGAAGGAGGATCACGATCCAAGGTTGACCGCCGCTGAGCGCGCCTTTCGGGTTTCGGTCGTGCGCGGCATCGAGCTCTTCCGCAACCACACGTTCCTCATCGCGGATTCGGCGGGACTCAATTCGATGAACTTCGGCAATCCCACGCGCAACACCTGCAGCTTCTGTCACAACATGACGCGCACCGGCATGGATGTCGCGCCCGGGCAGGTGGATCTCGGCACGGCCAACCTTCCCTTCGCCGACCCGGCACCTGATCTGCCGCTCTTCAAGCTCACCTGCGACCCGCAATACCCGCCCCACCCGTTCCTCGGCCGCGTGGTCTACACTCACGATCCGGGGTACGCCTTGACCACTGGAAAGTGCGAGGATATCGGCAAGATCACCATCCAGGACATGCGGGGGATCGCCGCGCGGCCGCCCTACTTTTCCAACGGCTCCGCGCGAACGTTGCGCGATATCGTCAGCTTCTACGACCGCCGCTATCACATCGGGCTGAGCGAGCAACAAAAGGCGGACCTCACCAATCTCCTGCGGGTCCTGTGAGCCTGCCGGCACGAAGGCTTGCGCGAGCACTCGGCGGAGCCGGCCTCGCCGGCCTTATCGGTTTCGCGTTCGGACAGATGGCATTCGCCGATGCCGGCCGCACATTCGTCGGCTGTCCCGTATACCGCGATACCAACAGTGGCCGCAAATCGGGCTGCTGGCTGGCTATCGACCCCTCGAGCGGCATTCGCTACGACATCAGCCTCGGCCGCACCAAGCCGCAGGTCGGGCGCGAAGTGCTGGTCGAGGGACGCCTGCAGGATGAGAAGAGCTCGAGCCGGCCCTCTCTGGAGCACCCTCCCTGCGGCGGTGTAGTGCTTAAGCCCGTCGTGGTTTCCGTACTGCCCTCTCTCTGTCCGACCTTCATGCTGCCCCCCGAGGGCTACGCCGGCAGGCGCTTCGTGCTCAATCTCAGGGACGTACTGGCACCCGCTGATGTGGTCGAACAATTGCCGCCGCCGCCTTATCGGCCGCGAACCTGGAGTATCGAGTTCACCTACGGATCTGACTTCCTGCAGTACCAGTACAGCGAGGTGATCCTCGATGAGATCGGCCGCTACATCCGCGCGGGCCACCCGCGAGACGTCGAAGTCATCGGCTACGCCGTGACGAAGCCGCGCATGATCTCGGGCCGGGATCTCGCTGAGAGCCCGCAGGTCGCCAAGGAGCGCGCCGAGACGGTGGCCCTCGCCCTCAGCCGGCTCGGAGCCACGCCGGCAATGCTGCACGTCACCTGGCGGGATAATTCCCCGCCGCTCACGAGTCAGCCGGATCTTGCGGCGCCCTCGCAACGGCGCGTCGACATCCGGCTCTCGTACTGATTCGCGTCAATAGGCGAGATC
>DASYGA010000428.1:0-13034 GCA_036000265.1 Steroidobacteraceae bacterium | reverse complement strand
GGGCCTGCCCGCGCTCGAGCTGCGCGCGCACCTGGGCGACCTTCTGCTCCAGGGAATACTCGCGCTCGCCGTAATCGGTGCCCTCGCGCAGCACGAAACCCTCGATCACCCCGCGCAGCGCCTCGGCGGAGAGCTGCGCGGCGGGTATGGCGATCGGATCGGCGAGCGGGTCCAGCGGGTCCGTCAGTCGCGGCGTACCTTGCTGAGGAGGCGCAGCATCTCGATGTAGAGCCACACCAGCGTCACCATGAGGCCGAAGGCCGCATACCACTCCATGTACTTTGGCGCGCCGCCGGCGACGCCCCGCTCGATGAGGTCGAAATCCAGCACCAGGTTGAGCGCGGCCACGCCGACGATCACCAGGGAGATGCCGATGCCGAGCGGGCTGGCCGCATTGAGGACCGGCACCGCGATGTGGAAGAAGCCGAGCACCATGGTCGCAAGATAAAGGAGCGCGATGCCGCCGGTGGCGCCGATCACCATGGCCCGGAACTTCGCCGTGGCGCGTATCCAGTGCATGCGGTAGGCGAAGAGCAGCACGGCTAGAACGCCGAACGTGAGGCCCACCGCCTGGATGGCGATACCGGGGTAGCGCTGCTCCAGAATGGCCGAGAGCCCGCCCACGACCAGGCCCTCGAGCGCGGCGTAGGGGACGGCCAGGTATGGCGCCAGCGTCGCCTTGAAGCTGATGATGAGGGCCAGGACGAAGCCGCCGATGAGGCCCACCATCATGGTGGAGGAGGCGGCCTGCACGTCGCCGCCGGCCATCTGCGACCACGGCCAGAGCGCCGCCACGAGCAGCACGACCAGCAGCAGGAACGACCGGTCGATCGTCCCTTTGAGGGTCATGCCCTCGATACCGATCGCGGGCCGCGGCAGCCGCGCGAAAGTCTTCTCGTTCAGGCCGGGATTGCCGGTACGGCGCACTGGAAGGGGCATCAGGGGTCTCCTTGGGACGCGGAAGCCCCCATTCTACCAGCGCCGGGCCGCGGCGGCGTTCGCGGCAGCGATTATGTCTAGTAGGTCTCGGGGTGGTCAGGTGTCCCCTCACCGGCGCCTTGCGGCTCTGCGCCCTGCGGCTCTCTCAGGCCGGATTCCTCGCGCTCCCGGTGGATGCGCTCGTAGATCTCCTCCCGGTGAACGGCAACCTCCTTCGGCGCGTTGATGCCGCAGCGCACCTGGTTGCCTTTGACGCCGAGGACCGTGAACGTCACCGTGTCGCCGACCATGATGGTCTCGCCCACTCGTCTCGTGAGGATAAGCATACTCTCCGTGCTCCTTGTTATTCGCCCTAGGCGCATGGTTGCGCCGGTAACATGCTACAACATTTCCCCCGGCCCCTGCACAGGCACGGGGACCTGCCCCTTCGTTTAACTGACGATGCGGTTGTCCCGCCACACCCGCTCGAAGGGCAGCCGCCAGGCGTGCGGCGCGATCAGCTGGTGCATGGAGTTCGGCCCCCAGGATCCCGGGGCGTAGAGGCGCACGGGGGGCGGCGACTCCAACAGCGGCGTCGACACCTCCCACAGCCGCTCGATTCCCTCGGCGGTGGTAAAGAGCGTCCGATCCCCACGCATGGCGTCCAGTATCAGACGCTCGTAGGCTTCCAGGACATCCCCGACCAGAGCCGTGTCGTTCATCGCGAACTGCAGGCTCAACTTGTCGAGGCGCATGCCCGGCCCCGGCCGCTTGCCATAGAAGGAAAGCGACATCTTGGAGACGTCCGCGAGGTCGAAAGTCAGGTGGTCAGGCCCCTGCGCGCCGACGCCGGAGTCGGCCGGAAACATGCTCTTGGGGGGCTCGCGGAAGGCGATGGAGATGATGCGCTGGCCCTCGGCGAGGCGCTTGCCGGTGCGCAGGTAGAAGGGCACTCCCGCCCAGCGCCAGTTATCGATGGTGCACTTGAGGGCGATGAAGGTCTCGGTGTCCGACTCCGGGCTGACGCCCGGCTCGCCGCGGTAACCGTTGTACTGGCCGCGCACCACGTCCGCGGGCTTGATCGGCAGCATGCTGCGGAAGACCTTGTGTTTCTCGTCGCCGATCGAGGCCGGCTCGAGCGCCGTCGGCGGCTCCATCGCCATGAAGGCCAGGATCTGAAAGAGGTGCGTCACCACCATGTCGCGGTAGGCGCCGACGGAATCATAGAACGAGGCGCGCGTGCCGAGCTCCAGCGTCTCCGGCACATCGATCTGCACGTGATCGATGAAGTTACGATTCCAGATGGGCTCGAAGAGGCCGTTGGCGAAGCGGAAGGCGAGGATGTTCTGCGCCGGCTCCTTGCCGAGAAAGTGATCGATGCGGAAGATCTGCTCCTCCGCGAAGACCTCGTGCAGCTTGGCATTGAGCGAGCGCGCGCTGGCGAAATCGGTGCCGAAAGGCTTCTCCATCACGATGCGCGAGCGCTCGACCAGGCCCGCCTCCCCCAGCATGCGCACGGCGGAGAGCGCCGCATTGGGCGGCACGCTGAGATAGTGCAGGCGCCGGCACTCCGTTGCCAACGACTTCTCGGCCCGGTCTACCGCGGCCCGCAGCGCAGCCGCACCGGCGCCCAGGGGCACGTAGTCCAGGCACTCGGCGAAGGACGCCCAGCCCTCCTCGTCGACTTCGCGGGTGTAGAACTCATCCAGCGCCCCTCGCGCCAGCTTGCGAAAGCCGGCGGCATCGAGATCATCGAGCGACACTCCGATGATGCGGCAGCCCGGAATGAAGCCGACGCCCGACAGATGAAAGAGCCCCGGCAGGAGCTTGCGCCGGGCAAGATCGCCCGTGGCGCCCACCAGAACCACGACCTGCGGAAACCGCGGACCCACTCCAGGAGGTACTTTGGCCACCCTGCTCCACCTTTCGCCTTTGACTCAAGCCCGGGCGAGAGGATAGCTGGGCGCCTGCGGCGATTCCATGCGAGCGCGCACGATGTCTGCATCGAGGGCTGGCCGATGTCCCCGATGCGAGCGAGCGCCCGGCACCAGGCTCCGGGCAGGGTGCCCCGCCGCCGCTGGCGAAAATCGCCGCGATCAGGCGGTAGGCGATACCGGCAGGCCGATCTCACGCCGGCCCCGGCCGCGCTGCAGCAGCCAGCGGTGCAGGGCGCCGGTACCGTCGATCAGCCACTGCAGCACCCGCGGCCTGCGCCCGAAATGGGAGGCGAACTCGCGATTGATCTCGAGCGGGCGCCAGTAGGCGGTCTGCCACTCGCGGAAGCAACCGGCGAATTCCCGCTCCTGCTCGGGGCGTACCGAGAGCAGCACGCAATTGCAGGCGGCGCGGATCTCGACCCGTTCCTCGGGGCCGATGCGGAAGCTGTGCCAGCTGCGCACGTGGCACAGCCACCCGCCCGAGAGCTCGAACTCCTCGGGAGTATTGCGCAAGGCGGTGATCAGGGGGGCGACATCGAGATATGACATGGACTTGTTCTCCGTTTGCGTCCTATGGTGGATCACGAGGTCTTCGGCGGCCGGTCGCGAATGCGGCCCGCACAGGGAAGGCTTGAGCGTTGAACCGCCTTGCGGCGGGAAAGTTCCACCTCTGGCGATCTGGCCGGGGCCGCCCTGCGGCGGCCCCTCTTTTCATACGCTGCTCTTGCCCGCAGGTGTCAGCGAAGGACGCTCGCGCCGCTGCGCGACTCCGGACGCATGAAGCTCAGGACGAGCGCGCTGAGTGCGCTGCCGCTGATGATGTTGGTCGCGCCGACGATCAGCAGGGCCACGAGCGTCAGTACCTCGTTCCGCACGGTCGCGGTCATGACCACCGCGATGATTCCGAGCACCAGGGCGGCGAGGCCGGCGACGAACTGGATTCCGGCCGAGCCGGCGGCCATCTCGCCTGCCAGGAACTCGCGCGTCGAGTACGAGACGGCTGAAGCCACCTGGGCCTCGGACTGCAACTTGTACAGGCGCCGGACGGACTGCGCACTCAGCATGAGTGCGGCGCCGAAGGCGATCACGGAAATCGACGTCAGCGCATACGAAGCGATGCCGAGCAACGCGAGGATTCCGAGCACGATGCCGGCGATGCCGACCGGAAACATAGCCGCGAGTCCATCTCCGCCAACAGCATCGGAAGCCGTCTGCAAGGCCCCCGCTGGAGTGAAGACCTGGGCATACTCCGACAACAGCGCCCCACCTTGGATGAGAAGCGCCGCGCCGAAGACGATGGTTGCTACGCCCGCCAGAAGCTCCGGACGCCAGCCGGCAAGGCCGATGATGGCGAGCACCGCCGTGGCGATGCCGCCGATGGCATCCATCGCGCCGCCGACAGCGGCAGTCGCTGCGGGGGTGCGGGATTGGGATATCGCTGCGTTCATGACTAACTCCTTGAAACGTCAAGTTCACGGCCGCGTGATCGGTACGGGCCTGCCCCTTATAACCGGGACCACGCCGGCCGGTTCCGCAGAACTGGCGCACATTGGCGACAGCGACAGCTCACGCGCGGCAAGGCGGCAATCAGGAGCGGGTGTCAGGTTGGGCGGCGCCTGGAGCGGCGGCGGCCCGGGACGCCGCTGCGATGGCGCCAGCGCTCCGGTCGCGGCGTGTCGTGATGACGATCACGCTCGAGAGCACCAGCACGGTACCCAACACGGTGCGTGAATCCAACACCTCGCCGCCGAGGAAGTGCCCGATCACCACTGCCACCACCGGGTTCACGTACGCGTACGTGCCCACCTTGGTCGGCGACTGGTGATGGATGAGCCACGTGTAGGCGGTGAAGCCGACCAGCGAGCCGGCGACGATGAGGTACCCGAGCGCGAGCCACGCCCCGGCCGAAACCCCGGCCCAGTCGAAGCCACGCTCCTGGCCCGCCGCCGCCGCCACCACCCACAGAAGCAGCCCTCCGACCAGCATCTGCGCGGCGGCGCTCATGACCTTGGATGCGGGCAGCGGCAGCTTCTTGCTGAGCACCGATGCGCCCGACCAGCTGGCCGCGGCCACCAGCAGGCCGGCGGCGCCGAGGGCGTACACGGGCGTGCCGCCCATGCCGAGCGACGGATCGACCAGCACCACGACGCCTCCGAGCCCGATCAGCAGGGCCGAGCCCAAGCGCAGCGTCAGCCGCTGGGTGCGCAGGAAGATGATCTCCGAGATCGCCATGAATGCCGGAATGGTGGCGAGGATCACCGCCGCCGCACCGGAGGGGACCCGCTCTTCCGCCCAGAAGAGCAGCCCGTAATCCATGACGAAGATCAGCACGGCCACGATCGCCGTCGAGCCCCACTCGCGCCGGGTCGGCAGGCGCTCGCCGCGTGCGACGGCCCAGGTAAAAAGGACCGCCCCCGCGGTGGTGAATCGCACCGCCGCGAGCAGGAGCGGCGGTACCTCGTGGACCCCCACGCGTATGGCATAGAAGGTGGAACCCCACACCAGATAGATGATCGCGAAGGCGAGCAGAGTCTTCCATCGGGGCGGAGCGGCGCTGTGCACGGGGCAACTCGAGGCTCGAGGGCGGGCGCGCATTGTGCCGGCCGGGCGCGGCATTCTCAAAGGAAGCCCCGCGGCCCCGCCGCGCTCTTGGGGTCGCCCGGCCGACGACGGTTCAGGCTCCGGGCACGCTTCCTGCGGCGGTGAGTGCGCACACGGCGCGAGATGCCATGGGGAGGTGCGACGATGAAATCAGTGCTAGCCGCATTGGCTGCGGCCCTCATTTGTACGTCGTGCGGAGGAGGCTCATCTCAAGGTCCTTCGGCGAACGCGTCACCATCGTCATCAGCCGCCAGCTCGTCGATGCCTTCCTCGGCTTCGGATCCGTCTACCGCCCCCCCATCGGCTACAACCTCGTCTTCCAGCTCGCCTTCTTCTTCCAGCCCCTCGAGTCCCCCCGCTTCCACTCCGCCGGCACCCGCCCCGCCATCTTCTTCCCCGCCGCCAGCGGCAGCTTCGGACCCGCCGCGCTACGAAGTCGTCGAGATTCCCCGTCTCGCTGCGACCGGCTCGGTCACCGCGAATGCGGTCAACAGCCAGGGGATCATCGTGGGCGATCAGGAGACCCCCGCCGCCGACCGGGCATGGATGTACCAGCAGAGCTCGGGCGCGCTCAGCGAGCTCACCTTCGATCCAGCGGAGAGCGGCGCATCCGCCAAGGGAATCAGCGACAGCGGCGTCATCGCGGGGGAAGAGATCAGTGCGCAGTCTGGATTGCAGGCGGGCTTCTGGACCGTCACGGGCGGGGCGATGCTGCTCAGCGGGCAGTTCGCCGGCTCCGAGTGGGCCGTTGCGGCGAACGACAACGGCGCGGTGCTCGGAGATTACGGCGCCTCCGGCTCCCCGGGCAGCGCGGCTCTCCTGTGGTCTGCCCCCGGGTATGCGCAGACCACCCTCCCTGGCCTGCGCTGCGATCATTGTGACCGGCTCATGATTTCCGCCAACGCCATCAACGCCAGCGGAACGGCCGTCGGGCAGAGCCAATCCTCCGTATACGACAACGGCACGCTGGTGAGCGGCGGCCTCTTCGCCGTCGAGTGGCAGGCCGGCACCGTCACCAGCCTGGGCTCACTGCAGGACTCCGGCACCAGCGCCGCCTATGGAATCAACAGCGGTGGCGACATCGTCGGCAGCTCCAGAGTCGGCCAGGCCTCCGGCGCCCCTTCGCATGCATTCCTCTACCGCCAGGGCGCCATGTTGGATCTGGGTGTCCTGCAGGGTGATGCCAACAGCTCCGCGGACTCCATCAACGACAGCGGACAGATCGTCGGCGTGTCTTCGGATGCGGCAGGCGCGCAGCGCGCCTTCCTCTACCAGAATGGCCAGATGCTCGACCTCAACGCCCTGATCGATCCGGCGAGTCCGCTCACCGGCCGGGTCGGCCTGCAGGAGGCGGTGGGCATCAGCGCCAACGGCTGGATAGCCGTCAACGGCACCGACTCGCAGGACCCTGGCTGGACGCGCGCGTTCCTGCTGATCCCCTCCCGGTGATCGAAACCTGCGATGCGGATGCCTCATCGCGGCCGGCTCTGCGACGGAACCCGGACGGTGCGCGCGCGTTCGCGGAGGGTGCCACGGGCTGAGACAGCGCGCGACGTCCGCTATCGAGCCGACTGCCCGGGCCTATTGCCGTTCAACGCCGAGGGAGAGCTTCGTACGTCATCTTTGCGGCGTCTTTACGGTCTTGCTTCCTGGGCTTCGCTTGCCCTGCTCAGTGGCTGCAGCCGCGCGCCACCGCCGCCTGCGTTCGCGCACTCGCCCTCCGGCCCGGCGCTGACCTTTCTCGTGCCGTACGGTCCGATTGCCGCGGCACAGCGCGTGCACTTCTTCGAGGTCGTCGCGCTGCTGCTCTTCGTCGTGGGGCCGGTCCTCGCCGTGGCGCCATTCTTCGCCTGGCGCTACCGCTATGGCGGATCGGCGCGCTACACACCGAAATGGTCGTTCTCCTGGCCGCTCGAGATCTTTGTCTGGGGAGGCCCGATCGCGATCGTGACCGTGCTGGCCGTCTGGCTTTGGCAAAGCACGCATGCGCTCGATCCGTATGCGCCGCTGCGCTCGAAGCAACCGCCTCTGCGGGTCGAGGTCGTGGGCTATGACTGGAAATGGCTCTTCATCTATCCCGACCTCGGCGTCGCGAGCATGGGTGAGCTGGCATTCCCGACCGGGCGCCCGCTCGCCTTCGACCTCACCTCCGATACCGTGATGCAGTCGTTCTTCATCCCGGCGCTCGGCAGCCAGATCTACGCCATGCCGGGAGCCGTGACCCAGTTGCACCTGGAAGCGAGCAGGCCGGGACGCTTTCAGGGCGAGAACGCTCAATTCAACGGCGCCGGTTACTACCAGCAGCATTTCCTGGCGCAGGCGCTGCGACCCGCTGCGTTCGCGGCCTGGGTGCGGTCGGTCCGCTCGAAGGGAATTCCGCTCTCGGGCTCGGCGTACAAGATCATCGCGCAGAGGACGACGCTGGCTGACACTCGCAAGGCGTTGGGCGTGGCCGCAGCGGGGGACGGCGCCGTGTACTTTACTGCGGTGCCCTCCGGGCTTTTCGCTCGTCTCGTGCAGTCGTTCCACACCCACTGAGCGCCGATGTCGGTCATGCATTTGATCTTCGGCAGGCTGGGCTTCAACAGCCTGCCCTTCTGGCAGATGCTGCAGCAGCCGACGCGCGAGAACCTCGTCAACGGCTCGATTGCCACGCTCGCGGCCTGCATCGTGCTCGCAGGCGCCGCCCTGGTCGCCATTCTCATCACCTGGTATGGGAAGTGGCAGGTGCTCTGGAACGACTGGCTGACCAGCGTCGATCACAAACGCATCGGCATCATGTACATCGTGATCGCGCTGGTCATGCTGGCGCGCGGCCTGATCGAGGCGGCCATCATGCGCTCTCAGGAGGCCTTCGCCCTGGGCGGCGGCTATCTGTCGCCGGAGCATTTCGAGCAATTCTTCACGACCCACGGCACGATCATGATCTTCTTCATGGCCATGCCCTTTCTCACCGGGCTCATCAACTTCGTCATGCCGCTGCAGATCGGTGCGCGCGACGTCGCTTTTCCGGTCATGAACTCCGTCAGCCTGGGACTGACGGCGGCGGGTGCCGCGCTGGTCATGATTTCGCTCGACATCGGCAAATTCTCGACCGGCGGCTGGAGCGGCTATCCGCCTTACACCGAGCTCGCCTTCAATCCCGGTGTCGGCGTCGATTACTGGATATGGGCGCTCTCGCTGTCATCCCTCGGCTCGATGCTGACCGGGATCAACTTCGCCGTCACGATTTACAAGAAACGGGCGCCGGGCATGCAGTTCATGCGCATGCCGCTTTTTACCTGGACCGCGCTCTGCACCAGCATCCTCATGATCTTCGCGATGCCCCCGCTCACGGTCGCCACCGGTCTGCTGGCCCTCGACCGCTATCTCGGATTCCATTTCTTCACCAATCATCTGGGCGGCAACTTCATGAACTACGTGAACCTCTTCTGGCTGTTCGGCCATCCGGAGGTTTACATCGTGATCCTGCCGGCTTTCGGGGTCTATTCCGAGGTCTTCTCCACCTTCTCCGGCAAGACCCTCTACGGCTACACCTCGCTGGTGCTCGCCACGATGGCGATCGCGGCCCTGTCCTTCACCGTCTGGCTGCATCACTTCTTCACGATGGGACAGAGCGCCAACATCAACGCCGTGTTCGGGATCGCGACCATGCTGATCGGGATCCCGACCGGCGTGAAAGTCTATGACTGGATATGGACCATGTTTCGCGGGCGCGTGCGCTTCACCGTGCCGCTCGTCTACGCGCTCGGCTTCACGCTGCTGTTCGTCATCGGCGGCGCAACCGGCATCATGCTCGCCAATCCCTCGATCGACTATCAGGTCCACAACACGCAGTTCCTGGTCGCGCATTTCCACAATGTGCTGGTGCCCGGCACCCTGTTCGGCATGCTGGCCGGCTATCACTTCTGGTTCCCCAAGGCCTTCGGCTTCAGGCTTCACGAGCGTTGGGGCCTGTTCTCGGCGCTGTGCTTCATCTTCGGCTTCATTCTGGCGTTCTTTCCCCTGTACGCACTCGGGCTGCTCGGCTATCCGCGCCGGACGCTCGATTTCTTCGATCCGGTGTACCTGCCCTACATGGCCGTCGCCTTCGCCGGCGCCCTCATCGTCATCGCCGGATTGGTGGGGCTCATCGTGCAACTTCTGGTCTCCATCCGCAGGCGCGAGGAATATGCCGTCCCGGGCGGCGATCCGTGGGACGGCCGCAGCCTCGAATGGGCGACCCCCGCGCCTCCGCCCGAATACAACTTTCCGCTGCTGCCGGTGGTGACCGGCCGCGACGCGTTCACGCGCGCGAAGGAGGCAAGGGAGGCGTACCGCGCGCCCGGGAAGTTCCACGACATCAAGATGCCGAAGCACAGTGCGATGGGCATGATCGTATGCGTCGGCGGGTTTCTCGCCGGCTTCGGCCTGGTCTGGTACATCTGGTGGCTGGTGGTCGCCGCTTCGCTGGCGCTCGCCGCGGCGATGGTGGGGCGGGGCTTCGTGCGTGATGCGGAGCGGACCATCCCGGCGCACGAGGTCGAGCGATGTCATCTGCGATGGCTCGCGACCGTCGCCGTGATCCAGCCGGTCTCGCGCGGCGAGGAAGCCACGCCCTCCAACGCCGGACTCGCAGTCCTGGAGAGCGCCGAATGAGCGCCGCGCCGCCGCTCAGGCATCCCGGCATCAACCTGGGAGCGGAGCATCCGGAGACCGAGGAGAAAAGCGGCGAGCTGCTCTTCGGCTTCTGGGTGTTCCTCATGAGCGATGCGATCATATTCGGCCTGCTCTTCGCCACCTACGCGGTGATGCTGCATGCGCGTGCGGGCGGACCCGGGCCCGCGAAGCTGTATGACATCAAGAGCGCCTTCATCGAGACCCTGGCACTGCTCTCGAGCAGCTTCACGTACGGCATGGCGTCCCTGGCGCTCAAATATCAGAAGCGCCAGGGACCGCTTCTCGGCTGGCTTGCGGCCACCCTGTGCCTCGGCGGTCTCTTTCTGCGGCTGGAGGCGCAGGACTTCCTCTCGATGTTTCAGCATGGAGCCGGTCCGGGGCGCAGCGGCTATCTATCGGCGTTCTTCGCTCTGGTGCCACTACACGGACTTCATGTCACGAGCGGCATCATATGGATGCTCGCGATCATCGTACAGATCAGGCGGTACGGCGTGGACAAAGAGGTGAAGCTCGGGCTGTTGCGACTGGGCCTCTTCTGGCACTTTCTCGACATCGTCTGGGTCGCCATCTTTTCCTTCATCTACCTGGGAGGGCTTGCGTGAGCCCGAGTGATGACGGATCGGGCGGCAACCGCGCGGAATACGCGCGCGAGCTGCGCGGCTACCTCTGGGGATACGGGCTTGCGGTTCTGCTGACCCTCACGCCCTTTGGCCTGGTCAACTGGCGGGCGCTGCCGCAGCACGGATTGTTTCTGGCGATCGGCGCCTGCGCACTCGTGCAGGTGATCGTCCATTTCCGCTTCTTCCTGCACATCGACCCGCCGCGGCAGAACGCGGACGACCTTCACCTGATTCTCTTCTCCGGGCTGCTCCTCTTCTTCATGATCGCCGGCACGATCTGGATCTTGTCGAGCCTGGCCGTCCGGACCGGGTGATTGGGACCGGGCACGCGCCGCATTCGCACGAGCCGTATAGCGGCAATGATGTGTCGGCAGTCATCTGCTGATGTGCCTTGGTTTCGCTGGGTAACGGCGTTCGTCCCGGGCCCGACGGGAACGCTACTCCAGCGCAAAGACCTTCCGCAGCTGCCGGTCGACCGTCCTGGCCGGCATGAAGCGCCGCAGCCGCCCGACCAGCTTTGCCTGTGAGCCTACCGGCCTGCGCAGGCGATACGGCGACTCGATGGCCCGCGCGATCTCCTCGGCGACGCCAAATGGCTCGGGTGCTGCCCGGAAGTTGGCCACGAGGGCAGCCGCGACCTGTGCGCGCTCCTTATCGTAGGCATCCAGGGGAGTCGCGGCCGTCACGCTGTTCGTGTCGAACCCGGTACGAGTGAAAGCAGGCTCCACCAGCACCACCCGGATCCCGAACTGCCGCACCTCGTGATCGAGGGACTCCGAGAGGCCCTCGAGAGCGTGCTTCGTGCTGGAGTAGATCGCGGCGTAAGGCGCCGGAATGAATCCCTGCACGGAGCTCACGTTGACGATGAGTCCGGACCGCCGGGCACGCATGTGCGGCAGCACGGCCTTGCTCGTGCGGATCACCCCGAAGACATTGGTATCGAAAAGTGCCTGCGCCTGCTCGATCGAGGTCTCCTCGAAAGCACCGAATACGCCGAGGCCGGCATTGTTGACCAGCACATCGATGCGTCCTGCCGTATCGAGCACCGCTTGCACGGCGTGCGTGACGGATGCCGCCAGAGTGACGTCCAGCGGCAGCAGGGTCACGCCTGGAATGGCGCCCGCCTTGTGTGGCGATCGCGCCGTGCCGAAGACCCGGTATCCGCGGCTCACGAGAAGCTCCGCCGTTGCGGAGCCGATCCCGCTCGAGGCGCCGGTAACGAGGACGACTTTCTGATCTGACATGGTAATGCTCCGGGATTCGATGCTGCTTGAGCGCGTTGCGAGGGTCTGGCTTTGCGGTGCCGGCGTCTACGGACGTGTATGTATTTACATGTATAAGGGCAGGAAATGACCTTGCACTCGGCTTCGTCTCTTACCGGGAGGCAATCCGGCTCGCGGCCAGATACGCCGCCCGCTTCAGGGCCACGGCTTGCGTCCGTCCCAGACGCTTCTCGAATGCCTGCTGCGCCGCCTCCCAGCGAGGCTTCAGCTTGCGAAGCAGCTCCTGTCCCTTGGAGGTCAGGTTCCAACATCGCTGCCGGCGGTCCTGACCGACGGTGTCGGTCGCCAGCCCATTGCGCTTGATCAACGCCAGAGTACGGGTAGCAGTGGTCTGATCGATGCCCATGGCTTCCGCCAGCTCTGTCGTGATCAGGTTAGGAGCCGACTCGATGACCTGCAAGGCGGTGTATTGCGTCGCATGCACACCGCCCTCCGCGATCATCTCCTCGTAGAGCACCGTTGCCGCCCGGGCCGCCTGCCGCAGCGTCGCGCAGTAGCATGGGAATGACTGGATCTTCATGCAGCCGACACTATATGCATCTACATGCGTTGTCAAGGACTTCCCTGCCGCTTGTCGTTCGCAGGAATGGCCGTCTCCTGTCATCCACGTTCAGGGTCATGCCCGGTCACCCGGCCGCTGCCTTGGCCGGCGCCCTTGTCACAAGGCACCACGCAAGGAGGCGCGCTCTCCAAGAATCGATTGCCGCACCGTCGACTGAAAATCCTGGTGCGCCTGCGGCTGCTGACGGGATTCAGACGCCTCGGCCTGCAGCCTCTGCTTGGTCGCCTGGGCACGTCCGCGATGGGCGACGCTCCATCCCAGCAAGAGCTGTTGCGCGAACTGCTGCGCGTCGGAATTCGAACGGACCGCGCTTGCGGGACCTGCCTCGGAATGCGCAATTGCGCGAGTCGCGATGCTCCCGGAAAGCACCTCTCTCATCTGGTCCTGAATGTCGCCCTGCGGGCTGGCTGCGCCTGCGCTGCCGATTTGAACGAAGAGTGCCGTGGCGATGAGG
>DASYGA010000301.1:0-14575 GCA_036000265.1 Steroidobacteraceae bacterium | reverse complement strand
CATGACAAGGCGGCTTTCGCGCTGGCTCTGGATTACCTGAGCGCCGGCCTGATGGATCGCGCCGAGGAGTTGCTCGAGGAGCTGTCCGCTTCGCGCGAGTATCGCCGGGCGGCGCTGGATCATCTGGTACGGATCTACGAGGCGCAGGGCGACTGGGCCAACGCGTTGAAGATCTTTCACGCGCTGCCGCAACCGGTGCAGAGCGAGAGGCGGCGGGTGGCGGCGCACTACCTGTGCGAGCTCGCGGAGCAGGCGCTGATGCAGGGCGATGCGCCACGCGCGCAGACGCTGCTCGAGCAGGCTCGCGGGCATCAGGCGGATCTGCCGCGGGCCGATGTGCTGACGGCGCGCATCACGGAGCTCGCGGGAGACACGGCGGGCGCGCAGTTGCTCTATCTGAAGGCGCTCGAGGAATCGCCGGAGCTCGCGCTCGAGATCATCCCGCGGGTGCTGGTGCTCGCCCGCGGGGCGGACGTCCTCGAGCAGATCGCGCAGCGGCTGCGCCGCAACGGCAGCATCAGCTCGAGGCAGCTCGCCTGGCTGCTCGCGACCGCCCTCCCGCCGCAGGAAGTGCGCCGGCTGCCCGACATCGCCGAGGCCGGGTCGGAGCCGGAATCGGTCGCAGACGCGCGCTCACTCGGGACTTTGCTGACGCGGATCGGGGACACCGGCGGCCGCTATCAATGCGAGGATTGCGGCCTGCTCAGCGTGGGCTGGTACTGGCGCTGCCCCAAATGCCGCTCCTGGGACAGCATGCGGCCGGCGGTCTTCAAGTGGGCGGAAAAGAGCGAGGAGAGGCTGGCTCCTTGATGCCCGGCATGCCGGTTGCGAGGCCGACCCCGCTATTCAATCGCTGAGTACACGGTACACTTGGCGGCAATTTGGAATCCTGTCCGGGAGAGATCCGATGAGGATGACACCGAAGTCCGTGATCCGCACCGCCGTCTTTCCGGTGGCCGGACGCGGCACTCGCTTCCTGCCCGCCACCAAGGCGAGCCCCAAGGAGATGCTGCCGGTCGTTGACAAGCCGCTCATCCAGTATGCGGTGGAAGAGGCGCTGGCCGCCGGCGCGACCCGGCTGGTGTTCGTCACGGGCGCTTCCAAGCGCGCCATCGAGGACCACTTCGACTCCGATCAGGAGCTCGAGCAGCTGCTCGAGCGCCAGGGCAAGAGCGATCTGCTGAACCAGCTGCGCAGCGTGCTGCCGTCCTATGCCTCGTGCATCTACATCCGCCAGCCGGCTCCGCTGGGGCTCGGGCACGCGGTGCTTTGCGCGCAGCCGGCGGTGGGCGCGGAGCCTTTTTTCGTGCACCTGGCGGATGACCTCATCCGGAGCCAGGTGGCCTGCCTGGCGCAGATGGCTGAGGTCTACGAGGCCAAGCGCGCGAGCATCCTCGGGGTGCAGGTGGTGCCCAAGGCCGATACCGACAAGTACGGCATCGTGGCGGTGGAGGCCGATAGATCCAACACCAGCCGCGTGCGCAGCATCATCGAGAAGCCGAAGCCCGCCGTGGCGCCCTCCAACCTGGCCGTGGTGGGCCGGTACGTGCTGGCGCCGGCGATCTTCGAGCACCTGGAGCGGCTCGGGCAGGGCGCGGGCGGGGAGATCCAGCTGACCGACGGCATCGCGGCGCTGATGCGCGAGGAAGCCGTATACGCCCACCGCTTCAACGGCAAGCGTTACGACTGTGGCAGCAAGCTCGGGTACCTGCAGGCGACCGTGGAGTACGCATTGAGTCATCCCGCCCTGGGCAAGGAATTCCGCAAGTACCTGAAGGGCCTCGACGTCGATGCGGCGGGGTTCAGGGACGAGAGCGGGCCGCCGATGCAGCGCTCTGCGCAAGATGCCGACCGGCGCACCGGCGCCGCCCGCGGAGTCGCGCGCCGCACTTCACGCCGCGATAACGGGAATGGAAGCGGCGTTACCAACGGCAGCGGCGCGCGCCCGCAGACTGCGCCAGCCGGGACGCGGCGCAGGGTGCGCGCGACGACCTGACGCGTATTATTCGTGAACTTTGGCGGAGTTCGACCCCGGGGCCTCGCTGAATGATGCTGCCGTTCATGAATAATCACGGTGCCGCGCAGCCGGATCGTTTGCCCGGCGTTATTGCCCGACGATCCGCGCCCGAGCGGTCACGTGGCCGAGCGTGTTGATGTTGTCGACCAGCCGATCGGTGAGGGCCACCAGCTCGGCCGCGAGGCCATTACCGCCGGCACCGAGTGTGCGGGCATATTCCCGCTGCCGCGGGCGCAGGTCCGACGCGGGGGGCGTCTCGGCCTCACCGATGGCGCCGGCCAGCAGACGCAGAGATTTCGTGCATTGGTCCATCAGGTGATCGAAGTCTGACCGCGCCGGTACCGCCGCGGGCGGGCTCGATGCGGCATCCAGCGCCATGGCGGTGCGCGCGAGACGGTTGCTGTTGGCCAGCAGCGATTGGGCGAGCTCCGCGAGGCCGGCGGGAGCTCGAGGCTCCGCCAAGAGGCGCGCGACGGCGGCCTCCGCGTTTGCACGGGCCACACGCACGGCATTGCGCGATTCGCGCCGCTCCTGCGGATGGCCGTCGCGGAGACTCGAGAGGTAGGCGGCGTACGCGGCGAGCAGCAGCGACAGGCTGGTGCGGATCTGCTCGCGCTCCCTCGTAGGCCACAATCCGTAGGCGGTGAGCGCCATGGCGCTGCCGATCACCGTGGCGATCAGCCGACTGATCATCGTGGGCTCTGGCGGCTCGCCGGCGAGGGCGAGAAGGAGCACCACCATTCCGGTGAGCGCGGTGACTGCCACCCCATAGTGCACCGCTCCGAAGTAACGGAACGCGGCGCAGAGGACCGCCATGACCGTCAGCCATTCCCAGGAATGGGGCGGCAGGAAGTGCAGCAACCCTGTCGTGAGCAGCAGTCCCGCGAATGTTCCGGCGACACGCAGCAGACCGTAGGAGAAGGTGGCCCCGTAATCGGCCCGCAGCACGATGGCGACCGTCATCGGGATCCAGTACCCGTGCGAAAAATCGAGCAGCCGCCCCGCCCAGGCGGCGACCGTGAAGCAGATTGCCGTGCGAATCGCATGCCGGAACGCCGCGGAACGGGGTGTCAGGCTCGCCAACAGGATGGCCGCGCGCGACTGCGGGCGCACGGCGCGAGGCAGCTGCAGATCCTCCTGCGCGGCAAGCAGGGCGCCTGTGGCGCTGGCGCGCCCGGCATTGCGCACCGCAGCGGCGAGCTGTCCGGCCAGGGCATGAAAGTGACGTGACGATGCGAGATCAACGCTGGCGTCACTTGCCGGTAGTCCGCCTGCCGAGGCTCTCAATGCGTGCAGCGAGCGGGTCATTGCCTGACCGGCATCCTCGCCACCCGCGATGGCGTTGCCGATGTCCGCCAGGAGGTTGGCTGCTTCGGCCCGGACGAGCGGAGCGACCCTGGGGCCGGGCTCGCTGCTCGTGAGCGCCGTCAGCTCCAGGCGGATGCGCTCGGCAAGCTCGAGCAGCACGCCGAAGCTGTCCATCACCGGCCCGCGCGCCCGGTGGGGACCCAGCAATGTGTGTTGCAGTCCGGTCATGCCCGCGCTCAGCGCGGGGGCCGTACCGGCCTCGACCTCGTGCTGGCGGGCCAAGGCGGAGAGCCCGCGATACACCTCGGCCAGGGCTTCCCGCTCCGGCCCGTAGCGCTGCAATGGCCACGCGGCAACCGACAGCAAGGTGAGAAGGAGTCCGCCGCAGGCGATCAGGGCGGTCGATCCCAGTGCGGTCCACGCGCTGCGCGCCGGGTCGGCGGAGGTGATGGCGAGGAGGATCATGGCCGCCATGCCGACGCGCCCGGCCCCATCGCCGAAGACCACGAGCAGAGCGCCGAGGAAGCCGATCGCCGCCATGGCGGCAAGGAGGACCGGCAGATTCCCGCCGAGCATCATGCCAACGAACGCCGCGAGTCCGCCGGCCGCCGATACCGCGAGCAGACGCACGAGGCGCTGCCGGTAAGGACCCGGCTGATCGGAATACAGGGTGACGACCGCGCCGACCGAGATCCAAAGACCGACACCCACCCGACCGGTGGCGATGCCGGCGGCGAGCGGCAGGATCACCGCCGCCGTGTTACGCAGCAACACCCGCCACGGCACCTCGGCGCGCTTGGTTTGCAGGAGGACGGCCAGGACCCTGGCGCGTATCGAGTCGCGGTGGGAGCGCATCCTGCGGAAGATTACCTCACCAAATCGACAATTGCCGTTTTGGTGAGGTTCGGCACGCCCTGAGATCTACCTCACCAGATCGACAATTGCCATTCTGGTGAGGTTTCGTTCAAGGAAGGTGGAGCGAGACGACGGCTCCCCCGCCAGGGCGATTGGCCAGAGTCAGGCGGCCGCCGTGAGCCTCGACGATCTCCCGGCAGAGGGTGAGGCCCAGGCCCGTGCCGGAGGGCTTGGTCGAGAAGAAGGGGAGCAGGGCATCGCGCAGCACCTGCTCCGAGAGGCCGGCGCCGCGGTCCGCCACCTCGATCAGGAAACCCTGGGCGCGGGTGTGGACGCTCACGGTGACGGCCTCGGGCGCGGAGCCGGACTCGGCGGCATTCTTGAGGAGATTGATCATCACCTGCTCGAGCTGGCCGACATCGAAGCTCGCTTCGTGGCTCGGCACGGAGCCTTCGATCCTGAAGGGCTGCGCGGCCGCGATCCGCGCGAGGAAAGCCGGCCAGGCGACGGGGCCGGGCCTGGGCTTCGGCAGCTTGGCAAATTTTGCATAGCCCTCGATGAACGTGGCGAGATGCGAGGCGCGGCCGCCGATGGTGGCGAACACTCGCTCGAGCTCCGGGCTCTCGGCGCCGACGGCGAGCAGGCTGCCGGAGTGCGCGAGCGAGCGGATCGGCGCCAGCGAGTTGTTGAGCTCGTGCGCGATGACACGGATGACCTTCTTCCACACGATCACCTCCTGGGCGGCGAGCTCGCGCGTCAGCTGCTTCAGGAGCAGCAGCTGGTGCGGCTGGCCATTGAGGACGAAGGCGCGCCTGGAGAGATGGTAGACCTCGGGCTCGCCGCCGATCTCCATGGTGAAGAGGGTATCGCCATCGCTCTTGAGCGCCTCACGCAGCGCGGCAGGCGATTCCTCGAGGAGTGCTTCCAGGGCGAGTCCCTCGAGCTTGCGTCCGCCGCGCAGTAATTGCCGCGCGGCGATGTTGCCATAGACGATCCGGCCGGTCGCGTTGGTCAGGGTGAGGGCGAGCGGCGTCGTCTGCAAAACCGTATCGAGGAGGAGCTCGCGCTGATAGATGTCGAGCCTCTCGCGGCGCAGCAGGTCGCCGAGAGAGTTATAGGCGGTGACGAGCTTGACGAGCTCACGGCTGCCCCTCGGCGTGATGCTGACGCTGAAGTCGCGATCGCGAAGGCTGCCGATGCCGCTGCTGACGGCATCCAGCACGCGAGTCCAGGGACCCGTGACGCGCACCGCGAGCCATATGATCCAAGGTGCCGTCAACAGCAGACCGGCGACAAATCCCAGCGGAACGGATGCCAGCCAATGCGTCGCGAGCGCCCCGAGTGCGGCCGCTACGGCTGCCGCGAGCGCAATGGTCGCGGCGATCTTCCACCGGAGAGATCTTTGACGCATTCAGTCGGGCTTGATGCCGAGCTTTTCCATGCGGCGATAGAGAGCCTGGCGGGAGAGGCCGAGCTCGCGTGCCGCATGCGCGACCACCCCTCCAGCCCGCTGCAGCGCCTGCTCGACGGCGGCGCGATCGACGGCCGGCTCGGCCGCGAGCTCGGATTGTTCGGCGGGAGGAAGTCCCAGTGCTTGCACACCGATCGCGGGCGTCGCCGAGAGCAGGCAGGCCCTGCGGATCACGTTCTGCAGCTCACGGACGTTTCCCGGCCAGGAGTGCCTCATGAGCGCGCGCTCGGCCTCCGCCGACAGCTCGCGCCCGCCGCTACCGCCGCTGCTGGCACCGCCGCTGCTGCTGGCGCTGCCGCTCCCGAGGAAATGCCGCGCGAGCGGCAGGATGTCTTCCCGACGGCGGGCGAGAGGTGGCAGCTCCAGCTCGATGACGTTGAGCCGGTAGTACAGGTCCTCGCGGAATCGGCCGTCGCGAATGGCGGCGCGCAGGTCGGTGTTCGTCGCGGCGATCATACGCACGTGCGTCCGTCGTGTGACGTTGGAGCCAAGCCGCTCCAGCTCACCGGTTTGCAACACGCGCAGCAGCTTTGCCTGTCCTGCGGGAGCGAGGTTGCCGAGCTCGTCGAGGAACAGGGTGCCCCCATTCGCCGCCTCGAATCGGCCCACGCGGGCTTTGGCTCCCGTGAACGCGCCGGACTCGGTGCCGAAGAGCTCCGCCTCGATGAGCTCCTGCGGCAGGGCGCCCAGATTGACCTTCAGATAGGGTCCCGAGCGGACGGAGGAGTTCGCATGGATGATGTCTGCGAGGACTTCCTTCCCTGCGCCATTCGGTCCCGTGATCAGGACAGGTACGTCCGCGTGCGCGACCTGCGTCGCCATGGAGACGAGGGTGTGCATTGCCTCGCTCTCGTATATGACGCCGCGCAGATCGAATCGCTCCGCGAGCACCCGGCGCGCCTGCCGCCGCTGCGTCTGTATCCTCGTGCTCTCCTCACGCGCTCGCCGCAGGTCGAGCAGGTTGCGGACCGTCGTGAGCAGACGGGCATCGTCCCAGGGCTTGGCGATGTAGTCCGCGGCCCCGGCCTTCACCAGCTCGATGGCGGTCTCGAGATGCGTCCAGGCGGTCAGAAGAATGATGGGCACGTCGTCATGTCGCCTGCGGATCTCATGAAAAAGCTGCACGCCTTCCTCGCCGCTGGTCGCCTCGCGGCGAAAGTTCATGTCCTGAATGACGACGTCCACCGTCTCTTTCTCCAGCACGGCTCCGCCATCTGCCGGCGATGCGGCGCCGATGACGCGCGCACCATGAAGGGACATCAGTATCTCGAGCGCCGTGCGCACCGCGTCATTGTCGTCGATGACGAGAATGACGCTATCCGCAAGTCTCGAACGTTCCCGGTTGGAAGGATTGCCGCTCATTTTGACAGTTGGTGCAGTCAATGTTCAGTCGAGGCGCCAGTCATGGCGGCGATGGTACCCGAAACCTCACACCGTGCGGGTAGCCACGGATGGGGGCACCGAGGCCGCCCGCCGAGCCGGCTGCCAGGCCGCGAGCTGGCCAAGGACGGCGACACCCACGACGCCGATCGCCAGGTAGTGAAGATCCAGGCGCGGCAGCTGATACTGGTCGGAGAGCCAATACCCCACAGCGAGAGCGAGCGTGCAGCCGGCCAGCGCACCGGCGAAGAGAACGATCGCGTTCTCGATGAGAAAGTGAGCGACGACGTCGCGCTTGCGGGCGCCGACCGCGCGCAGAGTTCCGATCTGCTTCGTGCGGGCGCTGACATTGAAGGCGGTGAGGCCGAAGATGCCGAGGCAGGTGACGGAGAGAATGAGCGCGGTGACCAGGGCGAGGAATATGACCATGTCGCGGTTCTCGGCATCGACGCGCTGCCGGTAGTACTGCAGAGTCTGCGCCAGGAAGACGACCCGGTCAGGATTCGAGGTTGCAAGGTGCCGCAGCGCGGTATTCATCAGCGCCACGGTGTCGCCGGGCCGAGTGCGCACCAGGCAGAAATAGTTTCCGTAGCTTCCGGGAGTCTGCGGGTACAGGGCCGTGTCGTAGGAAGGTTTTCCCCAGACCGAGGCCACGAAATCGCTGGTGATGCCGACGACCGTCATCGGAGTCCCGTTGTCGTCGCTCAGGTAAATCGGCTTGCCCACCGCGTTGCCATCCGAAAACAGCTTGCGGGCGAGCGACTCGGTGATGAGAACCTCGGGGCTCGCTGCGAACATTCTCGAGGAGAGCGGTTGGATTTCCGCTGCGGTGAAATTGCGGCCGGCGAGGATGCGCACGCCGAGGGTCGCCAGGGCCGCCTCGTCCACCTGCATGGAGCGCTCGTCGATGGCAGGGGCACGTGGGCCGGGGTCGCGCGCTACGGAGTCACCCTGGCCGAAGTGACTGAACGGCACGGAGGAAGTCGCGGCGGCCGCGATGACTCCGGGGAGGCTGCGCAGGTAGGCGAGGTCCGCGCGCTGCGCGGCCCCGAGATCGGAATGGCTGGTGAGCGCCGAGACACCGATCGCGAAGGTATCGCGAATGTCGAGTCCGCTCGGCTTCTGCATCTCATGAATGCGCTGGGCGACTATCCAGGCGGCATTGACCATCACGGCCAGTGCGATCGCGATCTCCAGCGCGACGAGCAGGGCGCCGGTGCGATTGCGGAGCAACGCCGAGAGCACGGGGCGGACATTCGGGCTCATCATGTTCTCATGCTCCGGCTAGCGGCTCTTCAGGTACCCTGCGGGCGGTAGTCTGCCGATGCTCCATGCGGGGTAAAGGCCTGCCGCAAGTGTGGAGAGCGCTGCGAGCGCCAGCGCCCATGCGACTCCCAGGGGATCGAAATGGGCGAGCATCCCGTAGGCGTTGTCTTGCGCGTAGATTGCCTGTACCCCGCTGAGACCAGCCGCGCCCAGCGCCAAGCCGAGCAGCGCCCCCGCCATCGAGACCATGGCGACTTCGACGAGGTGCTGCGTGAAGATCTGGCGGCGGCTGGCCCCCAGGGCGCGCCGCACGCCGACGGTCGGAGCGGCCCGCAGGAATTTTGTCAGCAGAATGCCGACGGTGTTGATCAGGCAGACCACGAGAAATGCGAATGCGACGCGCAGCAGAATGCGGCTGTCGCTGCTCACGACCCCATTGATCATAAGCCACTGACTGACGTTGGTCAGGTGGTTGTTGAGAGGACGCGGAAATCGCCCTTCCCGGCGCTGCGCCGCCCAGTAGGCGTCCATGTAGGCCTGAAAGCGCTCGCGCCGTGCGGCATTGGGCAGCTCCACCCACATCTCGATCCAGATACATTCCGAGGTGAGGAATGCCTGGTAGTTGGCGACGGGCCCATGGATGTGGCAGTCGGTGTTGCCGTCCGGCATCGCCCGCAAGGTGGTTACCCAGGAAAACGGCACGAAAACCTGATCGGTATCTTCCGGCGTTGCGAAGGCGCCATCGACCACGTCGTAGAACCTCGGCAGAGGCGCCCAGTGGCGCAGGACACCCACCACACGGAACCGGATGTTGTTCCAGAGGATCGTCCGCCCGACGCTGTCGCTGCCGCCGAACAGCGAATCGTTCACCTCTTGGCTGAGGACTATCTCGGGCAACGCCGCCAGATCGGCGCCATGCCAGCCGCCGCCGTACTGGAAGGGCACGTCGAACATGGAGAAGAAATCCTGGGTCGTTGCCCGCGCCATGACGTGCATCGGCATGCTCTGCCCTGGAGCTCCGGTCAACGTCCCGAGCTCCTGCGTCATTATGACCTTGCGCTTGGGGATGTCGGAGCGCATGAGGGCGGTCGCATCCATGTAGGTGAGCTGGGGAGGCGCCAGGGTGGGGTGTTGCGGGTCGTGCGGGCTATCCGCACCCCATGAATCCATCGTCACCGCATACAGCACCTTGTTCTTCCACCAGATCGGGTTGCCCGACATGGCGTGATACACAGTGAGTGTGACGATGCACGCCGCAATGCCGAGAGCAATGGCGCCGACCATGAGCGCCGTCAGTCCGGGCGTGCGCCGCAGGCTCTTGAGGGCGAGGCGAATGTAGTACTGGAGCACCGGATCCTCCGTTTCAAACCGTCCGGGTCGCCACCGAGGGCGGCACGGATGCGGCGCGGCGGGCGGGCTGCCAGGCGGCGAGCTCGCCGATGAGCCACAGGAAAAGCACGCCCGCTGTCAGATAGTAAAGATCCAGCCGTGGCAGGCCATAGCGCACCGAGAGCCAGTAGCCGACCGCGAGCGCCAGCGCGCAGCCGGCGAGCACACCGGCGGAGAGGATGAACGCGTTCTCCACCATGAAGTAGGCGATGATGTCGCGCTTGCGCGCCCCCACCGCTCGCCTCGTGCCGATCTGCTTGGTGCGGGTGCTCACGTTGTAGGTGGCGAGCCCGAAGATGCCGAGGCAGGTGACGGCCAGGATCATCGCCGTGATGGTGCTGAGGAAGACCGCCATGTTACGGTTCTCTGCGATCATCCGCTGGTGATAGAACGAGAGCGGGTGCGCGAAGAAGATCACCCGGTTCGGGCTGGCTCCGGCCAAGTGCCGCTGCGCTGTCCGCATGATCGCATCGAGCCGGCCCGGAGTGGTGCGGACCAGCAGGAAATAGGCACCAAAAGCGCCCGGGATCCGGGGAAAGAGCGCCGTCTGATACTTGGGGTTGCCGAGGTCGACCGGCCCCATGAAGTCATGAGTGATACCGATGATGGTCATGGGCCTTCCCGCGCCGTCGTAGACGACCTTGCCGAGGGCGTCGGTGCCGGGGAAGAGCACATTGGCGAGCGTGCGGGTCACGATGATCTCCGCAACGGACTGCTCCAGGCTGTGCTTGGAGAACGGCTGGATCTCCTCCGGCCGGAAGTTGCGTCCGGCAAGGAGAGAGACGCCCAGCGTCTTCAGCCCCTCGGTGTCCGTCTGCAGCTCGCCCACGGTCGCGGAGCGGCCGCGCTGCCCTGGTTGCAGGAAGATCTCCGTGTCCTGACCATCACCGGTCAGGGGAACCGACTCCGTGGCGGTGGCGCCGATGACTCCGGGTACGCCGCGCAGGTAGGCAAGGTCCTGCGTCAGAGCGCTCGAGAGGTCGAACTGACTGCTGAGACCGGCGATCGCGACGACGAACATGTTGCGGTCGTCGATCCCGGCCGGCTGCTCGATGGCGGCGATGCGCTGACTCACGATCCAGATGGCATTGACCATCACGGCAAGCGCGATGGTGATCTGCATCGCCACCAGAATCGCTCCGGTGCGGCTGCGCAGCAGGCTGGAGAGCAGAGGTCGGACATTCAATGCCATGAGGCTCTCCTCGTCACTGGCTCTTGAGGTAGCGGGAGGGGGGCAGCCGGCCGACCGCCCATGCGGGGTAGAGACCGGCCGCCAGGGTGGACAGGGCCGCGAGCCCGAGCGCCCAGGCGATCCCGATCGGATCGAAATGCGTCAGCGCGGCATAGTTGGTCGAGCCGGAATCCAGGACGCTGGCAGCGGTGTACAGCCCCTGCACCGCCTTCAGCCCGATGACCCCGAGCACGAGCCCGACTGCGGCGCCCAGCATCGCCACGACGCCAACCTCCACCAGGTGCTGGCAGAAGACCTGGCCGCGGCTCGCGCCGAGCGCGCGCAGCAGCCCGGTGATACCGGCGCGCCGCAGGAACTTCGCGAGCAGGATGCCGACGGTATTGATCAGACACACCGCGAGAAAGGCGAAGGCGAGGCGCAGCAGAATGCTGTTGTCATTGCTGACCACATGATTGACTTGCAGCCAGTCGCCGACGTTGGTCAGGTGGTTGTTGAGCGGGCGCTGGAAGCGGCCATCCTTGCGTTGCGCGGCCCAGTAGGAGTTCATGAACGCGAGCATGCGGGCACGGCTCGCGGCCGTCGGCAGCTCGACCCACATCTCGATCCAGACGTCCTCGTCGTTGATGTAGTCGCGGTAGTTGTTGACGGGCTGCGAGCCCCAGCCGCTGCTCGGACCGGCGGGAAGCTCCTGCAGGGTCGGTCCCCAGTTGAACGGCACATACGCGTCCTCGGGCTCGGCGAACGGATTGTTGACCACATCGTAGAACCGCGGGACTGGCTGCCACTCCTTGAGCACGCCGATGATGCGGAACTGCCGCCCGTTCCAGAGGATGGTTCGCCCGACGCTGTCGATGCCGCCGAACAGCTTCTCGTTCTCGGCATGACTCAGCACGATGACGGGCTGCGGTCCGCGATCCGCGGCCGCATCCCAGCCACCGCCGTACTCGAACGGGACGTCGAACATCGGGAAGAAATCACCCGTCGTGGCGCGGGTCATGACCGGTACCGGTGCCCTCTGGCCGGGAGCGCCGCTCAGCATCCCGAGCAGCTGCGTCATGATCGCCTTGTGCTTCGGGATGCTGGAGGTCATCAGGTAGGTGGCATCCCGATAGGTGAGCTGCGGAGGGGCGAGCTTGGGGCTGTCCGGATCGTAGGGTTGCGCCGGATCCCAGGAGTCCATGGTGACCGCGTAGAGGACGTTGCCCTTCCACCAGATCGGATTGCCGGACATGGCGTGGTAGACGGTGAGCGTCACGATGCACGCGCCGATGCCGAGCGCGATCGCGCAGACCATGAGCACGGTGAGCCCCGGCGTGCGCCGGAAGCTTTTCGAGGCGAGTCGCAGGTAATACGAGAGCATGGGCCCTTTCTCCGCGGCTCAGGCCGGCAGCGAGCCGCCGGCGCCAGTCCTCTCCTCGAGCGCCGTTCGCCGCTCGTACGGGGCGGAATCGATCACCACGCCGTCGACTACGTGGATGTTCCGCTGCGCGCGGCGCGCGAGCTCGGGGTCATGCGTGACCAGCACGATGGTGGTACCCATCTCGTTGATCTGCTCGAGCAGGTCCATGACCTGGCGCGCCATCAGCGAGTCCAAGTTGCCCGTGGGCTCGTCGGCGAGGATCAGGGCCGGATCGCCGGCGATGGCGCGGGCGATGGCGACGCGCTGCTGCTGCCCGCCGGAGAGCTGCGAGGGCATGTGCTTCATGCGTGATCCGAGGCCGACGAGCTCGAGCGCCTTGGTGATGCGCTGATTGCGCTCCGCGGCCTTCATGCGCCGGTAGCGCAGCGGCACATCGACGTTGTCGTAGATGTCCAGGTCGGGGATGAGGTTGAAGCTCTGGAAGATGAAGCCGATCTTCTCGTTGCGCATGCGCGAGCGCGCATCGTCCGAGAGCCGGCTCACGTCCTGCCCGTCGAGCTGATAGATCCCGGTGTCGAAGGTCTCGAGCAGCCCGGCGACATTGAGGAAGGTCGTCTTGCCCGAGCCGGACGGACCGCTTACCGAGACGAACTGGCCGGATTTCACCTCCAGCGAGAAGTTGCGCAGTGCGTGCGTCTCGATCAGGTCGGTGCGATAGACCTTACTGACATCTTGCATCTTCAGCATGTGAGTCTCTCGGGGTGTTGGGTTGCGGTCTTTGGCTGTCAGCGCGCGAGCCTGAGCTCGGGCGCTTCGTTGAAGTCCTGGGTATCGGAAATCACCACGCGGTCACCGGCTGCGAGGCCGCTCATGACCTCGATTTGTGCGACGGAAGCCGCGCCGAGCGCGACCGGCGTGCGGGTCGCCTGGTCGCCATGGATGACATACACGAAGCGAGTGGCCGGGTCGAGGAAGGCTCCCCGCTCGACCATCAGAGCGTTCTTCTGCTCACCCATCACGATGCGCACGGCCGCCTGCTCGTTCTGACGCAAGTCGGGCGGCTGAGCACCCAGGAATTTCGCGCGCCCCGTCACCCAACCGTCACGCACGTCCGGGGAGACTTCGGTGACCAGACCATGCACCGTCTGGCCATCGAGCGTGATGTCCGCCGGCAAACCGGGCTTGATGCCATTCGCGAAGGACTCCGCCACCTGGAACTCGATGGCAAGCGCCGAAAGGTCGATGACCGTCACGAGCGGCACGCTGCTGGCAACGTGTGACTGATCCGGCTGGGCAAGGTCGGCGACCATGCCGTTGACGGGTGAGCGGACAGTGAGCTCCTCGAGCCGTTGCTTCAGGCCGTCGGCGAGCAGGGCCTGGGCGTTGCGTGCGAGCTGGCGGGTACGCAGCTCGAGCAGAATCCGCTCGCGCTCGAGGCGCGCATTCTGGTTCGCGTGCTCGTATTCGAGCCGCGCGATCGAATAGGTGTCATAGGCGGCCTCGTAGGTGTGCTCGCTGATGACGTGGAGAGTCCACGCGGCCTGCAGGCGCTGCAGCTCGCGCAGCTGCTGGCTCATCGTGACCGCCGCGAGGTCCGCCCGCTGACGGTTCTCCAGCAGCTCCTGTTGCAGCTCCACCCGCTGCTGCGCCAGCGCCGCATCCATGCTCGCGAGCGTGGCGTGCTCGCGCTGGTATTGATTCTCGAGCTCGGGGCTCGAGAGCCGGGCCAGCACCTCGCCCTTGGAGACCCGGTCGCCGGCATGCACCAGATAGGTGACAGTGCCCGGGGCGGTGGAGGAAAGAGTCGGGCTGACCGCGGCGATCACCGTGCCGCGGGCGGCTGCATCCTGCACGAAATCACCGCGGCTGACCGTCGCCAGCTCCAGGCTCTGCAGGGACACGACATGTCCCGAGTGCATCCAACCGTGCACCAGCCACGCGAGGGCCGCGGCCAGCGCGATCGCGCCTCCGGCCGCCGCATGGAATCCGCGGCGTCGATACCAGACACCCGCGGCGGACTGGCGGGCAACGTCCTGCGCGCGCGTGCCGCGAATCGGCGTGGGCGCCGGACTCGCGGGGGAGGAAGGAGGCTTGAGATCGGTGATGCTCATGATGGTGCTCGAGCAGCCTGGTGCACGTCATGTGCCAACACCGGGTGGCGATCGCAAGCAATTGAAACAACGAGGATTGTCACCATCTCTGGACGCGGCTGCCGCCGCTCGCCGGTGTCCGTCCGGCGGACAGCGGACACTCCTGCGGACAAAATCGAGCCGACGCCCAGGAGGGGCCGAGCACACCAAGGACGCGCTCTGGGCCTGGCTTGCAAGGGTGGCAGGC
>DASYGA010000296.1:0-1509 GCA_036000265.1 Steroidobacteraceae bacterium | reverse complement strand
CCGCGATGCGAAACCTTTCGTCTGGACGGCTAAGCCGGGCGAGATCATCGCGCAAGTCAGGGCGCTGCACCAAGACTTCAAGAAGCTGCTTGCCAACAATAACGCCTAGTAACGTTGGCACCATTACGTGACACTAGCTCCTCTGTCAAGCAGCGGTTTCTATGAGCTTTTTGGGTAGGTCGGCTCGTAACGCTGCGTAGACGACGTCGGAGAGTCGGCGTTTCAGGATGCGGAGGGCTTCCAGGCCGCTGTCTCCGGCGGCCGGCGCCCATAGTGAACCCGCGGTCGCGACAAGCAGGCCGCGTCGTCGCTGCAGTTCGCGGGTCGGACACGTTGTAACGAATGCGGTGTACGCGTGACAATGTCTCATAACCTCGCTAATCATTCGTACACGAGTTACGTTACAAGGCAACAGTAATGACACGGATACCATCGATTTCGGACGGTGCGCCGAATCACGGAGGCACGGGCGGCGGCATGCCCTCGACCCGGGAGAGTGTCCAGGTCTCGGGTCGCTCCGAGACGTTCACCTGCCCGGTACCTTCAACGGGATCAGAGTCACCTCTATCGAGGGAGAACGCCGGATGACGTTGCTCAGCGCCGTCATGCCACGCAAGGATGTGATGGCAGGCGAGCTCACCGAGAGCCGCTTCGCTGCCGGGCTGGAGGACGTTGCCGGCGGCACCGCAGCGGACACCTACGGCAAACCAGAAACCTTCTTCGCGCAGACCTACCCGAGTGACGGATTGCGGGCGTTGCTCAACGAGGCGCTCGGCAGGGTCGGCGGGACCCGGCCGGATCGCCGCAAGCGTCCTACGGCTGGAGACGAACTTCGGCGGTGGCAAGACCCACAACCTCATCGCCCTCTTTCATGCCGCGCGTACGGGGATCCCTTCCGAACTAGCCGCCTCGTTCATGGACCCGGTCGTTCTCACCGGAGCCGTTGCCACGCCGGCCGCCATCGCGGTGTTCGTCGGGACCAGCGCGGGTGCCAGCACTTTCCCGGCCGTCGACGGCATCACAGCACATACTCCGTGGGGCTATCTAGCCCTGCAGGTCGGCGGACTCGACGCTTACGAGATCATTCGGGGCGACGACGAGGGACTCAGCGCGCCGGGCAGCGATCAGCTCAAGCGAATCTTCGACGGCAGGCCGGTGCTCATTCTCCCGCGCGACTTTTCGAGCGACTGGCAGAGCTAACCAAAATCCGCGATCACGCTGGGATTCTGCCCGGTCTGGCCGGGTTCATCGGGCCGTTGCCCTGGAGCCGTCCGTAGACTCCGACCTTGGTCGGGCCGCCGAAAGAACTCTGGGGCCTGGGGTGTTTCAGGCCTTGGATGCGCTGTGCGGCCGTAGGCCGCTCGATGCTGTTCCTGCTGTTGGACCGTGCTCGGCCTGTTCGATGAGTGCCGATCGATAGGGGTGTCGGCCGTGCTCGAACCTTGGTCAGGTGCTGTTGCGAGCGCCTCGCGCGGAAGGGGCCGGCGGCGGCGCTACTTCTTTCGCTGC
>DASYGA010000214.1:0-4611 GCA_036000265.1 Steroidobacteraceae bacterium | reverse complement strand
TTCCTGTTCGTGGACCTTTTCGACAACGTCGGCACGCTGATGGCGGTCACCAAGCGCGCGGGGCTCGTTACCGCGGACGGCAAGGTCCCGCGCATGAACCGAATACTGCTTGCCGACTCCATATCGATGCTCGCTGGAGCGCTCGTGGGTACGAGCCCGGTCACGAGCTACATCGAGAGCACTGCGGGTGTGGCGGTCGGCGGCCGCACAGGTCTCACGAGTGTCACTGTCGGTGTGCTGTTTCTGGGAACGCTGTTCGTCGCGCCGTTCGTGCAGGCCATACCGGCCGTGGCGACTGCGCCGGCCCTGATCCTGGTGGGTGCGATGATGATGGGTGCCCTCGCGGACATCGATTGGCGGGATCCGGCCGAGGGGATCCCGGCCTTTCTCACGGCCATCATGGTGCCGCTGAGCTACTCGATCGCGAACGGACTCGCCTTCGGAATCGTGAGTCATGCGGTACTGAAGCTCGTGCGCGGACAGGCGCGCGTGCGCGATTGGCTGGTGTATCTGCTTGCGGCGCTGTGCGTCGTACGCTTCATTTATCTTGCCTGACCGGCCGCCCGGGCCCGGCGGGGACGCCCGCAGGCAGAGGGTCGAGGAAGTCCGTCCCGACAGGCTTGTGTGCCAGGATCTCCTCCCGGCTCAGTCCCTGGATCTCGTGCGGAAAGACCAGCCAGTCGGACGTCTCGTGCACGAAGTAGTCTGGCGCGAGGGCGGTCTGGCGGCGCTCGGGTTTGTAATACACCGTGGCGATGCGAATCTTCTCCGGCAGATTACGCCGGCATCGCCGCCGGAGCTCGCCGATGACTGCCTCGAGACTGTGGCCGGAGTCGAAGACGTCATCGACGATCAGCAGCTCGTCCTCCGCCGAGAGGCGCGACACCAGGTAGTCCGTCGCATGTACCCGCACGGTTTTTCGCCGCTGATCGATACCGCTGTACGAGGAAGTACGTATCGCAATGTGGTCGGCGTGAATCGAGTGATACTCGAGCACCTCCTGGACCGTGATGCCGATCGGCGCGCCGCCGCGCCAGATGGCGACCAGGAAAGTCGGGCGCATGCCGCTCGCGACCACCCGCCGCGCAAGCTCCAGCGAATCCCGGAGCAGCTTGTCGGCCGAAATGAACGTCTTCTCCACGTCAGCGTACCCGAGGAGACCCTTGTGGCACGGAAACCGGGCTGGCCGCCGTCAGCAAGCGCACTACGAACCGATCCAGCCCGGGAACATTGACCGCGAATACCACGTTGACCGGGCGCTCACCGAGATTTGGGCCGGCGCCAACAGGCCAGCTCAATGTGGCGCCGTAGTTCGCGGTGAAGGCGGTATCCACATCGACGAGCAGGGTCTTCTCGCGCGTGATCAGGGATGGATCGAGCCAAACGGCCACGGCGGTCTCATCCCAGAGCGGGTAGACCTGCCCGAATCGACCCAGGTAATGATCGAAGGGGGCGGCGCCCTTGGCTACTTCGCCCAGGAGCTTCCGCGACATGAGCGTCGGGCTGGTGGCATCGACCGGCACCTCGGTAATGCTCGGCCAGGGCTGATGAAGCGTGATCGAAGCCGCCTCCGGATCGAATCGCATGTTGAATTCCTGTCGCGGACTGTTGTCGTACTCCTGAGCGAACGGGTTGTCGGCGGGGACCGGATTGAAGCTGCCGCCCATGAACACCAGTCCCCTCGCCAGAGAGGCGAACCGCGGATCGAGTCTGGCGGCGAGCGCGAGATCGGTCATCGCGCCCGCGGCGATGATCGTGACCTGGTGAGGGTGCTCGTGCACCATGCGCAACATGAAGGCGGCGGCGCCTTCCGCGGACGCATGAATGGTCGGCTCGCCCTCGGGAAGCGGCGGTACCCAGTAGGGCTTGGTCGGATGAAGCGGCGTCCAACTGACGGTGTCTTCTGACGGCCAGCGGCTCATGTACGCTCCGTCGTAGAAGAGCTTGCCGTACAGGCCCTCCCACGCCAGAGTGCGCCGCCTGCCATTGAGCAGGGGGAACACCGCGCCGGGAAGCACGGGTATCGCGGTCCGGTGGGCGATTTCCAGCAGCCTGAGCGTGTGGCTCACCTCCTCGTCCCGCCAGGCATCGCCCGTCACCACGCAGATCCCGAGCAGGTCGATGTCCTTGTCCTGCATCAGCATCAGTATGGACTGCATGTCGGAGCCGGCGGGTCCCGCCGCATCCTGATCGATGATGACCATCGGCCGCGAGTCGGCATCCGCCGCGCGCGCAGGCACGGGCGCTGAGGCGCCGGTGAGCCCGGCCAAGAGGAGGACGGCCCACAACGCGGTCACCCGCACGATCCGTAATTGCCTCATACTATTGTCCGGGCCAGAATGATCAGTGCCAGTCCTGCGATGAAGCAGAGAAACATTGCGGCGAGCAGGCCGGGCACGCCTTTGCGCGCCCCGCGGAACTCCTTCCAGACGAATACGCCCCACAGCGCGGCGACCATCGTGGCGCCCTGGCCCAGGCCATACGAAATGGCGTAGCCCGCACGGCCGGAAGCGATGAGGTTGAGCGACATGCCGATACCCCAGATTACACCGCCGAGCACTCCGGCCAGATGGGCGTTGAAACGCCCGCGCCGGTAGTGCGAGAACGGCACCGGCGGACCGATCACGGGAAGACGCATGGCGAGGGTGTTCCACAGAAAATTGCTGAGAAACACGCCGACCGCAAAGACGAAGACCGCCGCGTAACTGCCCATCAGGCCGGCCACGGGATGCGCTGGGTCGCCATACATGGACGCGGCCACGAAGCGGTAAAACACACCCATGAAGATCCCGCACGCGACTGATAGCACCAGGCCCTTGGCGCTCATGCGGACCGCGCCGGTCGCTTGCCGCCGGTAGGCGAGAGCATCGAGGATGATGGCGACCGTCACCAAGGCCACTCCCCCGCCGAGCAGGAGCGGGTTGCCGAGTGGGACCGCAACGTAGTTGAGGATGACACCGAGCACCAGGGCCAGACCGATGCCCACCGGAAACGCCACCGCCATGCCGGCGATCTCTATTGCGGCGACCAGCAGGATGTTCGCCAGGTTGAATATTGCGCCACCGAGGAGCGCATGACCGATGCTGGCACGGTCCGCCTGCAGAAGGTCGGCGAAGAAGGGGTGTCCGACGCTTCCCGTCGTGCCGAGCGTGGCTCCGAGAACGAACGTGATCACCAGGACGCCGAGGGCGTAATCCCAGTAGAAAAGCTCGAAGCGCCACTGGGCCGGGGCCAGCTTGCGGGCATTCGCCCATGAACCCCAACAGAGCATGGTGATCACGCAGAAGACGACAGCCAGAGAGTAACTGTGGACGACGAACATGCGGCTTGTACCCCGATTCTATGTTGGCGAGCGGACGCCGCCTACGGCGACGCCGGGCGAGCTGCGGCCGCGCGCCGGCGGCTCAGCTCAGCTTCGAAAGCGGCGCGTTTCGCGAAGGATTTCTGCGTTCCGGTGCGGGTCGTCGACAGCGCCGCATAGAGATTCGCGCGGGTCAAGGCCTCTTCCTCCGAGATTCCTTCGGTGAGAAAGACCGCCAGGCTGCCGATGAAGGCGTCGCCGGCCCCCGTCGTGTCCACGGTGGAAACCGGAAAGGCCGGCACGTGCACGCGTGCAGTTTTTGATGCCAGCAGCGCTCCGCGGGCGCCGAGTGTGAGGATGACGCTGCGCATTCCGTGCTCCAGGAGAGCATCCACGCAGCCCTGGAGGTCGCTCTCCGAGTGAACCTGGCGGCCGCTGAGGATCTCGGCTTCCGTCTCATTCACGATCAGATAATCGGCGAGAGTGAGCTCGCTCAGGTCCGCCGCCATCGCGGGCGCCGGATTGACGATGCAGCGCACCCCGTGTGCCTTCGCCAGCCGGATTGTGTGGTATACGGTTTCCAGCGGGATCTCGAACTGCAGGAGCACCATGTCTGCGGCGGCGAGCTGCGGTCCCGCGGCGTCGACGTCGGTCGGCCGCAAGCGATCGTTGGCGCCGCTTGCGACGATGATGCGGTTCTCGCCGTCGGCTGCGACCAGGATGAGCGCAGCTCCCGTCGACACGCCGGGGACCACCCTCACTCCCGAGGTCTGCACACCCATTGAGTTGAAGTTCCTGATGGTCTCCGTGCCGAGCGTGTCGCCGCCCACGGCGGCCACCATTTCCACGCGCGCGCCGCAAAGCGCCGCGGCCACCGCCTGATTGGCGCCTTTGCCGCCAAAGCCCATGTCGAACCCGGTGCCGAAGACCGTTTCGCCCGCCCGCGGGACGACGTTGCTCATGAATTGCAGATCGGTATTGGCGCTGCCGACGACGGCGATGCGAGGTGTGTCAGCCAAGGTGCGTCTCCTGTTCGAGATTCATGGGGATCAGATGTTCTTCACGGAATCCCGCTCCACGAGCGCGACGTCGAAGACCGTTGCCCGGCTGGGGATCGCCGCGCCGGACATCCGTTCCTGCAGCAGCTCGACCGCCCGGGTGCCGATGGCCGTGAGCGGTTGCGATATCGTGGTCAGGCGCGGGCTGACAATCCTCGCCCAGCTGATGTCGTCGAAACCGGTGACCGACACATCATCGGGAACGCCGACCTTGTGCTCGGCGAGGAAGTGGATCGCATTGATGGCGATCAG
>DASYGA010000212.1:0-3515 GCA_036000265.1 Steroidobacteraceae bacterium | reverse complement strand
AAATTTATTTTTGGCCGGCCCCCCGCGGACGCCCTGGTGTGATCCCTCAGTGCGCGACCGCCTGTCCGCGTCTTCGTATCCAGATCGGTGTGTGATGGTCCGCAGCCGCCTGATAAGCCACCGTGAACTCCGCCAGCGCCGCCCGACAATCCTCCAGCTTCTGATCCTTCCGCGGCACGATGCTGTCGAACCCACATCGCCCCAGCCAGAACACCAGATCCCGGATCACATCGCCCAGCGCCCGCAACTCGCCCCGAAACCCCAGCCGCTTGCGCAGCACCACCGCCTGCGACAGCGCCCGGCCGTCCGTGAAGGTCGGAAACTGCAGCGCAATCAGCGGCCGATCGGCAATCTCAGGGTGCACGGCCTCGATGTCCGCCGTGTTGGGCACCAGCACCCCGACAGCGCCGTGCCGCGCCAGCAGCGCTTCCCGATCCGCCTGCCACCGCGCGAGGGTCACGATCACCTTGCCGCCCGGCTCGCTCTCCGTACGGCCGTCCTCCAGCACCGTCCAGTCATCCTGGGCGAGATTGCCAGCCTGCAGAATCGTCGCCGTCATGCCGCAGCCGCCTCGGACTCTTCCAGGTAGAGGAGCGCCTTGAACGGCGCCATGCCGAGCCGCCGGTAGCACTCGATGAAGCTCTCGTCCTCATCGCAGCGTAATTCAAGATAACCGCGGATCAGCCGCTCCACGCCCTCTGCGATCTCATCACGCGCCAGCGCACGTCCAGCCCGTTCGCCAATCGCAGCGTCATTGCTCGGGCTGCCCCCCAGCATCACCTGATACCACTCCTCGCCGTGTTTATCGACGCCGAGAATGCCGATATGCCCGACGCTGTGGTGCCCACAGCCGTTCATGCAACCACTGATGGTGATGCGGATCGCGCCGATCTCGTACTGCGCATCAAGCGTGTCGAACCGCCGGTAGATGTCCTGCGCCACCCCGATCGAGCCGGCATTGGCCAGACCGCAGAAATCCAGCCCCGGGCAGCTGACGATGTCCGTGACCAGACCGATGTTGGGCGTCGCCAGCTTGAACGCATCGAGCTTGCGCCAGACTTCGTGCAGGTCACGTTCCGCGACATCGGCCAGCACCAGGTTCTGATCGTACGTGGAGCGCAGCTCCCCGAAGCTGTAGGCATCGCAGATGTCGGCGAGCGCGTCGAATTGCTCCGCGGTGCAGTCGCCCGCAACGTGGTCCGGCGCCTTGAGCGATACGAGCACCACGCGGTAGCCCGGCATCTTGTGCGGGCGGACGTTGCGCTTGATCCAGGCGGCAAAACCCGCATCGCGCGCGGCGAGGGCGGCCACATCCGCGCCGGCGTCCGAAGCTGCCTTGTAGGCGGGTGCCGTGAAATATCCACGCATCCGCTCGATGTCTTGCGGCAGAAGGAGCAGCTCCTCGCCCTCGACGCTGGCGTTGATCTTGGCGTATTCCTCCTCGATCGCGGCGCGGAAGCGCTCGATGCCCCATTCGCGCAGCACGATCTTGATGCGCGCCTTGTGGATGTTGTCCCGGCGCCCGAAGCGGTTGAACGTGCGCAGGACCGCGGTCGCGTAGCGCAGCAGATCCGACTCCGGCACGAACGAATTCATCTCCTGCGCCAGCAATGGCTGGCGGCCGAGGCCGCCGCCGACGAAGACGCGATAACCGATTGCTCCGTCCGCACGGCGCACCATGTGTACGGCCACATCGTTGGTGCGGCTCGCCGCCCGGTCCACCGTCGCGCCGGTGAAAGCGAACTTGAACTTGCGCGGCAGCCAGTAGAACTCCGGGTGCAGCGCGATGAACTGGCGCAGCAGCTCGCAATACGGCCGCGGGTCGATGTGCTCATCGGCGGCAACGCCTGCCAGGTAATCGGCGGTGATATTGCGGGTATCGTTGCCGCAAGCCTGGATGCCGTGGAGCTGAACTTCCGCCAGCTCCCCCAGCAGGTCCGGCACCTGCTCGAGCTTCGGCCAGTTGAGCTGGATGTTCTGCCGCGTCGTGAAGTGGCCGTAGCCCTTGTCGTACTTGCGCACGATGTGCGCCATCTTGCGCAGCTGGGCCGACTCGAGCAGGCCGTAGGGAACGGAGATGCGCAGCATCGGCGCAAAGCGCTGCTGGTAGAGTCCGTTGCGCAGCCGCAGGTGGCGGAACTCGTCCTCCGAGAGCTCGCCCGCGAGATACCTGCGGGTCTGATCGCGGAACTGCTCGACGCGCTGGGTGACGAGCGTGCGGTCTATCTGATCGTAGCGGTACATGCCGCCGGACTATAGGCGGCAGGCTGCGGTGCGCTAAATACCGTGTGGTTTGGTAGCCCGCGCCGGGGGTTATGAGTGCGATAATCCCGCTCGGTCAGGCAACCGAGGACGGCTCCCGTGAAGCTCAGAATCAAAGGCGACTCGCTGCGGCTGCGGCTCTCGCAGGGGGAGATGCGGGCGCTCGCCGAGCGGGGCGAGATCGAAGACAAGGTGTCCTTCCCCGGTGGCGCGGCGCTCCGATATCGCCTGCGAACGGACATTAAAAATGTAGTTATTTCAGCTAGTTACGCATCTAATCTAATTGATATTCTCATCCCGCGGGCGCAAGCCGAGCGCTGGTGCGGCACTGACCTGGTCACCCTGAGCGCGAGCCAGCCTCTGGACACGGGCGAGCTGCGGCTCGTTCTGGAGAAGGACTGGGCCTGCCTTGCTCCACGCGAAGGCGAAGATGAAGCCGACAATTTTCCCCACCCCTCTTCGAATGGCTAAAAGTCGACTGCGCTGCTTTTCGCGGCCAGCCTCGGTGCTTTTCGGCTTACTTGCTTGCTGTTGATCCGAGCTCCAGCAGGTCATCCGGCGTATCGAGGTCGAAGGCGGCGCTCATCATCGGCACCCTCACCAGGCGGTCGGCGTGGCGCCTGAGGAGGATCCTCGCGCCGGTATCGCCCTTGAGGTCGTTGAGCTCGGCGAAGAGGTGCTGCGGAAAGATCGCCGGCACGCCGACCGTACCCCCATAGCGCGCGGCAGCTACGCCCAGCGGCTGGCGGCGCCAGGCTCCGGCGAGCCGCCGCAGGTCCTCGGCCGTGACGCAGGCCTGGTCGGCCAACACCAACATCACGGCGGCGCATGAGGACGGCAGGCGCGCGATACCAGCGCGGATGGAGCTCGCGAGCCCCTCGCGCCAGTCCCGGTTGACCACCACGGATCCCGGCGAGTGTTTGAGCAGTGGTGCGAGCTCGGCGGCCCCGGCCCCGAGCACGACGATGAGCGCGTGGCCCACGACCTCCGCCGCCCGGCCGGCGATCAGGCTGAGAAGCGGGCGGTCGCCGATGCGCACCAGCTGCTTGGCGGATCCGAAACGCGTCGAGGCGCCGGCCGCCAGCACGATGGCATGGAGGCCCTCGGCCTCGCTCTCGGCGCTCACGGGTTTGCAGGTGTCTTGAGCTGCGAGGGGGCCCCGCCCGGTGGACGGTCGGCGGGCGGCATCGCTCGCAGCTCGACTCCGGCGGGCAGCTGGGCGAGGACGCGCGCGTACCGATTGCGCTCATCGA
>DASYGA010000111.1:0-4469 GCA_036000265.1 Steroidobacteraceae bacterium | reverse complement strand
TGCGGCCATCATTCAACTCCCTTGCGAACGATCCCGGTGACATAGACAGCCAGCTTGCTCAGGGTCTGCTGGCCACCCTCGATCGCGTGGTACTTCTCGACCGCCGCGTTGCGCAGCTCCTTGGTGGGGAACACTGTACGCATCTCGATCCGCGTCGCCGCGCCATCGGGCACGAACGTCAACACCGACTCGAAGGCGTTCGGGTCCCCGCGGGACTCCCCGTGTAGCATCGCGATCCGCTCCGGCGGGACGATCTCGGTCCAGGAGATCCACTCCTGGTAGACCGTCCCATCCGGTCCGTGCATCACGAAGTCCCACTCCCCGCCGACACGGAACTCGAACGCCCGCGTGGTGGTGGTGAACCCCTCAGGCCCCCACCACCGCGACAGGTGCCGCACCTGGGTGAACACCTCGAACACCAGCTCGCGTGGGGCGTCGATGACCCTGGCGATCACGATCTCGCGGTCGGCCGTAGCGGACTGCGCGGGCGCTCCTCGTGCCGTCGTGCTCATCAGTTACTCCTTCTCCTCGCCTTCTTGAGATCCTGCACGTACGCACCCAACCGTTCGAAGCTTTCGTTCCAGAACCGCTCGAACCCGCCGGTCCACTCGTGGACCGGTCGCAGCGCGCGGGCCTCGATGCCGTAGAGCCGCTGCTTACCAAGCTTGCGGTCCCGCACCAGCCCAACCTCCCGGAGCACCCGCAGGTGTTTGGACGTCCCCGCCTGAGTCATCCCCAGTTGCTGGGCCAATTCGGTCACCGGCTGCTCACCCGACCGCAGCACCACCAGGATCGCCCGGCGCTGTGGCTCGGCAATCGCGTTGAAGACGTCCGAGGTGGTGGCTGCTCGTGCCATGGCCAGGAATCATATTCCTATATGGGCATGTGTCAAGCCAAGTCACAGAGGATTGCGCCAGCGGAACGGCGCGCGACTTGCCCGGTCAGCGTGACCTGCTGTGGTTGAAGCAGCTGGGAACGTCCGGCTATAGCAGCTTCGCCAATGCCGTCAAGGTCGACGGTTCAGGGGCCGTTTTCGTGGCCGGCGCAACCACGGGAGGGCTCGCCGGAAGCACTCAGTCAGGACAATTCGACTACCTGATCGCGAAGTATGACGCAAGTGGCAATTTCCTGTGGTTGAAGCAAGCCGGTGCCTCATCGGCCACCACGACAGCCACCAGTGTAGCGTTGGATGGAATCTGCTGTGGGTCAAACAGCTCGGCGTGGGGCTGACCATCACGGCGGCCCTATCCGCGGCCACTGACGGCGCAGGCAACGTGCTGCTGACGGGATCGACGCGGGCCGGACTCGCAGGTAACGCGTTGACGGGCGCGCAGGATGCGTTCGTCTCGAAATACGACACCGACGGAAATTTGATCTGGCTGAAGCAGATCGGGGCGGCCGGCGTACTCACCGGGGGCTGGGCTGTGTCCGCGGACTACGCGGACAGCGTGCTCGTCAGCGGATTCACCGCGGGCGGCCTCGATGGCAACACACTGGCAGGCTTGATTACTGGATCGGGAAATACAGCTCGGTCGGTACGCTGGAATAGCGAGGCGTAATGCCTCTCGAGGGCAATCCCGTGCTTTCGATCGAGCACAGGCTCGGGCGCGTGGCCGAACTCGGCCGCGAGGTTCTGTGGCGCGCGCCCATGCCATTCGCGATGAGGTTCACGATCCCGTACGGCCGCGGTCAAGCCGGCGGCTTAATCCTCCGCGGCTTACCGAAGTACTCCGGTGGTGAAGCCCCGAAGGGTAGATTGGACCCGCCGGAGGCCAGCTTTCGGCGCCGCCACTGGGGGATTCGATGTCCGTCACGTCCTTGACCGCTTCCTCATCCGAAGACACGGCAACCGTAGTTGCCGTGGGCGTGCTGGCAGCGACCCTGGCCATCGTGTGCCACGAAACCGTGGGGCACGGACTCGGCTGCAGCAGCGCCGGCGGCCATATCACTCTTTTGACCTCGATATGGTTCCGTTGCTCGAAATGGGCTGCGATGGCTGATGCAGGGGGCCCGCTCGGCAATCTGGTGGCCGGCCTAGCAGCGGCTGCGCTGCTCACTCGGACCAGGCTGAAGCCGACAGGGAGACTCTTCCTCCTTCTGTTCAGCGCCCTCAATTTGCTCTGGTTCACGGGACAGCTCGCGTTCGAATCGCTCACCCGCACTCACGACGACTGGTTCTGGATCTTGAACAGCCGGCCCGTCATCTGGCGGTCGGTTGGAGCTGTCGTCGGCATCGGCGGGTACGTGCTGGCGGTGCGATGGTTTTCCGCGATGATCCGCCAGCGAGGCGGTCCGCAGGCGCACGCCATTCAACTGGCTTACGCTGCCGCAGCCGCGGCCGCGGTCATTGCGGGTCTGATGTGGCAGCCGGAGCCCTGGCGCAGCGCCTTCGAGGGGTTTCTTACGCTTGGAGTCAGCCCACTCGGTCTGTTGCGTGCCGCACGTACGCCGCGTCGCGACGCCGGACATGAAGTTGCTCTCGGCTCCGTGCCACGCTCATGGATCTGGATCTGCACGTGTGCCGTACTATTCGGCCTTTTTCTAATCGTACAAGCCAGTGGTTTGGGCCCGATGGCGACATCAAAGTTGTCGCCATGATCTGTGACGCACGCAAGAGCACGGCCAATCAGACCCGGTGTAATGGTAGAGGCGAACCGATGGTACGACCGAGTGGATCGAACGGGACTGAACGATGTGGCGAGCCTTGCGAACGGGCTTCCTTGCGCTGGTGCTGCTGGTCGTGGCCACTCAAGCATGGATCGATCGGTTCAGCACCACTCACTGGCAGCGCACCGTCTACATCGGCGCCTTCCCGGTAGGTGCCGATGCGAGTCCTGTGACTGCGGACTATCTCGCGCATCTCGATCAGGGAAAGCTCGACGAAGTCACTGAGTTCGTGAAGACGCAGGCCCGGCGTTACGGAGTAGGTCTCGATGAGCCGATTGCCATCCGACTCTACCCAACCCTGACCTCGACGCCCCCGGCGCTCGATTCCGGCGCGAGCGTACTCATGCGCATCGTCTGGAGCCTGAGGTTGCGCTATTACCGCTTTCGCATGCTCGCCAGGGTTTCCCCCCGCCCCCAGATCGCCATGTTCCTGCTTTACCACGACCCGGCGCTGCTCCCCAGCCTTCCGCACTCGGCGGGGCTGCAGCGCGGACTGACCGCCGTGGTGCACGTGTTTGCCAGCCGTGCGCAGGAGGCGCAGAACCGCATCGTCATGGCCCACGAGCTGCTGCATACCTTCGGTGCGACCGACAAATACGACCTGGCCACCGGTCTGCCGAAGTACCCGGATGGCTTCGCCGACCCGCAGCTCTCGCCCGTTTATCCGCAGCGGTGCGCGGAGATCATGGCCGTAAAGACGCCGCTCAGCGTCACGGAAGCAAGCATGCCCGACAGTCTCGCGGATGAGCGCGTCGGGCCGGAAACAGCCCGCGAAATCGGCTGGATCAGGCGCTGAAATCGCCTGGGATGCGCAGCGCTATCCGGTGGCGACATGCTCCTCGTCGGGAGTGAAGATCCGCACCCTCACACCATGGATGCGCTCCACAGCGGGATCCCGGGGAAAGATGAATGTGGTTTCCGACAGATTGGTCTCGCGGGCAATAGCCCGCATCTCTGCATCCGCGAGGCCACGACCGTCCAGGAATACGGCCAGCGGATTTCCCTGCAGACGCCGGGAGGCAAACACGTCCATCTGAATGAATCGAAGGCGCCGCCCGGCCGGCGCGGACTGGGCCGGCATTCCCGAGGTGCTCGCCACCGCCGCTGCCAGTCCGGTCGTGGCTACTTTGAGAAACTCACGCCGCGAGTGCATCGATGTCCCCTGGAATCCGGCCGCCCACGCCGCATGCCCTGATAGAGCCCCCGCCGCTGAAATCGGCTACCGGAGATTGCCAGCGCTGCGCGCCGACGCCTGGAATCGAGGAGTCCGGCATTTACCGGTACCCGATTTCGGCCAGGGCGACTCAATCTTATCGAAGCGCTGCGCCGGAGCTTCGGCCAGCGGCGGCTACGACGACCCCACCATCCGACTCATCCCGCGGAGAACATCATGCGATCCATCGCTCGACCCCTCCAGATCATCAGTGCCGTGGTACTGCTTGCGACCGTGGCGACCGGCGCCTTCGCCAACGGAACTGATTACAACGACGGCCCTGTCGTCAGCCGTACTGCAATCCGCACCGCCGACGGACACTTCGACGACTACATGCACTGGCTGGCTACCGCCTGGAGGCAACAGGAGGAGGCGGAGAAGAAAGCCGGCATCATCACGGACTACAAGGTCATGCTCGCCCAGCCCCGCGGACCGCACGACCCCGATGTCTACCTGATCGAGGTATATCCCAACTGGGCCACCTTCGACGGCATGGGCTCGAAAATGGACGCGATCAGCAAGCAGGTCTGGGGCTCTCTGAAGCAGGCCGGCACCCAGGAGGCCTCCCGCGGACAGATCCGAACGATAC
>DASYGA010000110.1:0-2255 GCA_036000265.1 Steroidobacteraceae bacterium | reverse complement strand
ACCGGGCAGGAGAAGAGCTTGCCGAAGCTCGCGGCATTCACGTCGGCTGGCGCGAGCGCGTACTCACGTTCGTTGGCGCCATCGCGGGCGAGATCGTCGTGATAGGTGTACACGCCGGTGAGGTCGGTGACGCCAACTCGGATCGAGCTGCTCTGCGCCGGCGCGCCCGGCGGATCGGCAAGGCCAGTGGCCGTGATGGTGTAGATGCCGGGCCGCCGGGGGACGCTGAAGGCAACCGCTTGGCCCCCGTGGCTCACGGGCGGCTCGACCGAGCCTCCATCAGGGCTCACGCTCCAACTGACGCCCGCGGGGTCGCTGGTCAGCGCTGTAATCTTCAGCGTTTGGCCGATCGTGATCGCCGCGCGTTGGGGATATATGCCGATGCCACTGGCCCAAGCGACCGCGGCCAGGGGTATGCCCAGCACTATCGTCGCGATGCGCACCGAACTTCTTCTTGTGATGCTCAGACAGACCCGGAGTCTCATTCCGCCGACAGCTCAGCATGCGACATGCCTGAGCCGGAGGCGGCGCCGAGCGCAGCCTGATACGTCAACTGGGGAACTACCCTCGCGGGATACCATTTGCTCCTGATGCTCAAAGCCCTCTATCGCTCCGCGTCGCTGCGCACCGCGGCGGCAATGGGGATCGGGGGTGTCGGCTTCAGCCTCGGCAGCCTGCTCCTCGCCCGATCCTTGCCGACCGACGAGTACGGGCGGGTGTCACTCGTGCTCGGCATCGTCGCCGTTGCAGGCCTCACGGCGCCTCTCGGTCTGGATCAGGTCGCGGCCCGGCGCGGCATCGGGCTCGATGCCGGCTGGTGGCGCGCGGTCCTGGGAGCCAGCGTGGTGACCGCCGCCGGCGCCGCGATCGTCGCCGGGCTGATCTATCACCTTGCGCCGTCGCTCGTCGCCAGCGTCGCGCTGATCACCCTGGCGCTGGGGATCGCGCAGTCGGCCGGCGGACACTTTCAGGGCCAGCAGCGCCTGCGTGCCGCGGTCTGGGTGGTGCAGCTGCTCAACGGTGCTCTGGCCCTGGTGGCCGTCCTCGATGTGGAAATCGATCTGCCGACGGCAGGCGCGGTCTGCCTGCTGATCGCCGCGGTCGTCCTCATCGCCGCGCTCATCGTCTGGCAGCGTGTCCGCAGGCGTGAAGGCGCGGGGGATCCGCAGCCGAGACCCTGGGGGCTGCGTTGGGAGGCGATGTCGCTGTTGACGGTGCAGACCTGCGGTGCGGCATTCATGCAGCTCGAGCGCCTGCTCCTCGGCCCGATCGTGGGGCTGCACGACCTTGCGGTCTACAGTGTGCTCGCGGCGCTCGTGAGCTCGCCGTTTCGCCTGCTGCAGGCGGCGGTGCAATTTACGCTGATTCCAACTCTGCGCCTGGCCTCGGGCGCTCGCGCCCGGCGCACGAGGGTGCTGCGCGAGGCCGCCCTGGTACTGGTCAGCGTCGCGGCCGGCTCCGTGGCCCTCTGGGTGCTCGCCCCGCCGCTCGCCCGCTGGCTCACCGCCGGGCGTTACGCGCTCTCCCACGCGCTGATCGCGGCCACGCTGATCTCGGGACTCTTCAAGGTCCTCACTGGCTTCACCACGGCCGTGGTCGTCTCCTGCGGCGAGGAGCGCCGCCTGCGGCTCCTGAGCTTCGTCTGCTGGGGCTCGATCGGCGTGAGTGTCGCCGGCGCCTTCCTCACCGCGCCATGGGGACTCGTCGGGGTGTTGTATGGCATTTGCAGCGGCTGGGTCATCCGCTGCCTGCTCACGGGCTGGCTGGCATTACCCTACCTCAGGCAGTCGGCGGGGAGCGATGCCAGCCCGGTGGCGCACGAGGTCAGCTTGCGGCCGAGTAGCTCGCGATGACGCTGCGCGCGCCGCCCGCCAGGTCGGTCTTCGGCTCGAACCCGAGCGACTCCCGCGCCGCGCCGATATCGAAGGCATTGTCGTTCTCGAAGAAGGCGAGCGTGCGCCGTGAGATCGGCGGCTCGGCTCCGGTCAGCGCGCTCACCTGCTCCGCCGCCCAGCCCACCGCGAGCCCGAGCCAGCGCGGCGCATGAAAGGCGGGGGGCGCCACTCGCAGCGCGCGCGCGAACTCCCCTACCATCTCCTCCACCGTCATCCAGCGCGGGCCTGCGATGTTGAAGGTGCGGCCCGAGACTTCCGCGCCCGCGGCGGCGGCGAGCTCGAGGCCGGCGAGGAAGTCCTCGATGTAGATCGGATGGCGCAGGTTGTTGCCCGGTCCGATGAAGAAGAAGCGCCGCTTGC
>DASYGA010000092.1:0-2906 GCA_036000265.1 Steroidobacteraceae bacterium | reverse complement strand
CCAAACTGCGAGACCGTCTGCCCGCCCCACAGTTTCAGGAAATCAGCACGCCGCCAGAGGCTCATCATGTGTGGGAACCCTCCCATCATGGTAGCGCAGGCTTTCCAGCCTGCGTCCCTGATCGCAAGATGAAGATTGCGCCTCTCTCGCAGGCTGGAAAGCCTGCGCTACTGTGCCTCGGTGTCGTACCAGAAGCCGTCATAACACCAGCAATCCTCGACCAAACCCGCTTTCGCTGCGTTGTTGAGGATGTAGTTCGCCTTTTCGTCATACTCAGCGTGATTCCGGACGATCCGGTCGAACGATTCGGTCTGCCAGAACTTGCCCTTTCTTCCGCGAATCTGGTTGATCGCACGGGCGGAATAACCTTTGACGCTCTGCAATATGGTCGGGAGCGTAGAAGGCGTTCCCGATAACGCTTCAGATGGTGTGGCGAGAATATGGACATGATCTGGCATAACCGTCAGTATGTGAACATGCCATCTCGTCTCGTGCCAGAAAAGTACGGCCCGCTTGACGACTTCGCGCTCTTCCTGCGTGAGCGCCGCATACGCATGTATGGGATATTGCAGTCGGAACGTAATGAAATACGTCGCACCCCGCAATTCCCAGTGAGGCAGATTCCGCTGTCTGACAGAAAGCGAGTCCATTGCTGCCTCGATCTGGTAGCGCAGGCTTTCCAGCCTGCGAGAGCGACATGCTCGCTCATCTCACTGACTGTCGCTACCCTTCGTCACTGACGCAGGCTGGAAAGCCTGCGCTACCGATTACTCTTTCGACCTATCCAGGACCTGGCGGAGGAAGAAGCCAACATTCTGCGGGCGCTCGGCGAGGCGGCGCATGAAGTAGGGGTACCAGGCGTCGCCGAACGGGGTGTAGATGCGGACGGGTACTCCGCGCCGCGCGATCTGCTGGCCGAGGTCCTCGCGCACGCCGTAGAGGAATTGCACCTCGTACGGGTTGCCGAACTGCGAAGCGATCTGCGCCGCACCGCCGAGCAGGACATCGTCGTGCGTCGCGACGGCCGGGGCGCGGCTCTTGGCGAGCAGGGGGCCGAGCAGCGCGAGATAGGCGCGGCGAATCGGCTCCCGCCCCTGATAGGCGACCGATTCCGGCTCCTTGTATGCCCCCTTGACGAGCCGTACGCGAACATCGCGCTCGATCGCCCATTGGAGCAAGTCCGGCGCGCGACGGAGCATCGCCTGGACGACAATGCCGGGGTCGCCGCCGTGTGGCCGCGCCGCCTCGACGAGCCGGAGCGTCGCGTCGATGGTCTGCGATTCCTCCATGTCCACGCGCAGGCGATGGTCGTACCTGGCCGCCGCCGTGCAGAGCGTGATGAGCGAGTCCCGCGCCAGCGATTCGCGGATGCCGAGGCCGAGTTGCGAGAGTTTGAGCGAGAAATGCGCGCCGCGCGCCGTCGCCGCGAAGTAGGTTTGATACTCCTCGACCATCTGCCGGACGGCCTGCTCGTCCTCGACCGCCTCGCCGAGGTGATCGTAGGTGATGAGCAGTCCCTTGCGCGCCAGCCGCTCGGCGGTGGCGCGGGCATCCGCGAAGGTCTCACCGGCGACGAAGCGGGAGACGAGCGGCTGCGTGAGCGGAGAGGAACGGACGAGGTGTTCAGCGCGGGACGAGCGGGAAGCGGAGATGAAGAGCGGACGGAGGACGGAACCCATCGGGTGGCTCCCTTTCTGGCAACGATCCCCCGACAGGCGCCCTCTGCTAGCCGGAGTCGTCGCGACTCTCAGTATACTGTACCCTCCGCAGTGCGATAGCGTTCGCGCCCGGCTGAAGATGGAGGGTACACCCGATCACATCTCCCCACGTCACAGAAACACCGACCGGTGCGCTACGACGGCGCGTGGCGCTCTCCTTCGCCGCCTTCGTGCTGATCGGCGCGACGGATGGCGCGACGGGTATCCTGCTGCCCAGTCTGCAAGCGCATTACGGCGTGGGCAAGGGCGTCGTCAGCCTGCTCTTCGTTGCCCTCACGGCCGGGTACATCGTCGCGGCCTTTGGCAGCGGATTGCTCGTCGCCCTGCTCGGCGAGCGCCGTTTCCTCATGCTCGGCGCGGCCGCATTCGCGCTCGGTGCGCTGCTGGTCAGCCTACAGCCGCCATTCGCGCTCGTACTACTGACGATGATCGGCTTCGGCTTCGGCTTCGCGATCATCGACGCCGGGCTCAACACCGCCATCACCGCCATGCCGGAGAGCACGACGCGACTGAACAACCTGCACGCTTTCTATGGCATCGGCGGGTTCCTCGGCCCGATCATCGCCGCCGGTATCCTGACGCGCGGGTTGCCGTGGAATACGGTCTATGCCCTCTGGTGCGCGTGCGGACTCCTCCTCGCGATTGGCTTCGCACTCGTCTTCGATGCCGGCCCGGCAGCCGCCCGGCAGCCCACCACACAAGCGACGGGGGCGAGCCTGCTCACGGACATCCTCCGCCTCCGGCTGGTCTGGCTGGCGGCGGTCTTCATGCTCTTCTACGTCGGCGCGGAGATCAGTATCGGCAGTTGGAGTTACAGTTTCCTGACCGAAGTGCGCCATCACGGCAGCCTGCTCTCCGGCTGGTCGGTGAGCGGCTACTGGTTGGGCATCAGCGTCGGGCGGCTGACGCTGGCCCGGCTCGCCGCCCGCTTTGCGCTTACGGATACGGCGCTCATCCGCTACTGCCTGATCGGTGCGGGGGCGGGCGTGCTCTGCATCTGGCTCGCCCCGCTGCCCGCAGTCGCGGCATTTGGCCTCTGGTTAGCCGGGTTCAGCCTCGGGCCGATCTACCCGACGACCATCGCGCTGCTGCCCGGTCTCGTGCCCGCCCGCCTCGTGCCGAGCGCGGTCGGCTTCCTCGCCAGTTTCGGCAGCATGGGTGCGGCGCTCTTCCCGTGGCTGGCGGGCA
>DASYGA010000048.1:0-5594 GCA_036000265.1 Steroidobacteraceae bacterium | reverse complement strand
GCCACACTCAGCCGCGCGAGGCCGAGCGCTTCAATGGAGTATTGCACCGGCTCACCCGAGCCCAACACACTCACCCCGAAGAAGAGGAGATTTCCGTGTCCCAGCCCAGACTACTCGACGTTCGTCGCCTCATCCCGATGGAGAGGCATCGCCAGATTTTCGATACCTACGAGAAGCTCAAGCCCGGCGAGAGCTTCGTGCTGGTGAACGACCACGACCCCAAGCCCCTCTACTACCAGTTCGAGGCGGAGCACACCGGCCAGTTCTCCTGGAACTACCTGCAGCAAGGGCCCCAGGTCTGGCAGGTGGAGATCGGGCGCACCGCAACCGCAGCGCGCAAGACGGGCTGAGCCCCGGCTAATCGGCGATGCCAAAATGAGCCCTGGCGACAGGGCTCATTTGCTTGGCCGACCATCGCGGCTCCCAGATCAGATCGATGTCGACACTCGTTACACCGGGGAGATTGCGGGCGCGCTCGTAAACACCTGACATGATGTAATCCTGCGCCGGGCAGCCGGGTGTCGTCATGGTCATTCTGACCTTGACTACGCCGTCGTCCACCTCGAGCGAGTAGACTAGCCCGAGATCCACGATGTTGTATCCCAGCTCCGGATCGATCACCTCGTGAAGTGCGTCGAGCACGTAGCTGCGATCGGGTGCGGGCACCGCGTTCATGACGCCGCACCCGCGCGTCTGATCAGAACCCGCACTCCCTCTCCTGTTTTCTCGGTGTGAATGGCTGCGCCGCGGGCCTGCAGCTCAGGGTAGAGGAATACGGGCTCGCGCTCGTTGAGCGCCTCGAGGACATCTCCCGCGCCAAGGTGCTCGAGTGCATCGAGTATGCGCACCATCGGCTCCGGCGGCAGCAGTCCCCGATTATCGAGATAGGTACTCGGCTTGGGCCAATCGGAGGTGGATGTGGTGGTCGAAGCGGACGGCGGCCGCTTGCCGGACGACTCGCCCGCGCGTGTCGTCTGCGGCTCGAACAGCACCTCCCAATCGCCCTCGCCGTGTCGGGTGGCCGCATGGGCAAATCCCTGGCGGCCGAGAACGGCATAGAGCGGGAGTGGCTCGAAGGTGGCGAGCAGGCGCAGGGCCTGTCCGGGTGCGAGAGACTTCACCGCTTGCATGATGCGCGGAAAGGGCTCGCCACCCGTGCGCAGCTCTTCGCGCACATCGACGGTCAGTGGCTCGGTCATGATCTACCTCTCTGCTGAGGAAGGAATGGGGGAATGGCAGGGGCGGCAGGCCGCTCGTGTGCGTAATGGCCCCGCCAGGCGCGCGCGTACTCGATCGCGAGCCCCACGGTCGCGAGCGGGATGAGTGCAAAGGCTGACTGGAATGCGACGCGCCACTCGAGGAGCGCCGCGAGCGCGGCGAGGAGCACGCCGAGGAAATAGCAGACGAACCAGGGATAGCTGCGGGATTCCTTCACGAGATCCTGCACCCGCGGCACTGCCCCGCGTCCGAGGTTGCTCCCATAACGGTTGAGCCAGGTGAGGAAGGGGATGATCTTGTAGAGCTGCGTGAGCCCGAGGCCTCCGAGCCACCCGAACACGGTGAGGAAGAGCATCACTGGCGCCGCTTCGCCGAGCCGGCCGGCGGCGAGAGACCCGATCCCGACGCCCACCGCCAGCCCGAGGAATCCGAAGGCGCCTACCGCACAGCGGTTGTGGGCTTCGATGATAGAGCGCTTGCGCGTGCGATAAATCTGCCCAATATCCCAGAGATAGAGCGCGACGGCGCCGGCGATCACGGCATAGCCGGCGATTTCCAGCACGCGCAGGAGGTGTGCGGAAACCCATAGCGCCGCGAGTCCCGCAACGATCGCCAACGAGAATCCCGCAGTGCCCAGTGCGTGAACCCAGTCGCCTGTCGCCCCGCGCTCCTCCGGCGCGAGCATGAACATCGGCAGCAGCTTGTAGCTCACGCCCATCGCGGCGAGCGTGAACCAGCCGCCAAGCCCCGCCAGCGCGTGATCGCCGACGCCGGCGAGGAGCGGCGCCAGGATCGGCGCGAGCGCCGGTACGACCAGCGCCAGCGCAAAGGCCAGCCCGAGCAACACGGTCAGGAGAAGGAATGCCAGTCCAGTGAGAACCAGCCGGGCGGGAAGCGTCAACGGACGCCCCCGGATCAGGGGTACACCGATGTTCCACCCCGCAATCAGCACGCCCGCAAGAACCGCGGCACCGCCGGCCGGCAAGGCTCCGGCGTGACCCGGTAGTACGCCGGTGATGCCGAGAAACCCGCAGATCATGCCGATGAGGCCGCCCTGCACTGCGATCAGCGTCGCGAGCGCGAGGCGCTGGCTGGGGAGCGGAGTGGACGTGATCACGGGCACGAACTGGAACAGCGCGCCGAGCATCAAGAGCAGCAGCCACCCGACCGTCAGCAGGTGCACCGCCACCAGCGTGCCCGGTGCCAGCGCCGCCTGCGCCGGCCAGGTGAGGCCCGCGACGATCAACCCCTGCGCCGCCAGGAAGTTGGCGAGCGCAAAGACGAAGAAGAGCGGCGTCCACCGCGACACCCGATTGCTGATCATGACCACGCGATAAGTTTCCGCTCAGTCTCACCCGGACACCTTGATGGGCATCAAGCCGGCTGGGCGCGCGAAAGACTATCCGCAGAATTGCGGATGCCCGCGGCCGCGGGATGCGTTATTCAGTCTCACGCCATCACTGCGAGAGCGGACGAGCCTCATGAGCGCACCAGCGACGAGCGAGACCCTGACTCAGCAGACCGGGCTGAAGCCTGGGCCGGGCGAAGCCTTGCTCGTGGTCGATGTGCAGAACGACTTCCTGCCGGGAGGTAAACAGGCCGTCCGTGGAGGCAACGACCTCATTCCTGTACTCAATCGCCTCATTGCCGCGTTCGAGCGCCTGGGCCTTCCGATCTATGCTTCGCGCGACTGGCACCCGAGCGATCACTGCTCCTTCCGGACCGAGGGTGGTCCCTGGCCGCCTCATTGCATCGCCGGGCTGCGGGGCGCGGAGCCTCCAGCGGCGCTGCGGCTGCCCGGGGAGACGCACATCATCTACAAGGGGACCTCGGCCTATGCCGATGCCTACTCCGCGTTCCAGGCCACCGGCCTCGGTGTCGAGCTGCGCCGCAGCGGTTGCCGCCGGGTATTCATCGGCGGGCTGGCGACCGATTACTGCGTTCGAGCCACGGCACTCGATGCATTGCGCAACGGATTGGACGCGTTCGTCTTCGAGAATGCCGTAAGGGCCGTGGACATCCATGACGGTGACGGTGCGCGAGCCCTCGAGGAGCTGCGCGCTGCGGGCGTGATGCTGGGCAACAGTGACTCGCTCACAAGTTGAGCCGATGGCCGGCGCGCTGCTCACAGACCTCTATCAGCTCACCATGGCGCATGCCTATCTCGAGGAGGGCATGCAGGAGACCGCCGTATTCGAGCTCTTCGTGCGCCGGCTGCCGCCGACGCGCCGTTTCCTCATCGCCGCCGGTCTCGAGCAGGCGTTGGAGTTCATCGGTGAGTTGCGCTTCACCGCACCGGAGCTCGAATTCCTGGCGCGGGACGGATCCTTCACGCCACGGTTCCTCGATTATCTGAGCAACCTGCGCTTCAGCGGCTCGGTGCACGCCATGCCGGAGGGAACCCCCTTCTTCGCCGAAGAGCCGATTCTCAGGATCACAGCGCCCATCATCGAGGCGCAGCTGCTCGAGAGCCGCCTGATCAACATCGTTCACTTCCAGACGTTGATCGCGAGCAAGGCGGCCCGCTGTGTGATTGCCGCCCAGGGCCGGCGGCTGGTCGATTTTGGTATGCGTCGCGCGCATGAGGGCGATGCAGCGTTGTTCTCTTCACGCGCCGCATACCTCGCGGGCTTCGATGCCACCGCGACTGTGGAGGCCGGACGGCTGTGGGGAATCCCAATCTCGGGTACCGTGGCGCACTCCTACATCGAAGCGCATGACGACGAAAGCCAAGCGTTCCGCCAATTCACGGCCACGAGGCCAGCGCGCACGACGCTGCTCATCGACACCTACGACACGATGCGGGCCGCCGAGCAAGTGGCACGGCTCGAGAGCGAGCTCAAGGCGCAGGGATCCAACCAAGGCGTCGATTCCGTCCGGATCGATAGCGGTGATCTCGGAGCGCAGGCGCGTGAGGTGCGACGAATACTCGACGAGCACGGCTGCCGCGAAGTCCAAATCGCCCTGAGTGGTGGTGTCGATGAGCATCAGATCGCGGCGCTCGTCTCCTCGGGTGTGCCGGTGGACGCATTCGGTGTCGGCACGGCGCTCGCTGTCTCGGCGGACGCCCCGGCGCTCGATATGGCCTACAAGCTGCAGATGTACGCCGGCCGTCCGCGCCGCAAGCGCTCACCCGGAAAGGCCACCTGGCCCGGCGCCAAGCAGGTATTGCGGGAATACGGCAGGGACGGCCTGGCACTCCGCGACCGCATCGTACTCGAGGGAGAAACGACCGGCTCGACCGGCGGCGTGCCTCTGCTCACCGAGGTCATGCGCGGCGGCCGGGTCCTCCTCCCACCGCGGCCGTTGCAGGTGATTCGCAACGATTGTGCGCAGCAACTGCGGGCACTGCCGCGTTACTCACTGGAGTTGGACGGCAGCCCGGAGGACGGGGCCTCGTGCATCTACCCCGTCATCCGCTCTGAGGCAGTCGAGGCGCTGGCGGCGAGCGCCGGCTAATGCATGTGACGGCGCAGCGCCTCGATATCGGGAATCGTCACTTCATCGCCCGCCACTTCGATGAGATGCTCGTCGCTGAGCGAGCGCAGGGTCCGCGACAGGGTTTCCGGCGTGACCGCCAGATGCGCGGCAATCACCATCTTGCGTGCAGGCAGTGTCACCTGCGTCCGCCCCTGGGAAGCTGCCGGCGCAAGCGCCAGCAAATAGTGCACGATCCGATAGCGGCTGTTCTGCAGCGCCAGGGTCTCTATCTCGTCCCAGTGCGCCTGGATACGGGCCGTCATCTGTGCCATCACCGCCTGGCAGGTGGCAAAGGACTCCTTGAGGATCCCGAGAAAGGCATCACGGTCGACTTCCACGAGCTCTCCATCCTCCACGCCTTCGCCGTGCACGGGGAAGGTCGGCGCCTCCATGAAGAGGATGCTTTCCGCGAAGGTCTGGCCGGCGCGGATCAGCCGCATGATCTTCTCGCCCCCTTCTGGCGAGAGGCGGTAGAGCTTCACGCAGCCGCTGCGCAGCAGGAAGAAGTGACGTGCGGTATCTCCGCGGCGAAAAAGAGGCTCTCCCGCGACGAAGCGGCGCGTCCGGGATGCCGCGAGCAGCCGCTCGCGCTGCTCATCGCTCAGCGCGCAGAAGAGGTAGTGACGGCGCAGTTCGCGCGCCAGGACGCCGTCGATCTGCATACGCCAACTGTACCACGCTTCCGTGGGCTTGATGGAGGTCAAGGCATACGGGTTGAGCCGCCGCTACTTTGCGATAGTGACGCGCGATACGCGCGTTGAGGAGATTCTCGTGACTCACGTCGTCACCGAAAATTGCATCAACTGCAAATATACGGATTGCGTCGAAGTCTGTCCGGTCGACTGCTTTCACGCTGGACCCAACATGCTGGTGATCGACCCCGACGAGTGCATCGA
>DASYGA010000012.1:0-9553 GCA_036000265.1 Steroidobacteraceae bacterium | reverse complement strand
TCGAGGTCGCCGCTCTCACTGAGCAGGGACACCTCGCAATGAAAAGGCTGGCTCAACTGCTCGACATAGCTCATGCGCTCGAAGATGAGCTCATGTGGCCCGAACGTGACCTTTACGGAGCGGTTGTCCTGATACGTGCTGGCCATGCAGTGTTCTCTTGCCCCCCAGGGCCCCGCGGGCGAGCCTGGACCCGCGCTACGATCGGCGTGCGGCGCCGATCAGTCGATCGTCTGCAGCCGCAGGCAACCTTCGTCGTTCTTGGAGTAGAAGTATAGCCCGTCGGTCTCGAGACCCTCATCGATGATGACGAACAGGGCGTTCTCGAACTTCTGCCGGGCGATGGCCGTGGCCGCTACTTCGTTGATCCCCTTGGCCTTTATGTAATCCGTCCAACGCTTGCCGTCGGCCTTGTCGATGCGCTTGCCCGCATCCGTCGCGCGGCGCATGAGTCCGATGAACTGGTAGTAGTCGAAATCGACCACCTTAGCGCGTGCCATCGAAGTTCCAACGAGTCAAAGATTGACTACAAATAGCAGAAAAACGCATGAGTTTTCAAGGACTACGGCCACATTCTGGGAGGCGGCCCTCATTGTGTGAGCCCCTGGCGTCAGCTGCCGCCTCCGGGCTGCGCGCAGTTTGCCTCATTCCGCCCTCGCCAGCACGACCAATCCCGTGACATCGCTCCCCCGCTCCCGCCTCAGAACGCATCTTTCCAGCGAGATTCCGCCGAAGCCGGCACCCTCGAGCACCGCGCCTACATACCCTTCGCAGTGACTGTAGCGGCCGTGGGTCTCCAGGCGATATGACGGCTGCGGCGCACTCGAGTCCTGGCCCGCGTCCCGGCGCTCGAGCGTGGCGAGCAGAAGTCCACCGCGGCGCACACAGCTGCGGGCCGCCTGCAGCGGCTCCTCGAGGGCGCCGAAATAGACCAGCGTGTCGGCCGAGAGCACGATATCGAACGCCGCGGGGCGGGAGCTCATGAACGCGCAGAGCTCAGCGACGATGAGCTCATCATAACCGCCACGGGCGCGGGCCTTCGCTATCATGGCCGCGGACAGGTCGACTCCCACGAGCGTGCGCGCGAGCGAGCGCACGAGCGGACCACACAAGCCCGTGCCGCACCCGGCATCGAGGATATCCAGCGGAGCATTGCCGGCAAACTCGCGGCCGAGCCGCCCGGCGATCAGTTGCGGCGCCCGATACTGCAGCGAGGCCAGGTTCTCATCGAACGTCGCGGCGAAATCGTCGAACAGATGCTGCACGTATTGATCCGGCGCCCGGGACGGCGCTTCGCTGCCTGAAGTGGCCGCGAGCATGTGACGTGCGATGGCACTGTCGGGATCATGATCCAGCCATTCGCGGTAGACCTCTGCCGCTTCCGTGTAGTTGCCCAGCCGGTGCAGGACGAATGCGAGCGACTCGTACGCCGGAAGGTGTCCGGGTTCCAGCTTGAGCGCCCGGTGCAGCGCCGAGGCCGCCGCGAGCGGCTGCTTGCAGCGCCCCAGGCACACCCCGAGGTTGAACCACGCCATCGCCAGGCCCGGTGCCAGCTCGGTCGCGCGCGTGAAGGCTGCCCGGGCCTGCTCGTGGCGCTCGAGCACGACCAGCACATTACCGAGGTTGAGCCAGGCGTGCGGATTGTCCGGATCAGCCGCGACCGAGCGCTCCAGGAACTGCGCCCCCTGCGCCGGATCGTCGGCCTGGCAGCGCAGCATGCCGAGAAAGTTCAGGGCATCAGGATCGTCGGGACGCTGTTGCAACACGCGGCGGTAGCCCGCCTCGGCTTCGGCCAGGCAGCCTCTTTGATGCGCCTCGATCGCCTCCTGCAGGGCGCGCGCGCAAGAATTCACGGCGGCACCGCATGGGGTCCCGCAGGCTTGCTGCGGCGATGTCCGATCGCCACGACCGTAACCCAGGCCAGACTTGCTAGATTCGCGTCAATACGGTGCTCTGCTTGTACCCTGCCTTGCCGAGCAGCCAGTTGGCCGCCTTGCTCGCCTTGCCCGGCTGATTGGTCCAGCCGAAGATCCGCGCACGCCATGACGAGTTGGCTTCCTTTTGCACCAGGCCGATCTCGCCGGCGTGCTTGAGCAGCGAGGCGGTCATCGGATCCGGGCTCCAGATCCTCATGTCCTGCTGAATCTGCATGATGAGGTCGCCCGCGGACGCCTTGAGCGCGTTGAGGTAAGTGACGCCCTTGTCGAACTGGCCTTGCGTGACCAGGACTCCCTGGGTGGTGATCACCTGCAGGAAACGCATGGCGTCGCCGGCGATGCCGCAATTCATCACCATGGCGGCACAGATCGGCGAGCGGTCGACGATCTTCTTGAACCAGTCGGCGAACTCGCCGCCCGATTTCTGAATCGCGTCGCTCTGCTTGTGGCAGGTCCACTTCTCGTGCGCGGCCGCGAACACCTTGCGCAGGCCGAGCGCATCGCAGAAGCGCACCGCGAAGCGAAGCAGCAGCTCGATCACGCCTGCGATCCTGTTGATGATGAGTCCGGCGCCTCCCGTGAACGCCGCCAGCGCCGCCTTGGCGCCTGCGAGCGCGGCTTCCGCCAGGCCGACCAATGCATCCTTGGCGACCGCCCGCCTGATCGACGCGGCGACGATGTCCGGGTGCCCGGACTCCAGCGTCACACCCTTGCCGGTGTGTCTGAGGTTGAAATACTCGATGCTCTTGGAGACCGCGGTCACGAGGCCGGATGCGACGCCGGTCACCCCGAAGTCGTGCGCCGTCTTGCGCGCTTCGTCCTGGATGCCGTAGATGAGCGCCGGCACGTTGTATCGAACGTGCTGCACGGCGAGCTCGGCGTCGCTCTTGGAGATGTTGAACTTGCCGACGAGCCACTCCTGGATCGCCGCCGCGATCTGGTCGACCTGCCTGTCGATCGCCTCCACCGCTGCGCCCACCTTGGTCGCAGCCGCCATGATCTTGCCGTCGCCCACCTTGCCCTGCAGCAGGGTCAGGGTCTTGTTCTTCAGCTCCGTGGCGCTGCCCTCCGGTGAGAAGTCCACGCGCAGGTTGCCGAGGAAATAGATGACACCCAGGCGCGAGTTCTCGAGCTCCGCGGGCCGGGTCGATGGAGTCGGGGCCATTGGATCGTCTCCGGTAGGTTGAAGGAGCGCTGTTTTCTTCCTGGCATCAGCACATCGGCTTGAGGCTCACCGCCGTGCTGGTCTTTTTCTGCAGGTACGCAACTTCGTTGTTGATCAGCGTGACGGTGTCGTCGCCCGCGCCGAAGATGTTGTGCGATTCGCCATCTTCGTTCAGCTTGGGGAATACGTGGAACTTGCCTTCCCAGGCCTGATAGAGGCCGTACAGGTCTCCCTCCCTGATCACGGCAATATTGTGCCCGCCGAACTCGCCCACGAACGCCTGCGGATCGCCGGTCAGGTGCCTTCTGAGGTCGAAGGCCGTGGCCTTCGCAGGCTTTGAGTCGCCGCCGATGATGCGCTCGCCGTAGCGCACCTTCTGGTACGAATAGAACGCGATGACGAACTCGGCGATGAGCGAGCAGTTGCGCACCCCGGCCTCGGTGCCCAGGCTGGGCTTATCGATGAACTCGGCCTGCTTTGGCAGCCAATTCTTCACCAGCTTGTTTGCCTCCTCGGTACTGGTGACGCGGACGATGCAGTCATTCAGCTCTCTTAGCCTGGACATCGGTCTCTCCCCTAGGCAATGGAATACTCGAACTCGCTTTGTTTCACGGAGATGGTCACGGCGCGCGTTGCCATGCCTTCCGACATCCGCTCGAGGAACAGCCGGCTGATCCGCGGCAGCAGCGTGTTGGTCAGAATCGCATCGATCATGCGGCCGCCGCTCTCCGGCTCGGTGCAGCGCGAGGCGATCAGCCGTACGACCTCCTCGCCGTAGCGCAGCTCGGCGCCGTGATTCTGCCGGATCCGCTCGACGACCCGATCGAGCTGCAGCCGGATGATGCTTCCCAGGACGGTATCGCTCAGCGGATAGTAGGGAATCACGACGATTCGCCCGAGGAGCGCGGCCGGAAAGGTCTTGAGCATCGGCTGGCGCAGGGCCTTGGCGATGCCGTCCGGATCCGGCAGCAGCTCCGGATCCTTGCACATCCCCATGATCAGGTCGGTCCCCACATTGGTGGTGAGGATGATGAGAGTGTTCTTGAAGTCGATCAGCCGCCCTTCACCGTCTTCCATGATGCCTTTGTCGAACACCTGGAAGAAAATCTCGTGCACGTCAGGGTGCGCCTTCTCCACCTCATCGAGGAGCACGACGCTGTATGGCTTGCGCCGCACGGCCTCGGTGAGCACGCCTCCTTCGCCGTAGCCCACGTAGCCAGGGGGAGCACCCTTCAGAGTCGAGACGGTGTGCGCTTCCTGGAACTCGCTCATGTTGATGGTGATGAGGTTCTGCTCCCCGCCGTAAAGGGCTTCGGCGAGCGTGAGGGCCGTTTCCGTCTTGCCGACGCCGGACGGTCCGGCCAGCATGAAGACCCCGATCGGCTTGCTGGGGTTCTCGAGGCTGGCACGCGAGGTCTGGATGCGCCTGGTGATCATCTCGAGCGCGTGATCCTGGCCGACGACGCGCTGGCCCAGGGTCTTGGCCAGGGTGAGCACGGTGGCGATCTCGTCCTTCACCATCCGACCGACGGGAATCCCGGTCCAGTCGGCGATGACGGTGGCGACCGCCTGCTCGTCCACGCTCGGCAGCACGAGTGGCCGGTCGCCCTGGGCCTGGGCCAACATCTTCTGCAGCTCCTGCAGGCGCGCCCGCGCTGCAACCTGCTCGGCCTCGCCGAGCGGCGCATCCGGCGCTGCTCCGGACAGTGCCGAGGGCGCCGCCGATGCTGCGGTGTTCGAGGCCGGTGCAGCCGATCCGGCCGCTTCCCCCGCCGCGGACGGTTGCGCGGCGCTGGCGGCGAGTTTGTCCGCGGCAGCAGCGGAGGCCCTGAGCTTCGCGCGCAGCGCGAGAATCTCATCGACGATCCCCTTCTCGCGCTCCCAGGCCGCGTGCAGTCCTTTGAGCCGCTCGCGCTCGGTGCGCAGCGCGCTCTCGGCGCTCCTGGCCCGCTCGGCAGTATCGATGCCGATCGCCGCTTCGCGGCCGATGATCTCGAGCTCCGTCTGCAGCGCCTCGATGCGGCGCTGACAGTCCTCCACTTCCGCGGGCGTAGCGTGATGGCTCACGGCGACCCGCGCGCACGCGGTATCGAGCAGGCTGATGGACTTGTCGGGAAGCTGGCGGTCCGGCACATAACGGTGGGCCAGCTTCACGGCGGCCTCGAGCGCCTCATCGAGCACCTGGACGCGGTGATGCTTCTCCATCACCGAGACGACACCGCGCATCATCAGCAGCGCCTTGTCCTCGGTCGGCTCCTCCACCTTCACCGTCTGGAAGCGCCGGGTGAGCGCGGGATCCTTCTCGATGTACTTCTTGTACTCCGCCCAGGTTGTCGCACCGATCGTGCGCAGCGTGCCGCGCGCGAGCGCAGGCTTCAGCAGGTTCGCCGCGTCACCCGTGCCGGCCGCTCCGCCTGCTCCCACCAGCGTGTGCACCTCGTCGATGAAGAGCACGATCGGCTTCGGTGAAGCCTGTACCTCATCGATGACCTGACGCAGGCGCTGCTCGAACTCTCCCTTCATGCTCGCTCCGGCCTGTAACAGGCCGACATCGAGCGCCCGCAGCGCGACCTCCTTGAGCGAGGGGGGAACGTCCCCGGCGGCGATGCGGCGCGCAAACCCCTCGACCACTGCCGTCTTGCCGACACCGGCCTCGCCCGTCAGGATCGGATTGTTCTGCCGGCGCCGCATCAGGATATCGACGATCTGGCGGATCTCATCGTCGCGGCCGACGACAGGATCGATCTTGCCGAGCCGCGCCTGCTCGGTCAGGTCGACCGTGAATCGTTTCAGTCCCTCCTGCTTGCCGAGTTGCGCCGGCGGCAGGGCGCCACTCGCCTCCCCGGGCGTTGCCGCGGCCGCGAGCGCGCTGCCGTCGCTCGCGCCGAGCGCGGCCTCCGGCGAACTGGCGACGATGTCCGGGAAATCATCCGCCAGCTGGTCCGGCTTGATCTTCTCGAACTCGCGCGACATCGCGAGCAGGGCATGGCGCAACGCCGGGGTTTTCGCCATGGCGATGAGCACGTGGCCGGTGCGGATCCGCGGCTCGCCGTACTTGAGAGTCGCCCAGACCCAGGCGCGCTCGGTGGCGTCCTCGATGTGCGCCGAGAGATCGGAGATCGAGCTCGCACCGCGCGGCAGCCGGTCGAGCGCCTCGGTCATGTCCCGCGCCAGCTTGCCGGGATCGACGCTGAAGGCGCGCACGATCAGGTGAATGTCCGAGCTCTGCAGCTGCAGGATCTGGTGCAGCCAATGCACCAGCTCGACATACGGGTTGCCCCGCAGCTTGCAGAACACGGTGGCGCTCTCGATCGCCTTGTAGGCGAGGCTGTTGAGCTTGCCGAAGAGTGCGACTCGACTGATATCACTCATGTCATGTTTTTCCAGCGCAAGGAATCCGAAGCCGGTTCTTGAATCACCACGTCATCCGCCATCTGCCCGCGGCCCCCCAGCCAGGTGGTCCAGCCGAGCCGCCCGGCGGCACCTAAGCGCACTCCCGGTACCTCGACGTCCCGCAGCAGCAGGCGCAGCTGCCAGCTCCACTCATCGTTGGTATACAGGCGCACCAGTGCGGCGAGCTCGGCAAGGCCGCGCGAGCCGGGAAGCAGGTCGGCGAAGCTCCCCAGAGCGAGCGGGCCGATCACGATCTCGAACTTGTGCTGGCACTGCCAGCTGAGCGCGCCCAGCGCGGCCGTGAGGCCGAGCGAGGCCGAGCCAGGGTCGCGGCCGATACGGCAGAAGAGCTCGCGCGGAACATCCATCCATTCGCCGACGAACTGGCGCACCTGGACGGTGAGGCCGAAGTAGTCGGTCAGAATGCTCTCGAGCCCATCGGCGGAGCGCGGCTGCGGCGCGAAATGCGCCACGCGGCTGAGCTTGGCGCGATCCGGTGCGGCGTCCCGCGAGCGCGCCGACGCCGTTCCGAGACCCAGCAGCGCGCCGACATACTGGCGGAAGCGGTCGCTCTCGGGCCGGTCGCAGCTCGCGGCGGGCTCCGCATCGGCCCACGCCCGATAGAAAAGCGAGGTCAGCCGGTGCTGGAAGAGATTGACGAAATCCGTGAAGGTCGCATCTTCGCGCTGCCGGCCGCGCTCGTAGGCGTACTCGGTGAGATGTAGCGGCAGCGAGCCATTCGGACCGAATATGCCGAACGAGTACTGCTCGAGCCGCGCCGGCCCGTCGCTCGGCGACTCGTGGAAGCCCGTGACATCGGACGGCGCAAACGACAGGCTCGGTGCCTGACCGAGTCGGACCGGGTCATCCGCGGCCTTGCGCGACTCCCCGAGCCGCGGATGATCGGGGAAGCACTGCTCCAGAAGCCGCAGCGCGGCAAACAGCGTGAACCGATGCGGGTTCGCACCCAGGCGCGCGAGCGCCGCAACGCGCTCGGGCGTGCCCGAACTCGTACCGGCCGCCTCGGGCGCGACCGCTCTCAGACGATCTGTCGTCTGCCCGCCCGCACCGGCCATGTCTTGATCGTCCCGCGCGCCGCGGAGTCGAGGCGCGTCTGTGTGAAGGAGTTGAGAGATACATAGCGCGCGAAGAAGCGCTCGAGAACACTCGCCAGCACCACGATGCCTGCGCCCTCGAAAGGAGAATCATCCAGGGTCAGGACGATCTCGAGCCCGCGGCCATACGTGATGGGCCCGGGGATCGGCATGCGCCGCACGAGCGGCCGATAACCCACGCTCACCACGCCTTCGACCTGACGTGCCGCCCCGGCGTCGTTCGGATCGCGATACAGCGCCAACATGTCGCGCAGCATCTGCGCGGACGCTGGGCCGCCCTGCTCGATCAAGGAAAGATAATTGAGCGACAGATGGGAGATCAGCCTCCAGGCGGTGTCGCCAAAGGCGGGCGATGACCGCGGAGCACTCGGACCTGCGATGCAGCGGACGGATTCGACGGGGATGCCGCCTTCGATGAGAAAAGTCGTGCGTCCCTGGCCGACCGCCAGCTGCACCGGCAGATCGCGGTTGGTGCAGAGCACCTGGGCGTCGATTTGCCGAAGCTTGCCCTCGAGCTGACGCTGGGCGCTGTCGACCACGGCGATGAAGCATTCGTTGCCGACATAGGCCGACCGTGCCCCGAACTGCTGCTGGCGCGCGGACAGCAGCCGCGGCCGCCGTTGCAGCGTGTAATAGAGCGCCGGCGAGCCGGGGTCGGTGTGATGATCCGCGGAATAGAAGGGGCGGATCTCGCCTATCGGCTCGCCGTCGCTGCCGACGGCCGTGAGCCGCTCAACACCGAACACCTCGAAATCCATCGGCCGATTGCGGTCGGCGACGAGGTGATGCTCGGTATCGAAAAGATCGACATGGATGCGGTCGGCGGTGCGCGCAAAGAGGTTCACCGCCGGCGCGCAAAAGAGCCGGAAGTGGCTGGCGTCGAGCGCATTCTCGAGCGCCGGCTGAGCGCGCGTCAGAGCGAGATGGATCTCGAGCTCATCGCCCGCGCACTGGCGGACCGCATCGCGCAGGCCGTCGAGCGCGAAGAAGTGGAAGCGCTCCGGAAAGGCGAAGTATTCCTGCAGCAGGCGGTAGCCCTGGAATCCGCGCCGCGTGACCGGAAGCAGCGCCTCGTCGTCCTCGAATCCCACCTGGCGGACGCTCGCGGCGGATCGCGTGGTGACGGGGGCGCCCTGTTGGGTCGATCGCAGGTAAAAGCCGAGGCAGTCCGCCGCGATCTGCTCGTAGAGCACCTGGGTCAGACCGGGCGTCGCCTTGAGAAAGAACGTCAGCGAATCGAGATCCAATGAGTCGAGGCGCACGCCGGGCGCTGCTTTCAGCCGCAGGCGAATGCTCGCGCGAGCGCGCGTGTCGACCGGAATCCCCTGCACCGCGAGCGCGCCGGTGCCGGAGAGGTACTTCGCCTCCACGATGCTGAGCGGCCACAGCGTCACCGCATGGCCGGTCCGAAACTCACACGCCGTGCGGTCGCCCTTGCCGAGCGGCGTGCGCAGAGTCGCGCCGCGCGCAATCGTGACGCCGGCGAGCTGGGCGCCCTCCTTCAGATCCGGCGCAAACTCCACGACCGTGCAGGACGGCACCGGCGCGAGGAACTGCGGATACACCATCTCGAGCAGGTGCTGCGTGAAGTCGGGGTGGCGGGCATCGAGCTTCAGCTGAATGCGGGCGGCCAGGAACGCGAAGCCCTCGAGCAGCCGCTCGACATACGGGTCGGCGCATTCGAGCCCTTCCAGTCCGAGGCGCGCGGCGATCCGCGGATAAGCAGCGGCGAACTCCGCGCCCATTTCCTGGACGAACTGCAGCTCGCGGTTGTAGTAGTCGAGGAGGCGCGGATCCATCGGCCGTCACCCCGCGCCCGAATCGCTGACGGTGACGTTGCCGGTGTCGGTCTCGATACGTGTACGCAGAACGAGCTGCTGCGGCATCGGCTGCCCCCACAGCTCGGCGTCGATCCGAAACGCCAGTTGATGACCTTCGTTCGGACC
>DASYGA010000441.1:0-4794 GCA_036000265.1 Steroidobacteraceae bacterium | reverse complement strand
ACGAGGAAAAATACCGTGCAGATGTCGAGTGCGCGCCGGATGTATTCGCGCGGCGGATAGCTTCCCTCGTAGCGGTCGAGCGGCGACTGGTGGAGCTCGATCTCGAGCACCCTGAAGCCGATCCGGCTCGCCAGCACGGGCAGAAAGCGATGTTGATCGCCGTAAAGATTGATCTCTTCCAGCACTCGGCGCTTCATGGCGCGCACGCCGCAGCCGAGATCGTGGAAGCGCTGGCCGGTGATCGAGGCCAGCGCACGATGGAATGCATCGCGGCGCATCGTCTCGAAGCGGCTGCCGGCGCGCGGCCAGCGGCGGCCGATCGCAAGATCGGTGACTCCGAGCGCCCGCACCAGCTTGCCGATTTCATCGCCGCGGATCTGGTGATATGCCGGCAACGTGAGAATGATGCGTCCGCTGGCGCGCTGAAACCCAGCCACCAGCGCCGTGGCCTCGCCGAAGCGCTTGGTCAAACTGATGACCGAAACGCGGTCGCCGGACGAGAGGAGCCGCTGCACGTCCGCCGCCAGTTGCGGCCGCGGCCCGTCCAGTACCACGATCACCTCGTAGCTGCAGCCGAGCGCGTCGAGGCCCTGCTTGTAGTCCGCATAGAGCGCAAGAATGTCGGCCGCGCAGCGGCTGCCGATCGGGATGATCGCCGAAATATCCACTCTTTCGCTGAGGGAGTCAGTCATGGCTGGCAGCGCCTCTGACGAGCAGGTGTTGGGTGAGCCCGGAGAACTGGTGCTCGCGCAGATCTCCCAGCTTGTAGATGAGCTCACCCAGCGCTCCCGCGGCGAGCAACATGATGGTCGAGGTGAGGAAGATCACCCCCGTGCCGGCGATCGAGAGCGACATCCTGCCCTCAGTCGCCAGCGTGAAGCACGTCCAGCCCAGGGCCAGAGCCGCGGCGCCGAGCATCGGCAGCGACAACAGGCCATACCACAGCATCGGCCGCGCGGTGAATGAGGCGACGGTCTTGATCACCATCAGATCGAGCAGCACTTTGTAGATCCGTGAGAGGCCGTACTTCGACTGGCCGAAGCGCCGCGCGTGGTGCCGCACCCGGATCTCCGCGATGCGGGGGCCGGCAATCGAGGCCATCGCGGGGATGAAGCGATGCATTTCCGAATAGAGGGGAATCCGCTTGATGAGGCAGGCGCGATAGGCCTTGAGCGAGCAGCCATTGTCGCGAATCGGCACGCCGGTCACCTTGGCGATGAGCGCGTTGGCGATGCGCGATGGGACCTTGCGCGTCCAGAGCTTATCCTGGCGCTCGTGCCGCCAGCCGACCACGATGTCGTTGCCTTCCTCGATGCGCGCGAGCAGCTTGCCGATGTCGGCCGGATCATTCTGCAGATCACCGTCCATGGTGACGATGATCTCGCCCCGCGCCTCGGCGATGCCGGCCGCCATGGCGGGCGTCTGGCCGTAATTGCGGCGGAACTTGACCAGGCATACACGGGGGTCGGCGCGCGCGATCTCATCCGCGACTCGCACCGTGTCGTCGCGGCTGCCGTCGTCCACGAACACGATCTCGAATGAGACCCCGAGCGGCTCGACGCCCGCCACAATGGCTGCATAGAGCGGGCGCAGGCTCTCCTCTTCGTTGAAGAGCGGAACAACGACTGACAGATCGAGCGCCATCAGTAGTAGGGACTGTCGTTGCGCTCTGTAGAGCGGTTGAGGACGACACCGAGTACGTTCAGCTCCGACAGCACCTCCTTGGCATTGGCGAGCGTGCGGCGCGCCGTAATACCCTGGGACGCAACCAGGAGGAAGCTGTCGACGCGCGGTGCGAACGCGAGAACATCATCACTCACGTTGATGGGCGGCATGTCGAAGATGACGTAGCGGCGCGGCGACTGCGCCTCCAGCGCGTTGATGAAATCGGCCATCCTGGCCGAGAGCAGATGCTCCGAGGAGGTCTCGACCGGGCTGGCGTTCGGCACGACCGCCAGCCGCTTGATGCCGATGTCGTAGACGACCTGCTCGAGCGCGGCCTGCCCGGTAAGGTAGTCCGTCAGGCCATACTCATAGCTCATGCCGAGATAGGCGCCGAGCTGCGGCCGCTGCAGGTCCAGATCGACCAGGAAGACCCATGCGTTGGGATCCTGGGCGAGAGCGATCGCCAGATTGATGGCGGTGATCGTCTTGCCCTCTCCGGCGCCCGTGCCGGTCACCCCGAGGCTGTGCCAGTTGTGCTCCACCATCCGGTGCAATACCCGGGTGCGCAGGATCTTGTAGGCACGCGAAACCGCCACATCCTGCACACGCAGCAACACCCGATTGCGCTCCAGCGCCTCGGGATCGATCGCCGCGGAACGATACTGCTGGATGGGCACCTCGGCAGGGGGCGCCGCCATCGGTCGCGCCACCCGCGCAGCCGCAGCCGCCCCGCCCGCATTCGCCGCGAGACCTGCCGGCATCGCACCGCGCTCGTGCGCCTGGCGGCGCATCACTTCCTCGATCAGGCTCATGAGTCGCTTTACCTCGCCGCTCGCGCAGCTCTTCGGATCAGGAGTAGAAATTTCGCGCAATCATCAGCACCACGGCGGTACCTATGAATACGAACGCAGTCAGCATCGCCACCTGCAACCGCGATCGCCGTGCCGTCGCCGCGTCCTGGATCTCCGGGATGACGCCAAGGGGCGAGAGCGCGAGCACCCGGCGGATGTCACGGCTGCCTCGCACGGTCTGATCGATGCTCTCGGCAATCACCACCGCTGTCAGTGCAAGCAGGATCGCAAGCATCAGTCCCACGATCGCGATGGCCGTACGCTTCGGCTTCCCCGGCGCCAGCGGCACGGACGGCTGCTGCGCGATGCGGATCCGGTCGCTGCGGCCGCTTGCGATGGCCTGGCTGGTGAGCTGGGCGTCCATCTGGTACTTGAGCAGCTGGTTGTACTTGGTCTGCGCCAGCTGCAGGTTGAGCGCGAGCGATTTGAACTGGCGCTCCACCTGGGGCGCCGCCTGCACGCGTCCCTCCAGGTCCATCAGCTGCTTGTGAAGCTGACCTTCCTGCTTCTCCAGGCCCTCGGTCTGGGCCTGGTTGGCGTTGAGCTGCGCCCTGAGCGTTACCACGGCGGGGCTGCCGTCGGCGTTGCCCGCGTACTTCTCGCCATGAGCGATGCGCGTCTTCAGAATCTTGACCTGCCGCTCCAGACGCTTCACATCCGGGAAGTCCTCGCTATACCGCAGCCTGGCCTGAGCGAGCGCCTGCTCCTCCGCCCGAAGCTGTGCCGGCAGCGACAGGCTGTTGACCGCGCCGCCCCCCTCCTGCAGCTGATCGATCTGCTGGCGCAACGCGATCATGTCCGGATAGTTCGGGTCGTAGGTCGCGAGCTTCTTGTTGTACTCCGCCTGCAGCTGCCCCAGCAGGCCGGCATCCGTTCCCGCGTTCTTGGCCTGGTCGAGTTGCTGTTGCAGGAATACGCGGTTCTGCCGCAGAGCCCCGATCTGCTGCGTCAGGGTATCGATCTGCTGCTGGGTCGTCTGCAGAATGCCCATGTTCAGATTGGTGAGTCCCGGCAGCTGGTCGTAGTTCTTCTCCTTGAATGTCGCGAGCTTGGACTCGATCTGGGCGATCTGATCCCGGTAGGCTTGCGTCTGCTTGTCGTAGAACTGCTCAGCCGCCTTGGCGCTCACGAGGCGCCCCTCACGGTTCGCCCTCATGAAGGCATCGGAGAGCCATTGGGCGGCGCGCGCCGCAACCTCCGGATTGCGGCTCTGATAAGAGACCGTGAACGCCGAGATGATATCGAGATTGCGGCCGGTATTCGGGTCGAGCACCTGCGTTCGCACCGTCTCGACGTGCGCGCGGCGCTGGATGTCCTGCACGGCCGTGGCGGTATCGGTGCCGGCAGGGGCGATTCCCGGAACCTGCTGCGCGAGCTGCCGGAGGCTGGCGCCGCTCAGGACGGTGCTCGACAGGCTGTCGACGTAGGCGTCACGGTACTGCTCCTGCAGACGCTGAATCGCGTCGGCATTCCCGTTGGGCATCTCCCCCGGCACCGTCGCATCCGTGAAGCTGAAGAGCCCGGTCGAGATGTAAACGTTCGGCAGCCCGATCGCGAGCGCCGCCGCAATTGCGAGAATCGGCAGCGCGATGCTTGCGAGCAGCATGCGCCGGCGCTTGATGGCCGCCACGTAGTCCGATAGGTCGAGGCTGGGAGCTTCGTCTTGGTCCGCCATGCTCATCGCTCCTGGGGAATGCCGTTGAGCTCGGGTAAGGGCTCATAGCGGCTCAATGGCTGATAAATGATCGACAGCCGCACTGCGTTCGACGACGCGTTCGGCGTACCCGGGAAGCGCTGCCAGATGTAGTCGTACGCGCCCTCGATCCGGTAGCGCTCGGTGATCTGGTAGTCGAAGCCGGTCTCGGCGGTCACGTAGTCTTCGCCCTCGACGGTGACGCCGTAGCGGTTCGAGAGGCCGCGCAGGCGCATTCCGCGTACGCCCATGAATCCCGAGAGCCGCGGCTGGAACGCATGCAGCACCCGGAAGCGCAGCTCTTCATCCTCCAGCACGGCCCCTTGCGAGCTCGGGGTCAATGCCCGCAGCAGATCGACCGTGATTTCGGTGACCTGGTAGCGCAGATCGACGCCGATCCCGCCGTTTACGCCGGTGGTGTTGACGGTATTCGTCGTTGTCACTGGCGTGACTGTCCGGCCGCGGGGCCCGCTGATGATGGTGCTCGTCGTCGTCACCTGAGTGTTGCTGCGGTTCACACCAAGCCGTGCGTAGAAGTGCGCGATTTGCGACTGCCGCAAGTCCCATTCCGCCTGCACGCCATAC
>DASYGA010000406.1:0-3732 GCA_036000265.1 Steroidobacteraceae bacterium | reverse complement strand
CGGCACTCGCGGCGTTGTCGCCGCCGCCACCGGCCACGACTACGCGCGGGATGCCCAGTGCAGCGGCAGCCTCCGCGGTGAGGGTTCCGGAGGGGCTGGAGCCTTCGGTGAGCCGCGGCATGTGCGCGCGGCTCAGATCGGTCGCGGCAAGCATCGCATCCGACCATTCGCGCCGGCCAACGTCCAACCAGCCCGTGCCCGCGGCATCGGAGACATCGCTGACCTTCTCACCGGTCAGACAGAGGCGCACGTAATCCTTCGGCAGCAACACGCAGGCGGTGCGGCGGAAGATGTCCGGCTCGTGACGTGCCACCCAGAGGAGCTTCGGGGCGGTGAAGCCCGGCATCATGATGTTGCCGGTGATCGCGCGGGAGGAGGGTTCCCGGCGCTCGAGCTCCAGGCACTCCTCGGCGGAGCGGCCATCGTTCCACAGGATGGCCGGCCGCAGCGGGCGGTCCTCGGCGTCGAGCAGTGTCGCCCCGTGCATCTGCCCGGAAAGGCCCACCGCGCGCACCTTGGCGCGCGCCTCGCCCGAGAGCGCCTTGACCGCCCGGATCGTGGCCTGCCACCAGGCCTGGGGGTCCTGCTCCGAGAATCCCGGGGCGGGGCGGCTGACCTCCAGAGATGCGGAGGCCGAGGCCGAGATGACGCCTTGCTCCGTCAGGAGCACTGCCTTGACACTCGAGGTGCCGATGTCGATGCCGAGGTACAGGCGCGGCGCTCCGGTTGCGGTCATCCGGCGCGGATGGTAGCGGTATCAGATCGCGGGTGTCAATGAAAACTGATCCTGTGCTAGGCTCGCGGTGAGCTGAATATGGACCGGCACCCAAGGCAACGCCGGCCATGCCGAGTGGGCCATTCCCAGCCACAAAAACACCGTGCCGAAGACAGCAGCCCCGATCATCCTCACGCTCCGGCCCCGCCCGGCCGGCAGCACCTTGCTGCGCTGGCTGTACGATGAGATCCGGCTCGGCATCGTGGAGGGCCGGCTGCCGCCCGGGATGCGATTGCCGTCGACCCGCAGCATTGCGCTTCAATATCGCGTGGCCCGCGGTACGGTGGTCGCAGCATTCGATCACCTGATCGCCGAGGGGTACGTGGAAGGTGCCGTCGGCAGCGGCTCTTTTGTGCGCAGCATGACAGCGCTGTCTCCATCTGGCTCCGCAGCGGTGCACTCGCGACCTCGTGCGATCGTCGCAGCACCTGCGCTCTCCCTGCGCGGCCGGCGCCTGGCGAGCAACCCGTTTCCGTTCCGGATGCTGGCCAGCACGCACACGTTCCGCCTGGATCATGCGGCGCTCGAGGCATTTCCCATCAGGACGTGGAGTCGGATCAGCGCGCGCTGTCTGCGCACGGCGGTTCCGGATCTGCTCACGCATGGCAATCCACTCGGCTTTCCGCCCTTGCGAGCGGCCATCGCCGAGCACGTCCGGCTGACACGGGGGGTCCAATGTACGGCCGACCAGGTCGTGATCACTTCCGGCACCCAGTCGTCGCTCGATCTGATCGCGCGCCTGGTGCTCGACCCGCAGGATCGCGTCTGGGTGGAGGACCCGTGCTACTCCGCCGTCTCGTCCCTGCTGCGGGCGCTGGGGGCGGAGGTGGTCGGCGTCCCTGTCGATGCGGCCGGGATCGACTGCGAGGCCGGTCGCCGCCGCGCGCGCGTTGCGAAGCTCGCCTGTGTCACCCCGGGCTGCCATTTCCCGTTGGGGGTGACCCTGTCGCTGCCGCGGCGCCTGGCGCTGCTCGAATGGGCGCGGGAAGTGGGGGCCTGGATCTTCGAGGACGACTACGACAGTCAGCTCGGCTTCAGCGGCCGGCCGCTCGCCGCCTTGCGCAGCCTCGATCGCAGCGGCTGTGTGATCTATTCCAACAGCTTCAGCAAGATGTTGTTTCCGTCGCTGCGGCTCGGCTTTCTCATCGTGCCGCAAGCGCTGCTCGGCGCCGTCGAGGCGGCGCGGTCGGTGCTGCAGCGGTTTGCGTCCGTGCTGGATCAGGCCGTGCTGGCGGAGTTCATCTCGGCGGGCCACATGGAGCAGCACATGCGGCGCATGCGCGATCTTTACACCGAGCGGCACGATGCGCTGGTCGGGATCGCGCAGCGCGAGCTCGCGGATGTGCTGCGGCTCTCGCCGGTGAGCGCCGGCCTGCAGACCGTGGGTTGGCTGGCAGCAGGCATCCCGGAGGTCGAGGCCGGCCGCCGGGCCGCCGATCAGGGCATCGTGGCGCTGCCGCTGTCACATCTGACCCTGGAGCGGACCCTGTCGCCCGCCATAGTGCTCGGCACGGCCGCGAGCGATGTCGCGGCGATCCGGCGCGGTGTCGCACAGTTGGGGGACATCCTGCGACGGCTGCGGCGGGACAATACGCCTGCCGCGCAGGCACTCGCGTCCTCATGAGCGAGCCCTGTCGATTTCCAGTAATGCGCGGCCGAGCTTTGCGGGCCAGCTGGCAGCGCAGCACAGGCTCCCCTCGGTGCAGTTGCATAGCTGGCAGGATGCGTTCGCACTGCTCGCCCGCCTGACGGAAGGCCAGAGGGCGCTCATCTTTCTCGATGAGATCTCCTGGATGGCCTCGCGCGATGCGGATTTCGTCGGCCAGCTCAAAATCGCGTGGGATACACGATTCAAGAAGAACCCAAGGCTGGTTCTGGTGCTCTGCGGTTCGGTTTCCTCCTGGATCGATCGCAAGAGCTCGCCGCGGGCATAGAGGAGAGCGGTGCGTTTGACGAGCTGGTCGCCTTCGAGCGATTCCTCGGCACAGCCTAATTGCGCTCGCGGGCAAAGGACGCGCCGATGACCTTGCCGCTGGCCGCAACCCACTCGGTGTCACGCCATGTTTCGGCGACGGCCCAAGCGGCGGCAGCGAGGGTCCAGGACACGGCCAGCCCCGTCCAATGCAAGCGATCCGCCGGCGCCCGTGCGGTGCCGACCAGCCAGATCACCACCGTGAACACTGCCATCATTGCAGCGGCGAGGCTCGCGGCGAGCCGCACCCGCACCCCAAAGAGGATCGCCGCCGCGGCTGCGAGGAAAGCACTGCCGGTGGCGGCCGCCCAGGCGAGGTGTCCCGGGATCCAGGCCGGGATGAAAGCCGCGGTTTCCTTCAGGAAGCGAAAATGCGCCTCGCCGCAGCCGATCAATCCCAGCCCCAGCAGCATCCTCGCGAGGCCGATGCCGCGTGCGCCGCTGAGGAAATCGAGCCGGCCGCCCAGTGCGCGCAGATCCGGTGCGCGTAGAGCTGCGTAGAGCGCCAGCGCTCCCGACAGGGCAACGGTGTTCTCTCCCAGGCCGCCCGCCGCATCCAACGGCGAGGCGACGAAGGCGGGTACCCGCAGCAGCAGCCACCAGAGGAAGAAGTAACCCAGCGCGAGCGCCGCTGCCGGCGCGGCGGTCCGCCGCCACAAGAGGCCCAGGCCGGCGGCAAGGCTCACCGCGCCGAAAGCGTAGGCGAGAATTTCCCGGCCGGGCACCCACTGGGGCACGGGCTGCCACACCAGGGCGAAGTCGCCGGTGCCGAGCCCCAGGATCCCTAGAGCGATCAGGGCGGCCGCGAGGGCCGGGGCGCCGGAGCGCGTCGTTGTCATCATGTTGGAATTCCGCGAGACTTGTCGGCGCAAGCGTACCATGCCTCGCCGGGTCGATATCCAACTCCATAATGGTCCAGTTCGCGGCCGATAAATGGCTCAATACATTCGGCGCGGTTGGCTTACGATGTTTGTTCCACCTTTTT
>DASYGA010000394.1:0-9735 GCA_036000265.1 Steroidobacteraceae bacterium | reverse complement strand
GATGACGCGCTCGGGGCCGAAGCGTGGCAACAGGCCCTTGGTGACCCCGAATATCCCGCCCGAAGCCTCCCGCTCGCCCGAGCTGCCGCCCGCGCCGCCGGACACATCCTCTCCCAACACGATCACCCGCGGGTCGCGCTCCATCTCCTGGTGCAGCGCCTGATTGATCGCATCGCGCATCGAAAGCTGAGGCATGCCCGTCCCGGTCAGTAGCTGATGTATACGTCTGTGGTCAGTTCGGATTCGGACGGCATGGGCGCCGCGCGAGCTGCACGTACGGCTGCATCGATCTTGTCGAGCACCTCGCGATCGATCTCCTCGAGCTCGTCGGCGGCAACCGACCCCTCATGCGCCACGCTGGCGCGGAAGCGTGCGAGGCAGTCCATCGTCGTCCGATGGCGCGCCACCTCGTCCTTCGCCCGATATCTTTGCGGATCACCTTCGAAGTGCCCGTAAAAGCGGGTGGTCATCGCCTCGATGGCGGCCGGCCCGCCGCCCGAGCGGGCGCGCTCGAGCGCACGCCGCATGGCGGCGAGTACGGCGAAAAAGTCCGAGCCGTCCACCCGCTCGGCCGGCATGCCGAATGCCGCCGCCCGCGCCGTGATGTCCTTCGAGCCGACCGCGTAGCCCACGCCGGTATGCTCGCTGTAGCCGTTGTTCTCGAACACGAAGATGGCGGGCACTGCCAGCACGACGGCGAGATTCATCGCCTCGAAGACGGTGCCCTGATTGCAGCTGCCATCGCCACCGAACGCCACGCTGACGCGGCTTTGGCCGCCTGCGCCGCCCCTCAGCTTGCAGGCGATCGCCGCGCCCACTCCTAGCGGCGGGCCGGCGCCGACGATGGCGTTGGCCCCGAGCATGCCCTTGTCGAAGTCCGCGATGTGCATCGAGCCGCCCTTGCCCTTGCAGAGCCCGTCAGCGCGGCCGTAGATCTCCTTCATCATGCCGGTGATGTCACATCCCTTGGCGATGCAGTGCCCGTGCCCGCGGTGGGTGCTCACGATGTAATCCTGATCGGTGAGGTCCGCGCAGACACCGGCCGCCACCGCTTCCTGGCCCGCGTAGAGGTGCGTGAACCCCGGGATCTCGCCCGTGGCGATCTCGACGTGCAGACGCTCCTCGAACTCGCGGATCGTCTTCATGCACCGGTAGGCATCGAGCAGGCGTGATTTCTCGAGCGACATCGGCCTCTCCTACGGCGCCCCGGCGGGCCTGCCCTGCGGCCCATAGACATAGTCATCGAGCACCTTGTGGAAGTGCCGGATGCGCAGCTCCTGCGCGCCGATCCACAGGCCCTTGAAGCCCTTGGAATGCATGCCCGCCTGCACCCCGGGCAGGTTCTGCGCATCCTGATCGAGCACCGTACCGATCGACTTGTCGCCGTGCCTCCACTGCTTGTGCTGCGCGCGCTCGGGCCATTCCTGGCCATCCGGCACCAGCTCGAAGGTCATGATGTCGTAGAACATGCGGTCAGGGTCGTGCGGATGCGGCCGCTGCCGGAATATCCAGAAGTCGTCCGCATGCACGTTGAGCGAGAGATTGGGGAAGATGAGATAGTGAAAATCGTCGGTCAGCTGATCGTCGCTGAGGCGCGAGTAGTCCTTCCCCTGGCTCGCTCCGTGGGCGCGCTTGTGCCGCTGCACGTCGCGGCGGATCTCGCCGATCGGCTTGTCGTAGTCGGCCGGATCGATGCCGGCGGCCTTCATGATGGTCTTGATCGGCTCGGGTATGGATGGCGGCTTGCGCACGCGCGGGGAGAGCGTGCCGAAGGGAATGAGATAGCGGTTGTGCCGGTCGTAGCAGTCGATCTGCACGTCGAGGTCGTGGAGGTACCACAGCAGCTGCGGATGGATGCCCTGCACGTGATAGGTCTCGTTGAAAGCATCCACCGAGGTCTTCCAGTTGCAATCCCACTCCACGGTGATGTCGCGCGTCTGCACCATCTTCTGCAGGTTGTAGGGCTCCAGGTGCCGCGGCAGCGGGTCCAGGTACTCGAGCAGCGGCGGCGCCGACTCATCGAGCGAGTACCAGACGAGCCCTCCCCAGCGCTCGCAGCGCACCTCCGGCAGACCCTGTGGCGGCTTGCCTTGCGGGAAGGTATCGATGTCCGGTATGCGGCGATAGCAGCCGTCGAGCTCGTACTCCCAGTGATGGTAGGGGCACTTGAGCGACAGCGACTCACCGGTGCTGCCGATCCCGCAGCCGCGGATGCGGTTGCCGCGGTGCTGACAGACGTTGTAGAACGCGCGCACCGAGCCGTCGCGCTGGCGGATGATCAGGATCGATTCCGGGCCGATCTCCGTCACGATGTAATCGCCCGCCTCCGGAATATCGACCTCGCGACCGCCGAGCAGCCAGACCTTGGTCCACATGCGCTGCCACTCGAGCTCCATGAACTCGCGGGAGAAATAGCGCCGGGCGTCGATGACGCCGTGACCGAGCTGCGGCTCGGGCGCCTTCTCGAGCGGCGTGCCGGGGCTGTCCTCGGGCCGCCCGCGCGACACCGGCGTGAAGCGCGGAGCCTTGGATCGCTCCCAGAAATCGTCCATCAGAATTGCACGCGCTTGGTGAAGCCGTTGTCCGCCACGATGTTGGATCCCGTGATGAGGCTGCCCGCGGGACTCGCCACGAACGCGACGATGCGCGCCACTTCTTCCGGCGTCCCCATGCGCCCGCAGGGGATCTGCCTGAGCGCGTGATCGAACAGCTTCGGCATCGTGCCCTTGATCAGCTCCCAGGCGCCGCCGTCGAAGTAGATGGGACCCGGGGAGACGGAGTTCACGCGCACCCCCTTCCTGCCGACGTGCTGCGCGAGCTGCTTCGAATAGGTGATGAGCGCGGCCTTCATCGCGTTGAACGCCTGCGGCACGCCGAAGGTCTCGAGCGCATTCGTCGAGGCGAGGATGACGATCGAGCCCGACCCCGACTTCTCCAGATGCGGCAGCAGCGTCTCGCAGCCGCGCACGGTGTGCATCACGTCGACTTCGAAGTTGCGCGTCCAGTTCTTCTCGCTGTCGAAGCCGCCGCCGGCGCTCACGTTGGGGATGAAGATGTCGCACCCGCCGAGCGCCTGCGCCGCGCGCTCGAGCCACGCCTTGTAGGCATCGCCCTCGCGAACATTGACGGCCTCGCCGATCACGTTGACGCCCCTCTGCTCGAGAGCGCGCACCGCGGATTCGACTTCTTCGGCCGTGCGCGCGCAGAGCGCGATGTCCACGCCCTCGAGGGCGAAGAGCTCCACGATGGCGCGGCCGATGCCCTTGGTGGCGCCGGTGACGATCGCTTTCTTTCCCCTCAGACCCAGGTCCATCGCACCCTCCTTCGAATGAAGATTGCGCTGGAATTATAGGCGTCGGCGGGTAGAATACAATCAGGCTTGACTGTTTTTTTTATGCGACCCGGCGCCGGCTGCCGCGAGGCTCGCATTGATCTCCCGCGGCAGCGGATTGCGGCGCAGGGTCAACCCGCCGTTCACCTGCAGCGTCTCGCCGGTCATGAAGCATTCCTCGCCCGCAAGCCAGAGCACCGCATCGGCGACGTCCTTTACCGTACCGATGCGCGCCAGCGGGTATTCCCGCACGAAGGCTTCCTCCAGCCCCGGCATAGCCACTTCCCGCGAAGTCATGGGCGTTGCCGTAAGCCCGGGTGCGATGCAATTGACGCGCACGCCGCGCGAGCCGAACTCGTTCGCGAAGCAGCGTGCCAGGGCCTCTGAGCCCGCTTTCGTCCCGATGTACGCGGCGTGGTGGAAGATAAGCGCGCGCACGGAAGCCGACGAGGTGAGCACGACGGCGCCGCCGCCGCTGCGGGCGATTGCCTCGCAGAAGACCTGCAGGAAGAAGAACGACCCCTTGAACTGCAGGTCCATGAGGCGGTCGATCTGCTCCTCGGTGGTCTCGAGAATCTTCGCGATGAGCCCGAGGCCCGTGCAGTTGATGGCGATATCGACCTTGCCGAAGGCATCGACCGCGCATTGCGCGAGCGCCTGGACGTCCCCCTTGCGCGTGATGTCGCAGAGTGCGAAGCGTCCACCGATCTCGGCGGCGATCTCCCGCAGCGGCTCCTCGTGCCGCCCCCCGACCAGCACCCGCGCCCCCTCCTGCGCGAGCCGCCTGGCGATCGCCTGGCCCATGTTGTCCCGGCCAGCCGCGCCGAGCACGACGGCCACCTTGTCGGCGAGGCGTCTCATCCGGCTGCGGCCCCGCTATCGGACCCGGCAGGCCGGCGCTCGACCAGGTTGGTGCTGCGGCAGCGGAACACCGCTTCACTCAGTTGATTGAGCAGCGTGTACTCGAACACCACGACGCCGCGATGGGGATCCTTCTGTGACGGACGCTTGCTGAGGCACAGCGCCCGCGCACGCAACCAGTCGCCGGGGCGGACCGGTTTGGGGAAGCGCACATCGTCCCAGCCGACGCCGCAGATCCAGGCGACGTCGCCGCAGATCCGATGATCGAGCTGGCGCCAGACGGCCATGGTGAAGATACCGGAGGCGATCAGACCGCCGAACACCGAGCGGCTCGCAGCCTGCGGGTCTGCATGGAAGTACTGCGGATCGTAGCTGCGCGCGAACTCGAGCAATTCGGCCTCGGTGACCTGGCGCGCCTCCGACAGCCGCTCATCGCCCTCGATCAGGTCCTCGAAGTAGCGCATGTTGCTGTCAGGGCCGGCCCGCTCTGGCGCTCACTGCACGGTAAGGGCGTTGTCGATCACGAGCTCGGCGCCATTGACGAACCGGGACTCGTCCGAGGCGAGATAGACGACCAGATGGGCGACGTCCTGCGGCCTGCCGAGCCCCCAGGGCGCCGCCTGGTGATCCTGCATTTTCATGCCGAGGGCGGCGTTCGCCTGCTCCACCATCGGGGTTTCGATGGCCCCGGCATGAATTGAATTGCAGCGGATCCCGTAATGGCTCATCTGGCAATGCACCGCCAGCGATTTCGTCATGGCGCGCACCGCCCCCTTGGCGGCGCTGTAGGCGAAGAAGACCGGATACCCGAGGTGCGAGGCGACCGACGACATATTGATGATCGAGCCACCGCCCGCGTCCCGCATCGCGGGAATGGCAGCCTTGCAACCGAGGAACACGCCCTCCGCCATTACCCCGTTGGCGAAGCGGAATTGCTCGAGCGTGGTGGTCTCGGGGGTGGCGATCACCACGACGCCGGCGTTGTTGACGAGCACGTGCAGCCCACCGAAGCGGCGAACGCATTCGGCAACTACTTCGCCCCAACGGTGCTCATCGCGCACGTCGTGAACCATGAAGGCGGCGCAGCCAGCGCGGGAGCCATTGAGCTCTGCGGCAAGCTGCGCACCCGCGGCCTCGTTCACATCCGTGAGCAGAACCCGGGCACCTTCCTCGATCATCGCGCGGGCATCCGCACGGCCGAGGCCGGAGGCGGCTCCGGTGATGAGGGCGACTTTGCCGGCCAGTCGGTTCATGATTGACTAGAATCCGCAACAGCCCGGATCGGCTGCAAGTCACGCTACCAGTCAGTTCATCCTGTTTCAATCAGCTTTGACTTTTTTTTGCCCGGCGCGCATGCTGATCCGATCAGGGAAATCTCCGTGAGTACGCAACGCTCCTCAACACTGTCCAAGTCCACGACGGAAGAAGCCGAAGAATCCGGGTGGCAGGCGCAAAAGAGCGCAAACACGCGGATGCAGATCACCGAGGCGGCCATCCGCTGCTTCGTGGAATATGGATATTCCCAGACGACGACGACGCTCATTGCCGAAAAAGCGGGACTGTCGCGCGGGGCGATGCTGCACCACTTCCCCTCGAAGCTTGCGGTCGTCAGCGCCGCCGTCGAGCATCTGCACGCCAAGCGCCTGCGGGCGTTCCGCAAAGCAGTGGCCAAACCCACCGCCGGACATGATCACCTGCGCCAGAGCCTGGAGGCTTACTGGGCTCACGTGCGCCACCCGATGTTCGTGGCCTTCTTCGAGCTCGCGGTGGCGGCACGCACCGACAAGGAGTTGGCGGCGATCCTGCGGCCCGCTCAGGAGGCGTTCGAGCGCGAATGGTACGATGCGGCGGTGGAAGTCTTCCCGGAATGGAAGGGTCGCGGTGAGAAGTTCGACCTGGCGCTGGATCTGGTGCACTACGTCCTCGAGGGCATGGCGATCAGCTTTCTCACCCACAAGGAATCGGAGCGCGACAAGCGCCTGATCGACTATCTCGACGCGAGCATCCACGAGCTCGCCGGCCTGCCCATGCCCGCGACGAAATCGTAGCGCGCTCAGAACCCCCTTTGTTGAATGGCGTGAGCCGCCCGCTGCAGCCCTTCGCGGAAATCCGGATGGGCGATGGCCGCGAGGCGGCGGGCCCGCTCGGCGAGCGGCTGGCCTCTCAGCTCCGCGGCACCGAATTCCGTGATGATGACATCCACGTCGCTGCGCGCCGTGGTGACCGGCCCGCAGAGGCGCTCGGTGATCCGGCTGACGCTGCCGCCGCGGGCCGTCGCGGGCAGCGCGATGAGGGAGCGGCCGCCAGGCGAGCGCGCGCCAGCGCGCACGAAATCGACCTGCCCGCCCGTGCCTCCCAGGTATCGTGAGCCGCTCTGCTCGGCGTTCACCTGCCCGGTCAGATCGACTTCGATCGCCGAGTTGACGGTCACGAGCTGCGGCAGCTGCGCGAGCATCCCGGCCGCATGCGTGTAGGCGCAGTTGCGCAGCGCGATCACCGGATTGCGATCGGCGAACGCAAACAGGCGCCGGGTGCCGATCAGGGCTCCGGTAATGGATATTCCGCGGTCGATCGGCTTGCGCGCGTTGGTGATGACCCCGGCCTCGACCAGATCGATCAGGCCGTCGCCGATCATGCCGGAATGGATGCCCAGGTCGCGCCGATCCTGCAGCAGCCGCAGGATCGCCTCCGGCACGGCGCCAATGCCAACTTGAAGTGTGGCGCCATCGTTGATGTAGCCGCAGGCGAATCTTGCGATGGCGAGGTCGGTTTCCCCGGCCTTTGCCGCCGGCACCTCGACCGGATCGCGATCGACCCTCACTGCGCAGTCGATCCGCGCGGCCGGTAGCACCGCATCGCCGAGCGTGAATGGAACGCGCTCGTTCACTTCGGCGATGACCACCCTCGCCTTCCTCACCGCGGCCTCGATGAAGTCGCCGGTCAGTCCGAAGCTGTGATTGCCATTCGCATCGGCGGGACTGACCTGCACCAATGCCACGTCACAACCGATCAACCCCTGATCGATCATCGACGCCACCTGGCTTAAGTGGCACGGGACGATCGCGAGGCGTCGGGCCTGCGCGAGTTCCCGCAGCGACCCGATCGCGCCGATGCTGGAGATGGCGATCCGCTGCGCTGCAACCTCATGCAGCACTCCCGAGAAGCTGGTGGCTGCAAACGCGGCCAGAGGACCGATGCCCTCCGCTTGCGCGATCAGGGCCTCAATGAGGCTCGTCGGCTCGGCGCATGCATGGCTCCAGACGATTCTGTCCCCGGGCCGAAGATGCCGGCTCAAGTCCAACCGCGTCGCATCCGTCGTGATCGTCACCAGGGTCCCCGAGTACCGGCCCGACAGGCCCGCAGCCGGGTCGGGAAGGCCTCTGCAAAGGAACGGTGTTCCTGCGGATATACGCCGCTTGGCATCATCTCGGGACTTTAATCCGAGTGCCAGCCAGTCGCTTGGGAAAAATCGCCGTTCGCGCTTCCGGCTGCCGCTGCAAAATTGCTAGGATCCTCGACCTGGGATCGAGAGATTCACCGCGCGATCATGATTCCCCGCCCATACAGAATGAGCGCCTGCGGAATCCTGCCTGCGCTGCTCCTTGCCGGGTGCGGCGGCGGCGGAACTAGCCCGCCGGCGCCGACTTACACGATCGGCGGCACGGCCGCCGGACTCGCCGGGCGGGGTCTGGTCCTGCGAAACAGCAATGGCGATGACCTCTCAGTCCCCGCATCCGGGTCATTCACATTTGCTGTTGCTCAGGCCAGCGGTACCTCGTATGCGATCACAGTCGCCACACCGCCCTCGGCGCCGGCGCAGACCTGCGCCGTAATCAACGGCACAGGCGTGGTGAGTGCCGCAAATATCACGAATGTGTCCGTCGTCTGCGCGACCGGCTCGTTCACCGCCCTCGCGAACCAGCCGCCTGAGCCCGGATATCTTGCCATTCTTCTCACCGACGGCACCGTGCTGATGCAGTCGATCAACGACGCTGGCGTCTTCTACCAGTTGTCTCCTGACCCCCAAGGCAGCTATGTGAACGGCAGCTGGCGCAAGGTCTCGAGCCCACCCGCCGGCTACGAGCCGTACGCGGGGGCCGAGGCGGTCCTGGCCGATGGGCGCGTGCTCTTCGTCGGCGGCGAATACAACCAGAACAACTACAGCCTGCCATTTGCGCCCAGCGGCCTGACGAACATGTCGGCCCTGTATGATCCGGCCGCGGACCGCTGGCAGATGATCGCTCCACCGCCAGGGGTTGCGTACATCGGAGATCCGGCAGCGGCCGTCCTGCCCGACGGCGGATTCGTGTTTGGAGACAAGCTCGGTCGGGACATGTGGCGTCTGGATCCCACGGCGCTCACCTGGGCCTCGCTACCGGCCGCCGGGAAAGCAGACGATTTCGCCGAGGAGGGTTGGACCCTGTTGCCGGACGGCGATCTCTTCACTGTCGATGTAGGCAATCCCGGTCACGCGGAGCACTACGATCCGGCGAGTGCTCAGTGGTCCAGCGACGGCAATACTCCCGATCTTCTGAGCTCGCCGCCAACTTCCGCGCTGACCTATGGCCCTGCCCCCGCTCAGGTGGTGGGCGGTGTGACTTATGGGCCGGCTCCTGCGGGCACGTATCACCCACCCGGCGAGATCGGCCCGGCACTGCTGTTGCCGAATGGCACCGTGCTCCTGACGGGGGCCGCGGTCAGGGGGAGCCCTGCTCACACGGCGATCTATACTCCCGGCGTGTTGCCGGGAGACCCGGGAAGCTTCACCGCGGGCCCAGAATTCGGCCTTGGGGATGATCCAGCCGACGGCAGCGCCGCCCTTCTACCCTCCGGTCATGCACTGATCACGGTGGCATCCGGCCGATTCTACGAATTCGACGGCACGAGCCTGTCGGTCGCCGGCAGCCTGCCGACCAATGATGGTAATACGGAGTACTTCCTGCTGCCCCTGCCCAATGGCCAGGTGCTGGTTACCGGAGGAGTGACCTGGGTCTACGACGGCACCGGCAGCGCGAGTCCCGCCTGGGCGCCGACAATCACCAGCGTCCCTGCGACCGTGGCACGCGGCGCGACCTATCGCATTTCAGGTACTCAGTTCAACGGCCTTTCGCAGGCTGCCGCTGTCGGTGATGAGCTCAACGCAGCGACCAACTATCCTCTGGTGCGCATCACCAACCAAGCATCGGGTCATGTGACCTACGCACGAACCCACGGCTACAGCACCATGGGCGTGGCGACCGGCAACAGCGTCGTTTCCGCATCAATCGACGTGCCGGCGAATACAGAAACCGGCAAGAGCACACTGGTGATCGTGGCCAACGGGATTGCCTCGGATGCCGTAAATGTTCTGGTGAACTGACCTGCGGAACTCATCAACCGCTGCGATGCCTGTCTGTCAATAAGTCGCCCGGCCGCCTGAGATGTCGAAGACCGCTCCCGTCGAGAAGGAGCATTCCTCGCTTGCCAGCCAGCACACAGTCGCGGCGATCTCCGCCGGCTCCGCAAAGCGCCCCATCGGGATCTTCGCGAGCATGTAGTCGATG
>DASYGA010000369.1:0-7310 GCA_036000265.1 Steroidobacteraceae bacterium | reverse complement strand
GAGGTGGAAGATCGCAGCGCCATAGGCCGAGGCGCCCAGCGCCACGGTCATGTAGCCGAGCTGCGAGAGCGTCGAGTAGGCGATGACACGCTTGATGTCGTTGTTGACGATACCGAGCAGGCCCATGAAGAAGGCCGTCGTGGCCCCGATGACGAGCACGAAGGAGAGCGCCGTGTCCGAGTACTCGAACAGCGGCGACATGCGGGCCACCATGAAGATGCCCGCCGTCACCATGGTGGCCGCGTGGATCAGTGCCGAGATCGGCGTCGGGCCTTCCATCGAATCCGGCAACCAGACGTGCAGCGGCACCTGCGCGGACTTGCCCATCGCGCCGATGAAAAGGCAGATGCAGATGAGGGTGAGCGCGCTCACGCCGCCCGTCGCCGTGATCGGAGTCACCGCATGCGCGAGGTGCGGAGCCGCCGCGAAGGCCGCATCGTACGAAAGCGAGCCCGTGTACGCGAATACGCCCGCGATGCCGATGATGAAGCCGAAATCACCCACGCGGTTGACGATGAAGGCCTTCAGGTTGGCGAATACCGCGCTCGGGCGGGTGTACCAGAAGCCGATCAGCAGGTACGACACCGTGCCGACGGCCTCCCAGCCGAAGAACAGCTGCATGAAGTTGTCCGACATCACGAGCATCAGCATCGAGAAGGTGAACAGCGAGATGTAGCTGAAGAAGCGGATATAGCCCGGATCGTCGCGCATGTACCCGATGGTGTACACGTGCACGCAGAGCGACACGAACGTGACCACCGCCATCATGAGCGCGCTCAGGCGGTCGATCAGGAATCCCACGTCGATGTGTACGCCATCGGTCACCGCCCAGGTGTACACCGGGCCGCTGAAGGTCGGGATACCGTCCGCGTAAAGTTGCTTGAGGACGTACATCGAGAGCGCGCAGGAAATCGCGACGCCGATGATGGTCACCGTGTGCGCGCCCGCGCGCCCGATGACGCGCCCGCCGAGGCCCGCTATCACGGCAGCCACGAGCGGCAGTAGAGGAATGGCGATCAGCACGTGCGGATTCATTCGGCGTCAGCCTCGCAGGGTATTCAGGTCTTCGACGTTGATGCTGCGCCGCTCGCGGAACAGCACGACCAGTATGGCGAGCCCGATCGCCGCTTCGGCCGCCGCAACGGTGAGCACGAAGAATACGAACACCTGGCCGTTGATGTCGCCGAGGACGCGGGAAAAGGCGATGAAGTTGAAGTTGGCGGCCAGCAGCAGCAGCTCCACGCACATCAGCAGCAGGATGACGTTCTTGCGGTTGAGGAAGATGCCGGCCACAGCCAGCGCGAACAGCACCCCCGAGAGGGTGAGGAGGTCGGCCAAGGTAATAGCGTGGGTGATCACGTGCGCTGCTTCTCCGCCTCGACTTTGACGATGCGCACCCGGTCGGCGGCCCGCACCGACACCTGGCGCGAGATGTCCTGGACCTTCGCGCCCTTGCGCTGGCGCATGGTGAGCGAGATGGCCGCCACGATCGCCACGAGGAGCAGCATCGCGGCGAGCTCGAACGGATAGGCGTAGCGGGTGTAGATGACCTGGCCGAGCGCGAGGGTGTTGCTGAAGCTCTCCGGCTCCGGGACCGTGCCGCGGCTGACGTCGAGGCCGGTGAGCCCGTGCGACCAGACGACCCCGACGATCTCCCCGATCACCGCCAGGGCGGTGATCCACCCGAGCCAGGCGAAGCGGGTGAAGCCGCGCCGCAACTCCGCGAGGTTGATATCGAGCATCATCACCACGAAGAGGAACAGCACCATCACGGCGCCTACGTAGACCAGCACGAGCACGATGGCGAGGAACTCCGCCCCGGTGAGCAGCCAGATCACCGCGGAGTTGAAGAAGCAGACCACGAGGAAGAGCGCCGAGTACACCGGATTGCGCGCGGTGATGAGCCCGAGCGCACTGGCGACGAGCAGCGTGCCGAAGATGTAGAAGAGGATCTGGACTAGCATGGTTTACGCCTCGAGCGTCGCCTCACCGGTATGGCGCATCCGCGCCCTTGTCGGCGGCGATCATCGCCTCGTAGCGCTCGCCGACCGCGAGCAGCTTGTCCTTGCTCATGATGTTCTCGCCCCGATGCTCCATGTGGTACTCGTGGATGCGGGTGAGCACGATGGCATCCACCGGGCAGGCCTCCTCGCAGAAGCCGCAGTAGATGCATTTGAAAAGATCGATGTCGTAGCGCGTAGTACGCCGGGTGCCGTCCTGCGACACGTCCGAGTCGATAGTGATGCACACGGCGGGGCAGACGGCCTCGCAAAGCTTGCAGGCGATGCAGCGCTCCTGCCCGTTGGCATACCGGCGCAGCGCGTGCAGCCCGCGGAAGCGCGGTGACTGCGGGGTCTTCTCCTCGGGGTAGTTGAGCGTGTACTTGCGCTGGAAGAAGGTGCGCGCGGTGACCGCCAGCCCTTTGATCATCTCCGGCATGAGGTACGTTTTCAGCGGATTGGCCATCGCCTCGCCTCCTTTACTGGAACCAGGGCCGGGCCCAGGGGCCGACGTGATAGTGCGCGAGCACCATCTCCACCCCGATCCACACCAGCGTCACGGGAATCAGCGCCTTCCAGCCGAGCCGCATGATCTGGTCGTAGCGGTAGCGCGGGAAGGTGGCTCGGAACCACAGGAATACGAACAGGAACACGAAGATCTTGAGGGCCAGCCAGAAGAAGCTCGGCTCGCCGAGGATCGTGCCGCCGATGCCCGGCCAGCCCTGCCACGGCGACAGCCAGCCGCCGAAGAAGAACACGGCGGTCAGCGCCGAGATGAGGATCATGTTGGCATATTCGGCGAGGAAGAAGAGCGCGAAGGCGATCCCCGAGTACTCGACGTGGAAGCCCGCAACGATCTCCGACTCGCCTTCGGCGACGTCGAACGGGGCGCGATTGGTCTCCGCGACTCCGGAAATGAAGTAGACCATCAGCAGCGGAAACAGCCAGAACCAGTTCCAGGCGAGGAAGCCGCCTTCCTGGGTGCGGACGATGGTGCCGAGGTTCATGCTGCCGGCGGCCATCAGCACGCCCACCAGCGCGAATCCCATCGCGATCTCGTAGGCGACCATCTGCGCCGCCGAGCGCATCGCCCCGAGCATGGCGTACTTCGAATTGGCCGCCCAGCCGGCGATGATGACTCCGTAGATGCCCGTCGAGGTGAGCGCCAGCAGATACAGCAGCCCGGCGTTGGCGTCGGAGATGACGAGCCGCGGCGAGAGCGGGATCACCGCCCAGGCCGCGAACGCCGGCACCAGCGCGAGGATCGGCGCTACGCGGAACAGGAACTTGTTGGAGTTGGTCGGAACGATCACTTCCTTGGCCAGCAGCTTGAAGACGTCCGCGAACGGCTGTCCGAGACCTGGGAAGAGGCCGAAGATCCGCACGCGGTTCGGTCCGCGGCGCAGCTGCATCCAGCCGATGACCTTCCTCTCCCAGAGGGTGAGGTAGGCGACACAGAGGATGAGAACTACCGTGACGATCACGATCCACACGGTCGTCCGGGCGGTGCCCGGGAGCGAAGCCCAGGCAATGGCAAGAGTTTGGGGCATGGTCAGTAGGTCACCGCGGGCGTGCGGCCTTCACGCGTTTTTTGCAGGGCGGGAGATCTACGCACCAAGGCATCGATCTGATACATCGGCACGTCGACGACGTTCTGCGCAGCCTGGGCCCCCTCCTGCGGCCCGACGGCGTGCCTGCCGGAATAGGCCGGGGCCGAATACGCGGTGGGCGCGCCGACGAGCGTCGCCAACTCGTCCCGGACATCTTCCGATGACTGGTAATCGAACCCGGACAGGCCGAGGAGATTGCCGAGCACGCGCAGGATCTTCCACCCGGGGCGCGACTCCCCGACGGGAGCGGCCGCGCCGGTCTGGCTCTGCCAGACTCCTTCGAGGTTGACGTAGGTCCCCGAAGTCTCGGCGAACGAGCCGGCCGGCAGAAGGACATGGGCGACCTTGCGCAAGGTCTCGCCGGCGAACGGCGTCACGGCCACCACGAGCTCCGCCTGCCCCAGCGTGCGTGCAGCCTCGCTGCCCGGCGAGTCGGCCCACGGCTCGACGCCGCCGACCAATAGATATGCTTTGAGCGAGCGCGCCAGCATGTCGGCCGCCGTCAACCCCGGGGAGCTCACCGGCTTGCCGCCCGCCTCCCGGTGCGGCACGGCGCCCGCAAGATGAGCTCCGGCCGCATTCGCGCCTTCCGCGAGCACGCCCAGGGAGGCGCCCGTCACCTGCGCCAGCGCGGCGGCGAGCGCCCGCAAGTCGGCAAAGCGCGGATGCCGCAGAGCCAGTGCGCCGAGCCACACGGCGCGCTTGTCGCCGGAAGCGAGCGCGGCGGCCGCATCACGGTGTTGCTGACCGACCTGCGCACCGTCGACCACGGCCGCGAGGTGCGGCGGCACCGCGGCACCCGCGGCTTGCGCGGCGGCGCGCAGGATCGCTGCCAGATCGGCAACCTGTGCCGCCGGCGCCGACTGCACGTATGCCGCGACCGGAAAGTAGTAGTTGAAGACTGCCGGATTCAGCAGCGCCACCTTGGCACCCCGGCGCGCCGCTTTGCGCACCCGATGCGCCAGAATGGGCGCCTCGCGGCGCAGGTTCGCGCCGACGACCAGCAAGCCCTGCAGGGCGTCGATGTCCGCGATGCGCAGTCCGAGGCTCGGATAGAGGGGATCGGCGCCCTGGTCGCGAAAATCGCGCTGGCGCAGCCGCGAATCGATGTTGCCGCTGCCGAGGCCGCGGGCGATGCGTCCGGCGAGATAGAGCTCCTCGAGGGTTCCCGAGGCACTCGCCAGTACGCCGAGCTCCGCCCCGCGGCTGCGCAGTCCCGCAGCCGCCGCGGCCAGCGCGGTTTCCCAGTCGGTCTCGATCCATTCGCCATCTTGGGCGCCGTCGCGGGCGCCGCCCTGGTCGATCCCCTGGCGGATCATCGGCCGCTGCAGCCGCTCGTCGCTGTAGATGCCTTCGTAGCTGAAGCGGTCGCGATCCGAGATCCAGACTTCATTGATCGCCTCGTTCTCGCGCGGCACCACCCGCATCAGGCGGCCGCGCAGCACGTGTCCGAAGAGGTTGCTGCCGGTGCCGTCGTGCGGCGAGATGAGCGGCACCGAGGCCATCTCCCAGGCGCGGGCAGTGAAGCGGTAGGGCTTGGAGACGAGCGCGCCGACCGGGCACAGATCGATCACGTTGCCCGAGAGCTCGTGGTGCACGGTGCTCTCGATATAGGTGCGCACCTTCATCTGCTCGCCGCGGCCGATCATGCCGAGCTCCTGGATGCCGGCGATCTCCTCCGTGAAGCGGATGCAGCGGGTGCAGTGGATGCAGCGCGTCATGTCGGTGGCGATGAGGGGACCCAAGTTCTCATCGAGCACCGCGCGCTTGCGCTCGCTGAAGCGGGAGATGTCGCGGCCGAAGCCGACCGCGAGATCCTGCAGCTCGCACTCCCCGCCCTGATCGCAGATCGGGCAGTCGAGCGGGTGATTGATCAGCAGGAACTCCATGGTCGCACGCTGCGCGCCGATGGCCCGCGGCGAGTCGGTGAAGATCTTCATGCCCTCCGCGACCGGAGTGGCGCACGCCGGCATGGGCTTCGGCGCCTTCTCCACCTCGACGAGGCACATGCGGCAGTTGGCCGCGACGGTAAGCTTGTCGTGATAGCAGAACCGCGGCACGTACGCGCCGTGCGCGTCGGTCACGCGAATGATCATCTCGCCCTTGCGGGCCTTGACCGGCTTGCCGTTGATCTCGACGTTGACGAATTCTTCAGCCATGTTATGCCGCTCGCGCTCCGAGCTGGTCCGCGACGATGCTGCGGCCGCCGTGATCCACCATGTATTCGAACTCGTGCCGGAAATGCTTGAGGAAGCTCTGCACCGGCCAGGCCGCCGCATCGCCGAGCGCGCAGATGGTATGGCCCTCGATGCGGTTGGCAACGTCGACGAGCAACGACAGCTCCTCGCGCCGCGCCTGGCCCGCCAGCACCCGCTTCAGCAGCCGGTTCATCCAGCCCGTGCCCTCGCGGCAGGGGGTGCACTGGCCGCAGGATTCCGACATGTAGAAGCGCGAGATCCGCTCCAGCACCCGCACCATGCAGGTGGTCTCGTCCATGACGATGACCGCCGCGGAGCCGATCGCCGACCCCGCGGCGCGCAGCGAGTCGTAATCCATGTTGGTCTTGAGCATGACCTCGCCCAGCACCACAGGCACTGAGGAGCCGCCGGGAATCACCGCCTTCAGGCGCCGCCCGCCGCGAACGCCGCCCGCCAGATCCAGCAGGTCCTGGAACGGGATGCCGAGGGGCACCTCGAAGTTGCCGGCCTTCTCCACGTGACCGGACACCGAGAAGATCACGGTGCCGCCCGAGTTGGCCGGGCCGAGCGAGGCAAACCACTGCGGCCCTTTGCGCAGGATCGTGGGCACCGAGGCGAAGCTCTGGGTGTTGTTGATCGTGGTCGGCTGACCGTACAGCCCGAAGTTGGCCGGGAATGGCGGCTTGAAGCGCGGCTTGCCGGTCTTGCCCTCGAGCGAATCGAGGAGCGCGGTCTCCTCACCGCAGATGTAGGCGCCCGCGCCGACAAATGTATGGATGTCGAAGTCGATCCCGGTGCCGCGGACATCCTTGCCGAGGAGGCCGGCGTCGTAGGCTTCCTGCAGCGCCGCCTCGAAGCGCGGCACCGGCTCGCCGAGGAACTCGCCGCGGATATAGTTGTACGCGACGGTGGTGTTGGTGGCGTAGCCGCCGATGGCGAGGCCCTCGATCAGGGCGTGCGGGTTGTAGCGCAGGATGTCGCGGTCATGGCAGGTGCCGGGCTCGCTCTCGTCGGAGTTGCAGACGAGGTACTTCTGCACCGGCGAGTTGCGCGGCATGAAGCTCCACTTGGTGCCCGTGGGGAAGCCGGCGCCGCCGCGGCCGCGCAGGCCCGATGCCTTCACGGCATCGATGATCTGCTCGCGCGGCGGCTTCTCGGCGAGGATCTTCTCCCACACCTCATAGCCGCCGATCTTGCGGTAGGTCGCCAGTTCCCAGGAACGCTCGAGCCGCAGGGGCTCGAACACGACGAGATTCATCTTGTCGGGGCTGACGGGCATGGCGCTACTTCAGCTCATCCAGGATCTGATCGAGCTTCTCCGGCGTGAGATGCTCGTGAAAGACGTGGTCGACCATCAGCATCGGCGCGCCCGTACAGGCTGCGAGACACTCCTCCTCCCGCTTGAGGAAGATGCGTCCGTCAGGCGTGCTCTCGTTGAGCTTGATGCCGAGCTTGCGCTCCGCGTGCGCTACGAGATCCTCGCCGCCGTTCAGCATGCAGGA
>DASYGA010000339.1:0-7271 GCA_036000265.1 Steroidobacteraceae bacterium | reverse complement strand
CCTCCAGGATCTCTACAATCCGACCGTTCAGGCGCAGGACTCCCTCAGCGTGGATCCCTGCAACTACAACAGCAGCTACCGTACGGGGCCCAATGCGGCGCAAGTGACTGCGCTGTGCGCGGCGCAGTCACCGACCGCGGGATCGCCGTCATTCGATTACGGGTTGCAGTCGGCGAACGGAATCATCAGGGGTAATCCGAGCCTCAAGCCCGAGGTGGCCGACACGTATTCCTTCGGCTTCGTGCTGACGCCGCGCTTCGATGCGCCGCTGGCCCGGCAGCTCGGCGCATCGGTGGATTACTATCACATCAAGATCAACGGCGCGATCGCCGGTGTGACGCTCAACTCGATCGTGCAGAACTGCTTCAATGTCAACGGCAGCAACCCGAGCTACTCGCAGGGCAACTTCTACTGCCAGCAGATCACGCGCGATCAGGGGTCCGGTGCGATCGTGCTGGCGCAGGAGTTCTCGCAGAACGTCGGCTCGTACCTCACCGATGGTGTGGATGTCGAGGCGCACTGGGGCTTGGACCTGCACGATCTCGGGCTGCCGGAGCATAGCGGCCAGCTGAAGCTGCAGACCTACGTCTCGTACCTGCACTCGCTGCAGATCGCGGGCGTGCCGGGCGTGCCGAACGTCGACTTCGCAGGCTCGATCGGCGATACGCAGACCGCCATGCAGGCGGACGGCACCAGCGTTTCGGATCTGTCGCACCCGAAGTACAAGGCGAACACCATGCTCGGCTACAGCGTGGGACCTCTCGGGGCGGCGCTGCACTGGCGCTACATCGCCGCCATGCAGGACCTCATGGATGGGCCGGGTAGCGGCGATCCGGGCGTTTCCGCCTACAGCTACTTCGATCTCGACGTGAACTACCAGGTGACCTCGCAGATCCAGCTCAGCGGCGGGCTCACGAACCTGTTCAACAAGCAGCCGCCGCGCGTCGCCGGGGCACCGCTCCTGACCGATGCGGCGACCTACGATGTGATGGGCAGGACCTACTACGTGGGTGTCAAGGCGAACTTCGACTGACGAGTGCAAGGCGCGCCCCGGGTTCCGGCCGATCCCCCCTCCAGGCCGGATCCGGGGAGCAGGGAGCCCGGCCGCCTTCGCGGCGTTGAATGGGAGCGCTTCTTGCGCGCTGCCGCATCGCGAGGCGATCGGTTCCAGTCAGCGCAATGCCAGCATCCGACAACCGGGCGGCCGCGATTCCGCGGCAGATGGAAACCATGGAGGCACGGCTCGTCGCCGAGCTGCCGCGGGATGCGGGCTGGCAATACGAGCCCAAATGGGACGGCTTTCGCTGCCTCGCGATCCGTGACGAGGCGCGGGTGGAGCTGCAGGCGAGATCGGGCAAGAGCCTGTCACGCTACTTTCCCGAGATGGTGGCCGCAGTGGCGGTCCTCCCGGTGCGGCGCTTCGTGGTGGACGGCGAGCTGGTGATCGCGCGCGGCGAGACGCTGTCTTTCGAGGCGTTGCAGATGCGGCTGCATCCGGCCGCGAGCCGCATCGCCAAGCTGTCGGCAGCGAACCCGGCGAGCCTTGTGCTGTTCGACATGCCGTTCGCGACCAGCGGTGCCAGCCAGATGAGTCAGCCCTTGCGCGAGCGGCGCGCGGCACTCGAGCGTTTCTTCGAGTCGCTGCCGGCCGCGAGCCGCAGCCGGTTCGCGCTCACCCCCTACACCCGCGATATCAGGCGCGCCGAGCAGTGGCTGGAGCAGGTCGGAGGCGCGCTGGATGGTGTCGTGGCCAAGAAGGTCGACGGGCCGTACGTGCCGGGCGAGCGCGCGATGTTGAAAGTGAAGCGCCTGCGGACAGCGGACTGCGTCGTCGGCGGCTATCGGTTGGGAAGCGACAGCCAGGAGGTAGGCTCGCTGCTTCTCGGCCTGTTCAACCATGAGGGGCTTCTCGATCATGTTGGCTTCACCGCCGCGATTCCCGCGCGCGAGCGCAAGGCGCTGACCCGACGCCTGCGCCGGCTGCAGGGTGGACCGGGGTTCACCGGCAAGGCGCCCGGCGGCCCGAGCCGCTGGAGCACCGAGCGCTCCGGGGAGTGGTGCCCGCTGCGGCCCGAGCTCGTGGTGGAGGTGTGCTATGACCAGGTCACCGGAGGGCGATTCCGGCACGGCACACGCCTGCTGCGCTGGCGGCCGGACAAGGCGCCGCGGCAGTGCACGGATGAGCAGCTGGGACGGGAAGCGCGGCCGGGCAGGCTGAGCGCGCAACTGCTGCAGCCGCCATCGCGAAAGCAACCGCGAGCGACGGCAGCTCGCTTCACCCGGCGGCCGGACTGAGCGGATCGCGACGCCGGTCGGGCGGTCAAGCGTCGCCGCTGGCGATACACTCCGTCCCGGGCAATCCCGCCCATCGAGACGGAGGAGCGCTCGGAGTGGCCACTCGCACCGGCCTGTCGGCCTGCATCATCACCTTCAATGAGGCTGACCGCATCGAGTCCTGCGTGCGCTCGGTCGGCTTCTGCGACGAGGTGATCGTCGTCGACTCCCATTCCGCGGACGACACCCGCGATCGCGCCGCCGCCCTCGGCGCGCGGATCATCGAGCGGGATTGGGCGGGCTATCGCAGCCAGAAGCAGTTTGCCGTGGAGGCCGCGCGCAACGACTGGGTGCTCTGTGTGGATGCCGACGAGCGGGTGAGCGATGAGCTGCGGCGCGAGATCGAGAGCCTGCGCGAGCGCGGCTTCGGCGGCCACGCCGGCTGGTCGCTGCCGCGTATCACCGATTACTTCGGCAGGTTTCTTCGCCACGGCAACGCTTACCCGGACCGGCTGGTGCGGCTCTTCGACCGCCGCCGCGGCGGCTGGGTCGGGCGGGAGATCCACGAGAATACTCGCGTCGAGGGGCGTGTCGGCAGGCTCGAGGGCCACCTGGAGCACTATTCCTATCGCAGCCTCGCCGATCACCAGGCCCGCATGGAACGCTACGCCCAGCTGATGGGAGAGGCTCTTTACGCGGGCGGCAAGCGGTGCGGCTTCGGCAAGGTGCTGCTCAACCCGCAGTGGCGCTTCTTCCGCGGTTACCTGCTCAGGCTCGGCTTCCTCGACGGCTGGCGCGGGCTGGTGTTCGCGCTCGTGGAGTCGAGCTACGTGCGCCGCAAATACCTGCATCTATACATCCGCAGCCGCGGGCTGCCGGGCTGAGCCGCGACGAAGTAGAATCGGCGCGCGTCCATTCGCCACCTGGGGAGCGACACATGGCCTTTACGATCACGGTGAATGGCAGCAAGCGTGCCGTCGAGGCGGAGGGGGATACCCCCTTGCTGTGGGTACTGCGCGACGAGCTCGATCTGAAGGGTACGAAATTCGGTTGCGGCATGTCCTTCTGCGGCGCGTGCACCGTCCATCTGGACGGAGTGCCGACACGCTCGTGCATCACGCCGGTCTCCCGGGTGGGTAACGCTTCGGTGGTGACCATCGAAGGCGTGGGTGACGGCGAGGTCGGCAAACGGGTGAAGGAGGCGTGGCTCGCGCTGGATGTCATGCAGTGCGGGTACTGTCAGTCGGGTCAGGTGATGGCCGCGACCGCGCTGCTCACCCGAAACCCCAAGCCGGCCGATCAGGACATCGACGAGGCCATGAGCGGCAATCTCTGCAGGTGCGCCACTTACACCCGCATCCGTGCCGCCATCAAGCAGGCGGCGGGGCTGCCGACGAACGACACGCGGGAGGTGTAACGTGGCTGACCTGAATGTCTTCGGATGCGCTACGGCGGGTCGCTCGAACGGCGACCCTGTTGCGGCGACTCACCTGTCGCGGCGTGCCTTCCTGACGGCAGGCCTGGCCGCCGGCGGCGGCTTGCTGCTCACGCTGAACCTGCCGCGCACGGCCGATGCCAGCGAGCCCGTGGCCATGGAGCCTGGCGTCGGCGCGCAGCTCAACCCCTTCATCAGCATTGCGCCCGATGGCATCGTCACCATCGTGGCCAAGAATCCGGAGATCGGGCAGGGCATGAAGACGACGCTGCCCATGCTGGTCGCCGAGGAGCTCGACGCCGACTGGTCGCAGGTGCGCACCGAGCAGGCGCTGTTGAATCCGATTTACGGGCCGCAAACCGCCGGCGGCAGCATGTCGACGCCGCTCAACTGGGAGCCGATGCGGCGGGTCGGCGCGGCCGGACGGCAGATGCTCATTCTCGCGGCGGCGCAGAGCTGGGAGGTGCCGGCGCGTGAATGTGACACAGAGGCGGGGACCGTCCGGCACCGGCCGAGCGGCCGCACGCTGGGTTATGGCGCTCTCGCCGCCAAGGCCGCGGCGCTTGCCGCGCCGGACCTGCAGTCTGTCGAGCTGAAGGATCCGAAAGACTACCGCATCATCGGCAGGTTCACCGGCGGCGTGGACAGCGCGCTCGTACTCGAGGGTCGGCCGCTCTTCGGTATCGACACCATGCTGCCGGACATGCTGTATGCCACGTATCAGAAGGCCCCGGTGTTTGGCAGTCGCGTGTCGAGTGCCAACATCGACGTGGTGAAGAGAATGCCGGGAGTGCGCGATGCCTTCATCGTGCATGGGTCGGGCGCCGATGCCGTGTTCGAGATGGGCCTGGTGGACGGGGTCGCCATCGTCGCCGACAGCTGGTGGCAGACGCAGAAGGCCCTCGAGAGATTGCGAGTCCAGTGGCAAGAGGATGCTCCCACTGCCCAACAGAGCTCGGCCGCATTCGAGCATGAGGCCCGGCGTCTCGGGCGCCAGAAACCGCAGTCGATCGTCCGCAGCGACGGTGATGCCGGCGCCGCGTTGGCTCGAGCGCACCGCGTGGTGGAAGCCGAGTACGCCTATCCCTTCCTGGCGCACGTCGATCTGGAGCCGCAGAATTGCACCGCACACGTGAAACGCGACGGCAGCGTGGAGCTCTGGGCACCGACGCAAAATCCGGCTGCCGGCCGCAAGCTGGTCGCGAGCACTCTCGGAATCGACGAGAGCAGGGTGACGGTACACCTCACGCGCGTGGGCGGCGGGTTCGGGCGGCGACTGCACAACGACTACATGGTCGAGGCCGCGATGATCTCGAAGCGGGCCGGCCGGCCGGTGAAGCTCCTCTGGAACCGCCGCCAGGATATCCAGCACGACGCCTATCGGCCCGCGGGCTTTCATTATTTCAAGGCGGGGTTGACGGCCGAAGGCCGGGTCGACGCGTTCCGCGATCATTTCGTGACTTTTGGTCAGGGGCGCCGGGTCGCCGCCACGGCTGACCTTCCGCGGCACGAATTTCCGGCCGACTTCGTGCCCAATCTGGAGTACGGCCGCTCCCTGATCGAGCTCGGGGTCCCGACCGGTCCTTTGCGCAATCCGGGTGGCAATGCCCTCGCGTTCGCGTTCGAATCCTTCATCGACGAGCTGGCGCACGCCGCGGGCCGCGACCCGCTGGATTTACGGCTCGAGCTGTACGGCCCGCCGCGCGTGCTGCCGCCGCCGCCGCCGCACTTCGGGTTTCAGCCGCCGCCGTTCGACACGGAGCGCGCCAGCGGCGTTCTTCGGCTCGTGGCGGCGAAGTCCGGCTGGCGCCAGCGGCACGGCCTGCCGCGGGGCACCGGCATGGGACTGGCTTTCTACTACAGCCATCTCGGCTACTTCGCCGAGGTGGTCAAGGCGAGCGCCGCACCGGATGGCACGCCGAGAGTGCACAAGATCTGGGCCGCGGGCGATGTTGGGCGGCAGATCATCAATCCGGCCGGGGCCTACAACCAGGTGCAGGGCGCAGTGCTCGACGGCCTGGGTGCCGCATTGCATCAGGCGATCACCGTCGAGCGCGGCCGGGTGACGCAGGAGAACTTCAACACCTTCGGCCTGCTGCGGATGCGCGAGGCGCCGCCCGTCGAGGTGCACTTCCGGATAACCGACAGGTCGCCCACGGGGCTGGGTGAGCCGGCGCTGCCGCCTGTATTGCCTGCGCTCTGCAATGCGCTCTTCGCGGCGACCGGCAAGCGGATCCGCAAGTTGCCGATAGATCCGAGGGAGCTGCGCAGCGCCTGATCCGGCGCGGCCAGCGGCCGGCTCCGCTCGATTCGGGGCCGGCCGCGATACGTCGGCGCGATACGCCGGCTAGCGGGGTGGTGGGTTCGTGTTCGCGGGCTGAGTGTTGCGCGTATGTACGCGGGTCCGTTGCGCGTGCTCGCCCTTTCGCACCCGATGCTCCGCGCTTGCGACGCGCATCTCCTTCGATTGCGCCTGTTTCATCTTGTGCGTCGTCTGCTTGAGCTGCGCGGTCGCGCGATTGAGCTTGCCGGTCGTGGCGCGCATCTGCTCGTTCTCCTGCTTCACCTGCGAAGTGAGCTGCCGCACGCTCTTCTTGCTCGCAGGTCGATGGCTTGCGGTGGTGTTGCCCTGATCGCTCTGTGACGTCGTCTGAGCCAGTGCCGTGCCGGCCGTCAGGCCGAAGGCCGCGGCCACCAACGCGGCGATCACGTTCTTCGAAGATGAGCTTGGCTTGCGCATGGATGCCCTCCTGTGGTTTGGATCGGTCGCTTGACCGAGGCGAAGCAAAGGGCGTTCCCCGGCGTCGGCCGCCAGGAGCTCAGCTGTTCGCGTGCTCGCAGCTCTGGCTGGCCGCTTGCGACGCGTATCGCTCCACTCTAGCCGAGGTTGGCGGTGGCCCTGATGAAGGCCGCGACGTTGTCGTGCAGCTGCTTGAGCGCCGGCAAGTGGACGTAGACCATGTGGCCGGATCGATAGTAGTGGTACTCGATGTTGTCTTGAAGACTCGCCGGGATCGGCAGGTGGTGCAGCTCGAACCAGCCTTCGTAGAAGGGCGTCGAGATGTCGAAGTAGCCGCCATTCACCAGCACTTTCAGGTCCGGATTGCGCTTCATGGCGGCGGCGAGGTCGGGCAGCACGTTGGGTAGAGCGATCAGCGGCTTGTGAGCGGCGGGTGGCTGATGCCGGTAGTCCCAGCTGCCATACACCGGGATGCCGGGCTTGTAGTATTCGCCCTGCCCGTAGTGCAGCCGGTCGCGGACGTAGGCGTTGAAGGCCGAGACGTAGGCCGAGCCGATCGCGGCGCTCTGCGGATCGTATTCGCTGACCTTGCTCAGCGGATCGAGCGTGGGACCGGTGAAGCGGGTGTCGAGCGTGCCGGCGGTCAGGTCCCGGTCGCCGAGCAACTCCTTCTGGAAGGCACCGTATTCGATCCGCAGGTTGGATTTGAGCAGATAAGCCACCGGCAGGCCGGTGTAGGCGTGCAATGTTTCCGCGATCGTCTGGCGCCCATCGGGCGGGAGCTCGTTGCCGCGCATCAGCGCCAGCGCGTAATCCGTGGTG
>DASYGA010000302.1:0-10313 GCA_036000265.1 Steroidobacteraceae bacterium | reverse complement strand
CGCAACCTCAAAGTGGTGTACACACGCGACTTCGCCTTCGGCGGGCAGCAGCTCACCGAGGAGATCATGCGCACCTATGGCCTCTCGATGGAGGAGGCCGGACGGTCGAAGAAGGAGGGTGGGCTGCCCGGCAATTACCAGGCGGAGGTGCTCGATCCATTCATCGACGACATGACCCAACAGGTCAGCCGCTCGCTGCAGTTCTACCTCGCCTCCGGATCGGGCCGCGAGCAGCCGGAGAAGATCCTGGTCTGCGGCGGCTGCGCCAATATCCCGGGCGTCGCGGAAGTGATTGCGAGCCGCGTCGGCATCGCCGCCGAGAAAGGCGAGCCTCTCGGGCAGATGAAACTATCCTCGCGCGCCAAGGCGCAGGCGGTGCAGCGCGATGCGACCGCCCTGCTGACAGCGTGCGGACTGGCACTGCGGAGCTTCGACTGACATGCCGCGCATCAACCTACTTCCCTGGCGAGAGGCGCAGCGCAAGGAGCGCAAGCTCAAGTTCATGGTGGCCCTGGGAGCGGCGGCCATCTGCGCTGTCGCGGTGACCGGCACGGTCTACTTGCTCTACAACGAGATGATCGATGAGCAGGTCGCGCGCAACGAGATGCTGAAACAGCAGATCAAGGTCCTCGACCGGCAGATCGAGGAGATCAACGACCTGGAACAGACCAAGCGTCAGTTCATCGCGCGCATGCAGATCATCGAGAAGCTGCAGGGCTCGCGCCCCGAGATCGTGCATGTGCTCGATCAGATCGTGAAGACGCTGCCGGACGGCGTGTATCTGACTGGTGTGACGCAGACGGGCGATCACCTGAAATTTACCGGCGTGGCCCAGTCGAGCACCCGGGTGTCGACCTTCATGCGCAACATCGACTCGTCGCAGTGGATGAAGAACCCGACCCTCGAGGTGATCCAGTCGACGCCCGGAGCATTCGGCTCGAGCTTCACCCTCGATGCGCAGCAGACCGCCGGCGATACCGACCCCGCCGCCGCCGCCGGCCCGGTGCCGGGGGCGAAGGGGCCGCGCATCGTGGCGAACGCGGGGAGCCTTAAATGAACCTGAGCTTTCTCGAGGAGCTGCGCGACTTAGACCCGCGCGACCCCGGGCGCTGGCCGCTTGCCGCCCTGGCGGGCGCCGTGGGCGCGACCTTCCTGGTGCTGACGCTGCTGCTCATCTATTTCACCGTCTGGCAGAACTCGCGGCCCGAGCTGCTGCAAAAGGAGAACGAGGAGCAGTCGCTGCGGCAGGAGTTCCAGCAGAAGCACTCGCGGGCCGCCAACCTGGCCGTCTACAAGCGGCAGCTCACGGACCTGCAGCGCTCCTTCGGCGCCCTGCTGCGCCAGCTGCCGGGACGGACCGAAGTGCCGAACCTGCTGGTCGACATCTCGCAGACCGCGCTCGCGGCAGGCCTGCAGCAGAAGCTCTTCCAGCCCGAGTCCGAGCAGGCCAAGGACTTCTACGCGGAGCTGCCCATCAAGATGGTGCTCACCGGCAGCTATCACCAGTTCGGCGAGTTCGTGAGCGGGATCGCGGCTCTGCCGCGGATCGTGACGCTGCACGACATCGACATCAAGCCGACCAGCGGCAGCAGCGGCTACGACAATCTGACCCTGACGCTCACCGCCCAGACCTACCGCTACCTCGATCAGGATGAGATGGCCGCGGCGCAGAAGGGCACCAAGTTCGCCCATCGTCCGGGTCACTGAGGAGCGCAGCGGGGTGGTCATTCAAATGCGACAGTACAATATCGTCAGCAGCGGCACCGCTCGCGCCTGCGCTCTGGCCTGCGCCGCCATCATCGCCTTGGCCGGCTGCTCGAGCGCCGACAGCGATCTGCAGCAGTTCATCCAGCAGACCGAGCAGCAGCCGGGGGGCCACGTGGAGCCGCTGCCGGAGATCAAGCCGTACGAGACCTTCGTTTACGACGACCAGAGCCTGCGCTCGCCGTTCGTGCCGAGCCAGGAGTCCTCCTTCAACTCGGTGCGGCCGGACGCCAAGCGACCGCGGGAGTTTCTCGAGCAGTTCTCACTCGATACCCTGCGGATGGTGGGCACCCTGCGAATCGCGGGCGCCACCTACGCACTGGTGCAGACCAAGGATGGCATCGTCCACCGGGTCACGGCGGGCAACTACATGGGCCAGAACGATGGCCGCATTACCGACATCTCACCTTCCAAGATCGACCTCACCGAGATCGTGCCCGACGGGCTCGGTGGCTACATGAAACGGCCGGCAGCCCTGGGCCTGAGCCAGTAGGGAGTCTCGAACAATGAAATCCCTTTCCCCGATGTGTCGGATCCTGAGCGCGGCCACCTGGCTCGCGGTGCTGGCCGCGTTTGCGACGCTGCCGACCCGCCCCGCATTCGCCGACGACGGGCCTGCGCTGAAGTCCATTGACGTGCAGCCGCTCGCCAACGAGCGGGTACAGGTCACTCTGCACCTGTCCGGACCGGCGCCGCAGCCGCTTTCCTTCACGATCGACAACCCGGCGCGCATTGCCATCGACCTGCCGAACACCACGCTGGCGCTGCCGTCGCGGCGCATCGACGTGCAGTCGGGCGGGCTCGAGTCCGTCGTCGCCGCGGAGGGCAAGAGCCGCTCCCGGCTGGTGTTGAGCCTGGACAAGATGATGCCTTACGACATCGAGCGGCAGGGCGACGACATCCGGGTGACCTTGGGCACGACCGACGCGACGAGCGGGCAACGCGGGCAAGCTTCGAGCGGTGCTGCTGCGAACGACGACGATAGCTCGGCTGCGGCGGCTGCCCCGGCCGCAGCGCCCTCCGCCAGTCCTTACGCCCAAACCTGGGAGCTTCGCAGCATCGATTTCCGTCGTGGATCAGACGGGTCCGGCCGGATCATCGTGCATCTCTCCGACCCGCACATCCCGGTCAACCTGCAGCAAGTCGGCAATCAGATCGTGGTTGACTTCACCAACGCGGCCGCGCCTGCGAACCTGGTGCGCCGTTATGACGCGAGCGATTTCGGTACCCCAGTCACCGATTTTGACGTGACCAACAGCAGCCATGGCTCGCGCGTAGCGATCGATGCGACGGGCGAGTACGAGCAACTTGCTTACCAGTCCGACGACGAATATGTCGTCGAGCTGCAGCCGCTGAAGAAGGGTGAAGCGCAGGCCCAGAAACCGAAGTACACCGGTGAGCGCCTGACGTTGAACTTCCAGGACATCTCCGTGCGCGCGGTGCTGCAACTTCTGGCCGACGCCAGCGGCCAGAACATCGTAGTCAGCGACTCGGTCGGCGGCAGCGTGACGCTGCGCCTGCAGAACGTGCCGTGGGATCAGGCTCTGGCCATCATTCTGCAGACCAAGGGTCTGGGCGATCGCAAGGAGGGCAACGTGATACTCGTGGCGCCGCAGGCGGAGCTCGCCGCGCGCGAGAAGGCGGATCTGGCGGCGCAGAATTCCGTGCAGCAGCTCGAGCCGCTGCGCTCGGAGTATCTGCAGATCAACTATGCGAAAGCGTCGGACATAGCCGCCCTGATCAAGGGGCAGAGCAATTCCCTTCTTTCCAAGCGCGGCAACGTCGCGGTCGATGACCGCACCAACACGTTGCTGCTGCAGGACACGCCGGAGGACCTGGAGCAGATCAATCGCCTGGTGGCACGACTGGACGTTCCGGTGAGGCAGGTGCTGATCGAGGCGCGGATCGTGCTGGTCAATGATGATTTCAGCCGCCAGCTGGGAGCTCGGCTGGGGATGACCGACGTGCAGTCGAACGGCAATAACGGGCTCGTCACGACGACGGGCACTGCACAGGGAGAGGACAGCATCGTCAGCTCCGCCCTGACGAGTCTTCAGGGTAATGGTGGCACCTCGCCCTTCCCGGTCTCCATCCCGACTGGGACCGGGGGAGCGCCGGAGCGCTACAATGTCAACTTGCCGATCGCCAGCCCGGCTGGATCGATCGCTCTCGGTATTCTCAGTGGGACGCGTCTGATCGACCTGGAGCTCTCCGCTGCCGAGGCCGAGACCGAAGCCAAGGACATATCCTCGCCGCGCGTGATCACTGCGAACCAGAAGCAGGCCACGATCATGCAGGGTGTGGAGATCCCGTACCAGCAGTCGGCTTCGAGCGGGGCTACCTCGGTCGCCTTCAAGAACGCCGTGCTGCAGCTGCAGGTCACTCCGCAGATCACGCCCGACAACCGGATCATCCTGGACCTCGATGTCCGCGATGATGAGGTCGGTCAGGTGATCGTCTCGTCCGGCGGCGTCAATGTACCTGCCATCGACACGCGCGAAATCACCACGCAGGTGCTGGTGAATGACGGGCAGACGGTGGTCCTCGGCGGCATCCTCACGACGCAACAGAGTGATGCGCAAACCAAGGTGCCTTGGCTCGGCGATATCCCGGTGCTGGGGAATTTCTTCAAGACCACCGCGCGCAAGAACAACAAGGACGAGCTGCTGATCTTCGTCACGCCGAAGATCATCCGGCAGGGAGTGAACGTTTACTGAGATCGCCGGCGCAGTGATGCAGTGGTGAGATGCGGCCGCCCTGGGCGGCCGCATCGTTTTACGGAGCTGCAAGTGGCCGCTTGCTATGCTTTGCATCCTGATGCGTGGCAGCCCCAATATCTTCCTCATCGGCCCGATGGGCTCCGGCAAGACCGCCGTCGGCCGCAGCCTCGCCCGCCATCTGCGCAAAGCCTTTTACGACAGCGACACGGAGATCGTGCGGCGCACGGGGGTGGATATCCCCTACATCTTCGAAAAGGAGGGGGAGGCCGGCTTCCGCGAGCGGGAGCGGGAAGCAATCCAGGCGCTGGTCGCCCTTCGGGGAATCGTGCTGGCAACCGGCGGCGGCGCCATCCTGCTGCCGCAGAACCGGCGACTGCTCGCCGAGCAAGGGTGGGTGGTGTACCTGGAGACCTCGGTCGCGCAGCAGGCACAGCGGGTGCAGCAGGGACGGAACCGGCCGCTGCTCGCCAATGTGGATGATCCTGCGACCCGCTTGGGAGAGCTGATGGCGGTGCGGGATCCACTCTATCGCTCGATCGCCGATGTCACCGTCAGCACCGACGGCCGCCGCGTCAAGGCCGTTGCTGAAGACGTCGTGCGCCTTCTTCGGTAGGCTGCGGCCCACGCGCGGTCCGCTGCCAACGAGCAGCCGTATCACCCGTACTCTGGCGAGGCATGAATCTTGAGCAGCGCTGCACTCGACTGCGACGTCCTGATCGTTGGCGCCGGTCCCGTCGGGCTCTTTCTCGCCCATGAATGCGCCCGCCGGGGCTTGCGATGGCATCTCGTGGAGATGCGCGATGGACAGTCCGTCCACTCCAAGGCGCTCGCCCTCTTCCCGCGCACGCTCGAGATCTTCGACATGGCGGGGCTCGGCGAGAGTTTCCTCGCGGTCGCCAACCGGGTGACGCGGATTGCCGTCGTCACTCCGCGCAAGCAGCTCACGCGTGTCGAGTTTGCGCCCGCGGGGACACCTTATCCCTTCGTGGGAATGGTGCCGCAGGACGTGACGGAACGGATCCTCGCGGATGCGCTGCTGCAAGCGGGCGGCCGGATCGAGTACCAGACGAAGTTCATCTGCGCATCGCAGCATGATGACTGCGCGCGGGTCACGCTCGATCGCAATGGTGAGACCAGCGAACTCACCGCGGCGTTCGTGGTGGGTTGCGACGGCGCGCATAGTGCGGTCCGCCATGCGCTCGACCTGCCGTTCGCCGGCGGCCAGTACAAAGCTTCTTTCATGCTGGCGGACGTCGACACCAACGAGGCCCTGCCGGCAGACGAGATGCAGCTGTGCCCGAGCGCGCTCGGACCGCTGGCGATCTTCCCGATGAGCGCCACCCGGCGCCGGATCGTCGCGACCATCGAGGAGGCCGAGGGCGATATACCGTCCCTGGAGCTGGTGCGCAGGGTGCTGGCCGAGCGCGCGCCCGCGGGCATCGCCGCCCTGTCGCTCAGGTGGAGCAGCTACTTCAGGATCCATCGCCGCCAGGCCGCGAAGCTGCGCGTGGGGCGCATGTTCGTTGCCGGCGATGCCGCGCACGTTCATAGCCCTTTCGGTGGGCAGGGGATGAATACCGGCCTGCAGGACGCCTGGAATCTCGCCTGGAAGCTGGACCTTGCGGTGCGCGGCCGCGGCAATGAGCGGCTGCTCGACAGCTATTCCCTGGAGCGCCGTCCCGTCATCCGGAACGTGATTGCGACGACCGATTTCCTCACCAGGGCCTTGGGAACGGCGAGCAGGCCGGCGCAAGCCATGCGCAACCTCGTGCTGCCAATCGTCTCGCGCCTGCCCGCCTTTCGGCAACGATTCATCGGCAGACTGTCGGAGCTCGACATCGGCTACGCCGGCAGTCCGATCGTCGCGGGACGCGGGCGGCGCTATTTCGACGATTCGATGCGCGGCGGCAAAGGTATTGGTGGCCGGTTTCTGCTCGTCGTCGGCCAGCAGTGCCCTGACTCGCTCGCCGAAGCTGCCCGGCAATTTGCCGCCTCGCGCGCCGAGCTCCTCGAGCTCCGCTCGGCACCGGGCACGGCCCTGATGCTCATTCGGCCGGATGGATACGTCGCCCAGGCAGCCGCGCCTTCCGCCGGAGGCGCAGAAGCGGCACTCGAATCGATACGGTCGATCCTGCAGCGACAGTCCTGCGCATAGGAGGTCGTCGGCCGGCGCGCCTCGGCTCTCGGCCACAGCCGAGGACATCGCCCGGCCGATCCGCTAGATTGGGCACCCATGGAGACCCTTCGTGTCGAGCTCGGCAGCCGCGGCTACCCGATTCTCATCGGGCAGGGACTGCTTGGCGAGCGCTCACTGTTCGAGCAGCATTTGCCGGCGCGCGACCTTTTGGTCGTCAGCAATACCGTCGTGGCTCCGCTCTATCTTCAGGCACTGGAGGGTAGCCTCCAGCCCAGGCGCCTGGTGGCCACCATCGTTCCGGACGGTGAATCTCACAAGACGCTGACCAACGTCGGACGCATCCTGGACGTGCTGGTGGCGAACCGTTTCGCGCGCGATTGCGCGGTCGTGGCTCTGGGCGGCGGCGTCGTGGGTGACATGGCCGGGTTTGCCGCGGCCACTTACCAGCGGGGCGTCGCCTTCGTCCAGGTGCCGACGACTCTCCTCGCTCAGGTGGACTCCTCAGTCGGTGGCAAGACCGGGGTCAATCATCCCGGCGGCAAGAATCTGATCGGCGCCTTCCACCAGCCGGTGGCGGTCGTGGCCGATACTCTGACACTGGCCACCTTGCCGCCGCGGGAGCTGCGCGCCGGGCTGGCGGAGGTCATCAAGTACGGTCTGATCTGCGATGCCGGCTTTTTCGCCTGGCTGGAAGCGCATATGGAGGCACTGCTGGCAGGCGAGGCGACGGCGCTGGCGAGGGTGGTTCGCCGATCCTGCGAGATCAAGGCGCAGATCGTGGGGCTCGACGAGCGGGAGCATGGCGACCGGGCGCTCCTCAATCTGGGGCATACCTTCGGGCACGCCGTGGAATCAGCCACGGGCTACACGGAATGGCTCCATGGCGAGGCGATCGGGGCAGGATTGGTGATGGCGGCCTGCATGTCGCGGGAATCCGGGCATCTCACGTCCGACGAGCTGGAGCGGGTTACACAGTTGGTGGCTCGTGCGGGCCTGCCAACGCACGTTGCCAGCGTGAAGCCGGACGTGGCCCTGGAGCACATGAAGATCGACAAGAAGGTACAGGCGGGCAGGATCCGGCTGGTGCTGCTGCGCGGGATCGGCAGTGCCTTCGTCACGGCGGACTACGGCGAGCCCGCGCTGCACCGTACGTTGGCGACTCATCTGGGGTAGGTCTTGAGCGATTCGCTTCCAGGCGGGGAGATACTGGCGCCCTATGCCGCGCACGATGACCGTTCGCGCGGCCGCCGTCATCCGGAGCCCAAACCGGAATTCCGTACCGAGTACCAGCGGGACCGGGACCGCATCATCCACTCCAACGCCTTCCGGCGTCTGGTTTACAAGACCCAGGTCTTCGTGAACCACGAGGGCGACCTGTATCGAACCCGGGTCACGCACTCCATCGAGGTGGCGCAGATCGCGCGCTCAGTGGCGCGGGCGCTGGGGGTCAACGAGCCGCTCACGGAAGCAATCTGCCTGGCGCATGACCTCGGGCATACCCCCTTCGGCCATGCCGGGCAGGATGCGCTCAACGAGTGCATGCGCCCCTATGGTGGCTTCGAGCACAACCTGCAGTCCCTGCGGGTCGTGGACGAGCTGGAGGAGCGCTACGCGGAGTTCCCGGGCCTGAATCTGACCTTCGAGTGCCGCGAGGGCATCCTCAAGCACTGCTCCGCGCGGGCGGCGCGCGAGCTGGGCGAGCTGGGCGAGCGGTTCCTGAAGCGCACCCAGCCCGGTCTCGAGGCGCAGATCGCCAATCTTGCGGACGAGATCGCCTACAACAACCACGACGCAGACGACGGCATCCGGGCGCAGCTGGTCAGCCTCGAGGAGCTGCGCCAGACGCGGCTCTTCCGCCGCCAGCTGGAAGTCGTGACGGCAAAATACCCGGACCTGGGCGAGCGGCGGCTGATCCATGAGGTGATCCGCCGGATGATCAATCACATCGTGGTCGACCTGATCCGCACCAGCCAGGCGCGGCTCGAAGCCGCCCGTCCCGGCTCCATCGACGAGGTCCGCAACCAGCCCAAGCCGTTGATTTCCCTTAGCGATGCCGTCCAGGAGGAGCATGCCGAGCTGATGCAGTTTCTGCGGGAGCGGCTCTACCGCCATTACAAGGTGCTGCGTATGACCTCCAAGGCCCGCCGCGTACTGAAGGAGCTCTTCGAGGCCTTCATCGCCGACACCCAGCTGATGCCTCCGGAACATCGCGAGGCGGCAGCCCGCGGCGAGACCACGCAAGGCACCGCCGGCCGCGCACGCGCCGTGGCAGACTACATTGCCGGGATGACCGACCGATACGCCATCCTGGAGCACCGGCGCCTCTTCGATCCTGCCGAGCGAACCTGATAAAGGACCCAGGGACATGACTTCCCGCGACTACCGCAAGCCGCTTCTCTATGCCCTGCGGTGTGTCTTGCGGCCCATAATCCGGATCCTCATCCGCGCCGGTGTCCGCTTCGACGAGTTCTCGGAGCTCGCTCGCGGCGTCTATGTCGAAAGCGCCATCCGGGACGGCATCGAGCATGTGGGTACGCTTAGCCGGGACCGCATTGTTATGGCCACGGGAGTTGCGCGACAGCAAGTGGACTTCTACATAGAGAATGAAGCTGCGCTGCCAGTTGCTCAGCCGACGCTGGTCCGAGTCGCCGTGGAAGTACTCCATAAATGGCATAAAGACTCGAAATACCAGGCATCTGATGGCACGCCCTTCGATCTCAAGTTTGAGTCGCCATCTGAGCGCAGTCTCTCTGAGCTGATACGGCAGGTTGATCCCACCGTTGCTCCTGGAATTGTGCTCGAGGAGTTGCTGCGTGCGGGAGCGATAAATTGCCCTGATGATATGCACTTTCGCCCATTGTCACGATCACTAATTCCGCCAGAGACACACATGTATCGCATTGAGTGCTTCGGTGCTGCATTGGGACGCCTCGCTGAAACTCTCGAATACAATTTCAATCCAAGGAATTCCGAGAACAAGCGCCTGGAACGCTTCGTCGCTGTCGACAAGGGGCTTCCGTGTCAGGTGTTAGCGGAATTTGAGTCCTATGCCAAACAGAGGGCGGATCAGCTGCTGAAAGACCTAGACGATTGGCTTGCGCCTTATGGCGATCCGGTCACCAGTGGATTCGGTCCACGGATAGGAACGGGTGTACACGTGTTCTTGTTTTTGGACCCCCTCTCAACGGTCGAGGAGCCGTTGTCCGGCCTAGTTCAAGGTCATCGCACCTGGGTTGGCTTCGAATCTTAAGAGCAGCGGCCATGGCATTCTCGGCTTCGATAAACTTATACGACTTCTGTGATTTATGAGCTCTAGCGACGCCCGCAAGCAGCTTTTGTATGCGCTGAGGCGCATCCTCCGCCCCGTTGTGCGCATATTGATCCGGGCGGGGGTCCGTTTCGATGAATTTGCCGAGCTTGCACGGGGTGTTTACGTTGAGACTGCTGTTCGCGATGGTATCGAATATTCCGGGATTCCCACCCGGGAGCGAATTGCGATAGTAACGGGTGTAACACGGCAGCAGGTCGACTACTACATTGACAATGAAGGTGCGTTGCCATTGGCAGATCCGACCTTGGCCACGGCTCTCGTTGAGACTTTACAAAAATGGCATACAGACTCACAGTATGTGGGTCCATATGGAATACCGCTGGAATTAGAGTTCGATTCGCCGTCCAACCGCTGCTTCCGC
>DASYGA010000248.1:0-22182 GCA_036000265.1 Steroidobacteraceae bacterium | reverse complement strand
ATAGCCCAGCATCCAGCGCATCTGGCGCGCATTCAATCCTGCCGCGCAACCTGCGGCGGCGGCCGCGCCGAAGAGCGGCGCGATGCTGTGCGTGCTCCAGTGGCTTCCCGCCTCGAAGGCTTGGCCGCCCAGGGTCATGGTGAAGCGTGGCCCGATGTCATAGCCCAGAGTCACGGCCCGAAGGAGCTGCGCACCGTCGATCCCAAACCGCTCCCCGGTCGCAAGCGCCGCGGGAACGACCGCGCAACCCGGGTGACATTGCGAGGGGGCATGGGAGTCGTCGGTCTCATCGGAATGAGCGAGCATCCCGTTGGTGAAAGCCGCCTCGATCGGGCCGCAGAGGAAGTCGGCCGCCGCTACGGTGGCGACGTTTCGACCACCGCCGTAGGCTCGCGAGAACTGCAGGGCGGCGCGTCCGGGAGGCAGCCTCGATCCCGACAGCATGGCGGCGAGGGTGTCCAGCAGATGCTGTTTCGTTTTCTCGAGGACCTCCGCCGGCGGGTCACGGCCGCTGGCCTCGCTCATGTAGGTGCTCAGCCTCTCCATGACAGGACTGACGCTGCGCGCACTGGTCGCCGCGGGCGCAGGCGCATCGGCGAGAGCCCTTGTGGACGAGAGCCCCGCTGCCGCACCGGCCAAGCCGGCCATCGCCCAGAACTCGCGCCGCGTCAGGCCGTGATTCGTACTAGCATCTTTGTCTTCATCGCAGTGATCCGTCGTCATGGCTGGTACCCCCGTCTGCTCTACTGACCCGCCTCAGACATCCGCACTGTAGATGGCGTCGACCACGGCGTCCGTCACTTGCCTCGTGGTCGCCGTGCCGCCAACGTCCGGTGTGAGGATCCCGGCCGCCGTAACCCGCTCGACGGAACTCATCAAGCGCTCGCTTGCCTCTTTTTCGCCGAGGTGCTCGAGCATCTGCGCCGCCGTCCAGAAGCTGGCTATCGGATTGGCGATGCCCTTGCCCACAATGTCGAAGGCCGAGCCGTGGATTGGCTCGAACATCGAGGGAAATCGCCGCTCTGGATCGATGTTGGCCGTAGGCGCCAACCCTAAGCTGCCGGCGAGCGCTCCCGCCAGATCCGACAGAATGTCAGCGTGCAGATTGGTTGCGACGATGGTGTCGAGGCTCTGCGGGGCGAGCGTCATCCGAACCGTCATCGCATCCACCAGCATCTTGTCCCAGGCCACTTCCGGGAAATCCCGCGCCACCTCCGCGGCAATCTCGTCCCACAGCACCATGCCGTGGCGCTGCGCGTTCGACTTGGTCACGACGGTAAGCATCCTGCGCGCACGGGACTGCGCCAAACGGAACGCGTATCGCATGATGCGGGTCACGCCGCCGCGGGTGAAAATCGCAATCTCCGTGGCGACCTCCTGCGGCTGTCCGCGATGGGTACGGCCCCCCTGGCCCGAATACTCGCCCTCCGAGTTCTCACGGACGATCACCCAATCGAGATCACCCGGACTCGCATGGCGCAACGGGCAAGTGATCCCCGGCAGGATCTTCGTCGGACGCACATTGGCGTATTGGTCGAAGCCCTGGCAGATCGCGAGCCTGAGCCCCCAAAGGGTCACATGGTCGGGAATGTCGGGCGCGCCGACCGCGCCGAAGTAGATGGCATCGAAGGCCTGCAATATCCGCAGTCCGTCCTGCGGCATCATGACTCCATGCTTTTTGTAGTAGCTCGAGCCCCAGTCGAAGCGGCGGAAGCTCAGCTGAAGACCGCTGATCCGTTGCTGCAGTCGCTCGAGGACCGTGATTCCCGCCTCGATGACCTCGGGACCGATCCCGTCCGCGGGAATAGCGGCGATCGAATACTCACGCACTCATTGGCCTCTTCGGCTCGGCAGCGCACGTCGCGCCGCGCATCCCACAAGGTAGAGCGGCTCGATGCCCGCTTTCAACGCCGTGGAATTGTACAAATAATTGCTATAATCCCCGCAAGTGGATCTCCATCAGCTTCGTTGCTTCCTCGCGACGGCGGAAGAGCTGCATTTCGGGCGGGCGGCTCAACGGCTCGGGATACTGCCGTCCTCGCTCAGCCGTCAGGTGCGCCTGCTCGAAGAGGACCTGGGGACCTCTCTACTCGCCCGCACGACGCGCAACGTCGGCCTCACGCGGGAGGGGACCGTCCTGCTGGAAGAAGCACGCGACCTGCTCGCGAAGGCCGACGACCTCGCCGCGCGCATGCGCAGAAGCGCGCGCAGCAAGTCCGCGTTCATCAGGGTGGGGGCGATCGACAGCGCGGCCGCCGGTTTGATCCCGTCGCTCCTCTGCGATTTCCGCAAACTACGTCCGGACGTGGTGGTACAGCTCGTCGAGGACAAGACCGCGCGGCTGCTGCCCCGCCTCCTTTCCGGCCGTCTCGATCTTGCCTTCGTACGCCCGCCCGACAACCCCGAAAAGAGACTGGAAACGCTGTTCCTGTTCCACGAGACGGTCATGGTGGCGGTGCCCATCACGCACCGGGCGGCGCGTCGCAGGCGCTTGTCCATCGAGGACCTCGTCGATGAGCCGCTGATCATTCCGGCACGGCGCTCGCGTCCACACAGTCATGACCTCACGGTCAAAGCGTTCACCGATGCCGGACTTCGGGCGCATGTGGGGCAGGTGGCCGATGAGAAACAGACCATCGTCAATCTCGTCGCGGCCGGCCTGGGCGTGGCTATCGTGCCCCGGTGGACCTCGCGCATGGCGCCGCGAGGCGTCCGATTCATCCCGTTGAGAACGCCAGCGGGCTCGCAGAGCATGCTGCCGCTCGCGGCGATGTGGATCCGTGGGGCGCGCGATGAGACTCGGGATCAGATGATCGCGCTCATCGAGGGGAAAGTGGGCGAATATTCCGGGCTGGTGTGAGGCTGGCGCAGCCCAGCTCATTGTTCACGATCTGTGTTTTCCGAAAACACACGCAAACGGGCGCTGAACGCGGGCGGCGGAGGTAATCTGCTCCCGTCCATCCATACCGCCCAATTGGCGTGAGCGCCGAGGGCAGAAGTCGACGAGTTTCGCGGCCCGCAGGACGCATACGGATTCGAGAACGGCATGGATGTTGGAATCAGACCGGAGAGGCGCGCGAAAAAACAGGAGACTCGGCGAGGGAAGGCTCTGGCTGTGCGGATGATCAATAAGGCATTCGTGAAGGGGGCAATTCGATGTCAGACCATCCAATTCGAAGCGTCACTGCGGCCATCTCCTCCATTCTGCACGGGCTGCCGACCGCGGCCGCCGCCGCGGCACTGGCAGTAGGGGTTCCGGCGCTCCTTGCGCCGCTCGGCGAAGCTATGGCGGCGGACGCGACCGACGCCGCCGGGCAGGCAGGTCCTGCGCAACCGGCCGTCGACCCTGCCCCGCAGTCCGCCGACTTGGCGCCGGCCAACGGCAACGCCCCCGGGTCGCAAATCGCGCAGTCCACGTCCCTCAAAGAGGTCGTCGTTACCGGGACGCGCTTCAAGACGCCGAACGCGGCCAGCCCCGCGCCCATCACCATACTCGGCGGCGCCGACCTGCTGCGCCAGGGCACGGCCAAGGTCGAAGACCTGCTGGACAGCCTGCCGCAGACTAACGCGGGACTGATGGACTCCGACAACGGCGCGGGCGTCACGCCGCTCACCGGCACGGCGACCGTGGACTTGCGCGGCCTGGGTTCCTTCAAGACGCTGGTTCTGATGAACGGGCGCCGCCTCACCCCGGGTGATGCGACCCAGCCCTCACCCGACCTGCACACCATTCCGGAGATCCTCATCCAGCGCGTCGAGGTGGAGACCGGCGGCGCGTCATCCATCTACGGCTCGGATGCGATCGCGGGCGTGGTCAACTTCATCGTCGACACGAATTTCGTCGGTAACAAATTGCTGGTGCAGGGCAGCGGCAATTACGACGGCAACAGCGATACGCAGATCCAAGCCATAGACCGCGCGAGCGGCGTGAATCCGCCGACGCACAGCGTGTTCGACGGCGCGACCTTCAACGTCTCCGGGGTCCACGGTTTCAACTTCGCGGGCGACGCGGGTCACATGGAGGTGTATGCCGGCTACCGCCACACCGCCGGCGTCCTCACCACCAGCCGCGATTTCAGCTCCTGTACGCTCACCGAGACCGGCCCCTCCTTCCAATGCCAGCTCAGCGGCACGACCCCTGCCGGGCAGTTCGTGGATGCCGCGGGCAATTCGTGGGCCCTGGGGCCGAGCGCGACACTGCACCCGTTCGATCCGGTGGCCGACGGCTACAACCCCACGCCGATCACCATGTCCCGGCCGGACACCCGCTATCAGGCCGGCACCTTCGCCCAGTACAAGTTCAACGAGCACGCGCAGGCGTACCTCGAGGGCACTTTCACTCACGATTACACCACGGTCTTCTACAGCGGCCCCTCGGGGACGAGCCCAATGGGTTCCACCCCCGGCAATAGCTTCTCGATTCCGTGCGGCGACCCGCTGCTCTCGGCGAACGAGGTCGCGACGCTGTGCACCGCCAATGGGCTCGCCGCCACCGATGTGGCCAGCATCGGCATCGGTCAGGCTACGGAGGGCCTGGGTCCGCTCGAGGATACCTTCCGCCACACCTCCTGGCGTGTGCTGGTTGGAATGAAAGGCGATATCACGGCGAACTGGACGTACGACATCAACACGCAATACGACAAGGTCAACGCCCACGAGAAGGTCGTCAACGACGTCTCACTCTCGCGTGTCACAAATGCGCTCGATGTGGTGAGCGCCAATGGAACCCCGACCTGCACCTCGGTGCTCGACGGCTCCGATCCGGCGTGCGTACCTTATAACATCTGGGGAACGGGGCAAGTGAGCCCCGGCGCGCTCAACTACATCCGCGAGGACGGCGAGCTGAACGGCTACGCCAAGCAGATAGACGCCAATGCCCAAGCCGTGGGAGACCTTGGTGCTTACGGCGTGAAGAGTCCCTGGGCCATCGACTCGTTCGGCCTGGCCGTAGGATTCGAGTGGCGCGAGCAACGTCTCGATAACGTCCCTAACCAGGCGTACCTCACCGGCGACCTCGTGACGATGGGCACCGTACATCCGACGCTCGGTACCTACCACGTTGCCGAGGCGTTCAGCGAGCTGAAGGCTCCGCTGGTGCACGGCAAGCCCGGTATCTACGATCTCAATTTCGATCTGAGCGATCGCATCGCGCAGTACAGCCCGCAGGGCCGGGTGAACGCGTTCGGCCTGGAAGGTTCGTTTGCTCCCATTCGCCAGATCCGCTTCCGCGGCGGTTTGAACCGCGCAGTCCGCGCGCCAAACGGTCACGAGCTCTTTCTGTCGGAATGGCTGGTGCAGCAGCAGACGCAGGATCCCTGCGCGGGGGCCACGCCGACGGCAACGCCCGCACAGTGCGCCCTGCTCGGCGTGAAGCCCGGCCAGTACGGCAACATCCCAGGCTCGAACACGGTCAATGTGATCTTCGGCGGCAACCCCCAGCTGAAGCCCGAGATTTCGCATTCGATCACTGCCGGCGTGGTGTTCACCAACATCGACTGGGCTCCGTCCCTGCTCGTGAGCGTCGATTACTGGCACATCAAGGTCGACAGCTTCATCGGTGCGGTCGCGGCCAGCACTTCTCTGGGCAGCTGCATCGCCACGGCAGCGCCGGTCTTCTGCGACAACATCGTGCGTGATGCGCAGGGATCGATCTCCATCGGCAACACGGCAACTTCCGGCCACATCATCGCCACCGACATCAACACCAACAGCTACGAGCAGAGCGGTGTCGACGTGGCCGGGCAGTACATCGCACGCATGGGCGCCGCCGGCGCACTGACCTTTACTCTCAACGGCAGCTATCAGATCGACAACACCATTGCAGTGGTTCCCGGACAACCGGTGGTCGACTGCACCGGGCTCTTCGGCGCCGGCTGCACGCAGGTGGGCCCGACCTCGCCCATCCCGAAGTGGCGCCACACGCTGCGCACGACCTGGACCAGGGGCAGGCTCGAGGCGTCACTCAACTGGCGCTTCATCGGCTCCATGGATTTCGAGGGTACGAGCGCAGCGTACGGGCAGTATCTGACCTCCAACCCGGCGTTCCCCGTCGATGACCGCGTTCCGAACTATAATTACTTCGATCTCGATGTCGGTTACGACATCACGCCTGGGGTGAATCTGCGCCTCGGCGTGAACAATCTCCTGGGCAAGATGCCGCCGATCATCGGCTACCAGGCCAACCCGTTGCTGCAGAACGGCAACCTGCTCTCGGGGATGTACGATCCCTTCGGCCGCGAGATCTTCGCGGAGCTGTCGGCGAATTTCTGAGAGGCGAAATCGGGGGATGCGCGGCCAGGCATGGGCCGCGCATCCCCCGATATTTTTTGGCGATTCTCCTGGAGGGCATGATGCGGACAAGCAGCCTGAGTGGATTCCTGCGGCTGGCATCCTTGATGAGCGTCCTTGGACTGGCGAACAGCAGCCTCGCCGCGGCGGCAAGCAACGCGACGATGATGGCGTACGTCACGAACAGCCGCGGCGACAACGTGACGGTCGTCAATCTGCAGACGAGAAAGGTGACTGGCAACATCATCGTTGGCGAGGGAGTTCATGGCGCGTGCGGCCCCGCCCATGGACGAGAGGTCTTCTTCACGATCATGTCCACGAGGACGCTGAAAATCGTGGACACCACGACCAACGAGGTGATAGGAACCGTCTCTCTCGTCTCCCATCCCTTCGGAGCGCAGCCGAATCAATGCGCCGCGACGCCGGACGGCCGTTACGTCGCAGTGCCCATGCGCTTTTATGGCAAGCGGCAGTCTGCGCTTGGGGACGTCGATATCGTCGATATGGCCCAGCGAAAGGTCGTGAAGGTTCTGCCGCTACGCTTTCCTCACAACTGCGTCGATGCCGGCCACGACGGGTTTCTCTATTGCGAGACCAGGGCTCTGGGCGAGATCGACCGCCTCAACCTGAAGTCCATGACTTTCGACGAGAAATTCCCGGTCGGGCGGGATCCGCGGCCGTTCGCCGTTGCGGTCAAGACAGGCAGAATTTTCTCCGCATTGGGAGGCTTCCATGGATTCGTGGCCGTGAACACGGCAAACGGCGCGATCCAGCGCGTGCCACTTCCCGACGCCGGACCGGAGTCACCTCGCTGCCAGCGTGATGAGCCGAATACTCCCACTCACGGATTGGCGCTTGCTCCGGACGGCAAGGAATTATGGGTCACCAGCATGGACAACGCATCTGTCTATGCCTACGACATCGCGTCGAGGACGTTCTCGAAGCCGATCCACACGGGCGCTTGCCCCAATTGGATTTCCATTACCGCCAACGGCGAGTACGTGACCGTCAGCAACTCCGCCCAGGACACGATGTCCCTCATAGATGCCAGCGAGCATAAAGTGGTTGCCGATCTCGCCGTGGGCAAAGTGCCCAAACGCCTGCTCGCCATCGACGTACCCGGACCCTGAGCTCTGTAGGAGGCGACCCGCCGCCGGGGCTGCCATAAGGCCGGCCGGCGCATGAGGCCGCAGAGAATATCCCCGCCCGTGCGCTTGCTCGGCGATGCGGCAACCCACATCTCGCCGACCTGCGGCGAGAACGCGCCCGATTTGCCGCCGACGTCGACGCTCACGACGTACGGGCAGTATCTGACGTTTAACCCGGCGCTACCGATCGGCACGACCACGTTCCGGTGCTACAACTACTTCGGTCGCGATGTCGGGTACGACATCAGGCCCGACGTGTGGCCGCCGGAGGGGAAGTCAGGCGCTGACGAGGAAGTCCCGGCGTGCAGATGCTCTCGCCACAACGCCGGCAGGATGCCAGCGTTCCTCAGGTAGTAGAGCTCGTCCGTGGTCTCTATGGCGGTGCGCAGGAACAGCCGGGTTATGGCGCGGGCGCTCCGTCTAATGAGGCACCGGACCCGAGTGCGCACTCCGACGCTCCACTCGAGATCGACCAGGTCGAAGGTCTCCGAACCATCGAGCGCCAGAGTCGCGGACCTCCCGCTCTCGAGGAAAATCAACGGCAATACGCCTGCGCCGATCAGGCTCACCCGGTGAGTGTGCTCGAAACTCTCTGCGATCACGGCCTTGACGCCGAGCGATGCCAGCCCTTTGGCAGCCCAGTCGTGCACCGGGCCGTAACCATAGCGGCTGCCGGCAATGACGAGGAGCGGCACGCTCCGGCGCTGGTACTCGCTCGCCGCATCGAACACCCTCATCGGAATCCGCTCGGGCAGGAGCAGCGTCATGCCAGCTCTGGCGTCGCGCGCCAGGCGGTTCGTCAGTTGGGGGCCCGCGAAAGTGGCGCGCAGCGCAACCTCGTAGTTGCCACGCCACATGTCGTAGGTCTCGAGCTCACCCGCTGAAAAGCCAGCTGCACGAAGGTACTCCTCCGCCGCCGAGCCGGGGGCTATCTCGCCCGAAGGGGAGATGTCCTCTGCACTCGCTGCATCGCCAACGATCACCAAGGGCCTCGCCTCGATGATGTCGCGCAGCGGCGGCGCGGAGAGCGGCAAGCCGTCGAAGAAAGGCGCTCGGGAAACCCAGGCGCACGACTGCGGCCATTGGAATCGGCTTGCGGGTGCGGCCGCCGCGTTACGCGGGTGCTGTTCGATACGGGCGGCGTATTCCCGCAGGCTGCCGCGGACGGCGCGGACCGGCGCCAGGGGTACCACGCCCAGCGGCGGATGCCGCGTCCGGCGGCCGGGCCGGCCGACCCGGCCGCCGAGCTCCTCCAAGCTCAGGCGTACCACAGCGTCATAGTCAGGAGGGCGAGCGTCGACGTCCGGCCAGAGCCTCTGGATGCTCGCATACTGCTCGATCAGCCGGATCTTCTCCGGCTCGCGCCCCGTGTCCCGCAGATAATCGACCGTCCGGCGGTCCACCGGAAAGTAAAGGCAGATGGCGCCAATCGCCGGTGCCAGAGCGGCCAGCGCGGCTCGCGCGGGGACAGGCAGGGCCTCGACGCCGCGCCCGAAGAACTCGACCAGCTTGCCTGCGACGGCATGGCGGCGTAATTCCTCGCTGATCCGCAGGGCAAGCTCGCCCGCCTCGCCTTGCGTCGCGGGGCACCCGTGCAATTCGATTCCGACCACCTCAGGCACTGCCAGCGACAGCGGCTTGCCGAGCATAGTCGCCGTGCCCTCGAGCCCGCCCACACCCCACCCCAGGACACCCAGGGCGTTCGCGGCAGTCGTTCGAGCATGAGTGCCGACCAGACTGTCGGGAAAGGCCCACATTACGCCCGCGGCGCTCTGCGTCCACGGCATCTCGCTCGGATGCGCGAGTTCCCCCCAATGCGCATCCCGCGATCCGCAGGAGAATACTCGCAGATTGGCGAAGTTTCGCCGACACCAGGCGAGAAACCCGACCCGCTCGCGTTTTGCACGCCCACCGCTCTCGGTCGCGGTAGCGGCGTTGCAGTTACGATCGGCGCCGATCAGCAGATCTACCGGAATCCGCGGATTGACGGCTGCGGCATCACCGCCTGCCGCGGCCACGGCATCACGCAGCGAAACGAGGTCGATCAGGAGCGGTACGCCGGCGCATTCATCGAGCAGCACACGGGCGGGAAGGATCCCGACCCGTGCCCCCGCCAGCCGGCCGCGTAAGGCTTCGATCTGACTCGACACATCGGCGCCGAGGAGAGCCTGGCGCGTGAGGTTCTCGAGCAGAATGCGCAGCGAGATCGGCAGCCGCGCCACCGCCCCATGCCGGCCGATGGGCGCATAGAGCAGGGTGCGGCCTCCCGACTGGAGGCGTGCCAGTCCGCACGACTCCGGCCCAGGTGCGAGATGTTCGCGCGCACCCGCGCGGCCGCGCCAGATGTAGCCCGCTACTGCACGCGATACCAGAGAATCTCCCCGCCCGTGCGCTTGCCCGGCGATGCGGCAACCCACATCTCTTCGAGCTGCGGCGAGAACGCGCCCGATTTGCCGCCGATGGCGCTCGGCACGCGGCCCATCTCCTTCACCTGGCCGCCCTCGCCCACCTGGTAGACTCCCACCTCGCCAGTCGCCGCCCCCGGAACGTAGATGCGCTTGCGCGTTGCGTCCCAGAACACTCCGTCATTGACGGCCGGCACATCCAGCACCTGCACTGTCCTGCCGCTGCCGGTATCGAGCACGAACATCTTGGTCGGATCGCGTGTCACCACGAAGAGACGATGGTCGGGCTCATCCAGCGCCATGGTGAGATTCTCGTTCGCCCCGACGATCGGCCAGCGGGCGATCACCCTGAGAGAATTCTTCGACAGCACGTCGACTTCGTTCTTGTCCGCGACGTTGATGAACATCCGGTCGCCATGCTGCTCGGCCCGCAGCGTCTCGGTGTGGTTGGAATCGAACTTCAGCTGCGCAAGGACCTTCCCGGTCCACGGGTCGATCTCGTTGAGGTAGCAGACCTTCATGTCCACGTCCTCACCGCCCGTGACAATGAAGTAGTGACGAGTAGACGGGTCGTAGTACGCCTCATCCGCGCCCGGCGCGAGCTTGATGTGCCCGAGCACCTTGTATGTGCGGGTATCGACGATCGCCGTGCCGTCTTTACCGCCGTCGGTCACGATCATCCGATGAGTTCCGGGCACGAGGAAGATCTGGTGCGGCGTACCGAAGGTGGTCAGCGTCCTCAGGTGCTTGCCGGTCCCGAGGTTGAACACCTCGACCGTGCCGTGGTCCTCCGCCGCCATGAAGATCCGGTCGAGCGCCGGATCCGGCGTGATGGCGTCGAAGTCGCCCGTGTAGCCCGGGATGTCGGTGTGGCCGAGCAGCTGCAGGGGCTGCGGCGGCGACGCCGCGAGCGCCGCCGCGGCAGTCCCGACGGCCGCCAGGGTCATGCCCGCCAGAGTTGCGAAGCGTCGTAATGTCATGTTGGTAATCCTCAGCCGCGCAGTAACGCCGTCATCTTGCGCATGTCCGACTGCGCCTCGAGAGTGCGGACGAACTCGATGATTCGCTCCACCTTCGCCTGCGGCCAGTGGGCGAACTCGGCCGAGCCGCGGAACTTGTCGGCCACTTCATCGTACGACATGGGATTGGCCGGACTCCCCTTGCCGAAGCTCGATTGGCCGGTGATCACCCGGCCGCTCTTCAGGGTGATCTTGATGATGGACATCATCTTGTCATTTCCGGCGGCCTGCGCCTTCGGATCGACGTAAAAATGGACCTTCCTGATCATCGCCTGTACGTCAGGGCGGTTGACCACGGCATCCTGGAACTGCGGCAGCCCCGCCTTGCGCTCGAGCAGCAGGATCGCCATGCAGAACTCCATGCTGAACTTCCCCTCGAGCCCGGTGTGGGGATCGTGGTAGAGCAGCGTCTGCACGTTGTTTTGACTCGCGCCTACGTCGACGCTCGCGACCTGGTCCGGCTTGATGTCGTACTTCCTGATGAGGTCCATCATCTCCGTCATTGCCGGGTGTGTCAGCGAGCCCGACGGATAGGGCTTGATGGATACGCCGGGGTTTTGGAATGTCCAAGGCGCGCCGAGCCTCTCGAGCAGCCACTTCGGCTCGTACGTGCCGGCGACGGCGCGCATGAAGCCGCGCTCCGCCTCGATGATGTTGTCGGCAGCCGTCCAGCCCAGCCGGGCCAGCTCGACCGCCGCATAGCCGTTCTCCGCGCCGTGACCCACCTGGAAGGGCTTGGTCATGGTGCCGAATTCCTCGCGCAGGCCGCCCGAAGCGCTGGCCGCGATGCCGAAGGCTATGCGCGTCTTCTCCACATCGAGCTTGCGCAGCCGCGCACAGGCCGCGGCCGCTCCGAACGGGCCGCAGATCGCGCTCGTATGAAAGCCCTCCTCGTAGGCGCGCGGCGCCATCGACTCGGCGATCTTGCACTCCACCTCGACGCCCAGGTGGTAGGCGAGCATGAGCTCCTTGCCCGAGGCGCCGAGCTTCTCGGCGAGCACGAAGGCCGCGGGGAGCACCGGGGTGGTCGGATGCATCAGCAGACCGTAGGTCTTGGACTTCTCGGCGGAGAGCTGAGTGTCGTCGAAGTCCTCCGCATGCATCGCGACGCTGTTGACGAGGGCGGCAAGTTGCGGCGACGTAGTGCGCAGGGTGCCCATGACAATGGCGTCGCCCTTGCTGTCGATGCTATCGAGATAGCGCAACATGATGGGTCCGGATTCGGCGTGCTGACCCGCGAGCGCGAGGCCAAACCCATCGAGGATGGACTTCTTGCCGAGGTCGATGACCGCCTGCGGAATGGCCTCGTACCGGGTTTTGATGACGAACCCGGCGACGTGCGCGGTGACCCCTTCGACCTTGGGGAAGGGCGGGGGGCAGGGCTTGCCGTCGGCGGCCGATCCTTTGCCCGGGGCGGCCATGGCTTGCCGTGTGAGCAACGGCGAAGCGAGGCTTGCGAGCGAGAGCTTCCCAAAATCACGTCTGCGCATAGTGTTGCTGCCCTTCTGGTCGAATCGTCGGTGAAATCCGGTGAGCGTCATCAGCCCTTGACGGGCAAAACCTGGAACACGAAGAGCCTCGCGGGGGTGCCGTCGTGAGCGGACACCGCGACGAAGTACCGGCGGAGCTGGGGCACCAGCACCCCGGTCTTGCCCCGATAGCCGGTCGGAACGGTGCCGAGCGCCTCGTAGTGGTCGGCGTCGAGCTGCCGGAACACTGCCAGGTGTCCGTCCATGCAAGGAAAGAAGATTCGCCCGGATCCCGGATCCCATGACAGATCGTCAACGCCCTCCGGTGCCGGCAGCGTCGCAATCACATGCCCGTCGTGCGCATCGAGCACGGCAAACACACCAGGTCCCCGCCCGCCGACGAAGAGGCGCTGATCGTGCGCATCGAGGATGAGAGGTGTGTTCTGGCGGATCGTCCGCAGCGTCCATGTTTTCAGGAGCTTCAGCGTACGCCGGTCGACGACGCCGATCGCGTGGTGGTCGCGGATGTTCACGTAGAGCAGCCGCCCGCCCGGCGTGAGGGCCAGCGACTCGATATTGGTGGATGGAATGCGAATCTCGCCGATCTTCGCCTCGCGACGGGTGTCGATGATGCCGATCAGAGAGTAATCCAGATGCGCATCGTCACCCCCGCCGGTGACATACATGAGGTGCTCGCGCGGGTCGTAGGTCATCGCGTCGGCCTGCGGCACCGCTGGAATCGTCTTTAGGATCTTGTAGCTAGCCGCGTCGAGGACCCTTACCGCCCCGGCGTCGCTGTCGGTGACGAGCAGGCGGTTGCTCGCGGGCAGGAACACGCCGGAGTGCGGGCTGCCAAAGCCGGTGACCGAGGCGAGATGTGCGCCCGTGTGCAGGTCGAACACTTCAAGGGTCCGATGGTCCTCCGTGGTTACGAACAGCCGGTTGTGGGGAAGGTCGACGATGAAATGATCGAAATCGCCTTGCACTCCCGGCATGGGCACGGTGCGGATCAGGCGCAGCGGCGCAGTCGTCCCGGCGGTCGCGCGCGGTGCTGCGGCCCCGAAGGCGAGCAGCGCCGTCAGCGTGAGCAGTGCATCGCGTACAGCACCGCACGCCGCGCGGCCGGCGCGAACCCCGAAGAATCGGCATTCGGTCTTCACTCAATTCACTCCTGCCGGCCGGAGGCCGGTGAAATTTCGGCGACATCGCCCACGGGATAGGTCTCGACCAGCGAGCCGCTCAGAACCCGGGCCATGCGACTGCGATCGAGCTCGCCCTCGAGGCTCGCCATCAGCACTGTGGCCACGGCATTGCCAGTGATGTTCACGATGGCGCGCAGCGTGCTCATGATGCGATCGATGCCGAGCAGGAGAGCCATGCCGGCGGCCGGGATGGCGGGCACCACCGACAGGGTGCCGACCAGCGCGATGAACCCGGCGCCCGAGATGCCGCTCGCACCTTTGGACGTGAGCATCGACACGCCGAACAGGGCCAGCTGCTGCATGACGGTGAGGTGGATATTCATGGCCTGCGCGACGAACAGCGCGGCGAGCACCATGTAGAGACTGGTGCCATCGGCGTTGAACACGTAGCCCGTCGGAACCACGAGACCCACCACGGACTGTGAGCACCCCAGGTGCTGCAGCTTCTCCATCAGCGCCGGCATCGCCACATCGGAGGAGCTGGCCCCGAGTGTCACCAGCAGCTCCTCCTTGAGATAGCGCAGGAAGGAGAAGATGTTGATTCCTGCCCAGCGGCACACCGCACCCATGGCGATCACGATGAACAGCGTGCACATGACCGCGAAGACGAGGATCAGATCGAGCAGCGGCCCGAGCGAGCTCACGCCGAAGCGGCCGACCGTATACGCCATGGCGCCGAAGGCGCCGATGGGAGCCGTCCGCATCAGCACGTTGATGATGCCGAAGATCACGTGGGTCAACGAGTCGACGAGCGCACGCAGCGGCTTGCCGCGCTCGCCCAGCTGCGAAAGCGCATAGCCGAACAGCAGCGAGACGAACACCACCGGCAGGATCTGACCGTCGGCGAAGGCTCCTGTCAGCGTGCGCGGGATGATGTCCGACAGGAACCTCACCGCGCTCTGGGCGTGCGCCGCACCCGCGTAGCTCGCCACGGCGGCGGAGTCGAGCCGGGCCGGGTCGACGTGGAAGCCGGCGCCCGGATGCAGCAGATCGCCCACGACGGCGCCGAAGAGCAACGCGAGCGTCGACATGCACTCGAAGTAAAGCAGCGCCTTGCCGCCGACACGGCCGACCTTCTTCATGTCGCCCATGCCGCCGATGCCGCTCACCACCGTGCAGAAGATCACCAGGCCGATGATCATCTTGATCGACTTGATGAACAGGTCGCCCAGCACCTTGAGGGACGCGCCCAGATGCGGCGCGAGATATCCGACGGCGATGCCCGCCAGGATGCCGATGAGCACCTGGGTATGCAGCGCGGGCATCCGCAGTCGCAGATGCGTGTGTCGACGCGGCTTCATCGTACGCGCCGAGTCTACACGGCCTCCGGATCGATCGTGCGCACGAGCTCCGCAACGGCCCGCCCCACCTCCTGGGTGCTTGCGCTGCCGCCGAGGTCGCGCGTCCGGGGTCCGGTGCGCAGCAGCGTCTCGATGGCGGCGACGACGGCGGCGGCGGCCTCGGAATGTCCCAGATGCTCGAGCATCATCGCCCCCGACCAGATCTGTCCGATGGGATTGGCGATGTTGCGCCCTGCGATATCGGGCGCCGAGCCATGGACCGGCTCGAACATGGAGGGATACTCGCGCTCCGGATTGATGTTACCGGAGGGCGAGATGCCGATTGTGCCGGCGCATGCCGAGCCGAGGTCCGAGAGGATGTCACCGAAGAGATTGGAGGCGACGACCACGTCGAAGTGCTGCGGACGCTGCACGAAATGCGCCGCGAGGATGTCGATGTGGTAGTGATCCACCTTGATGTCGGGAAATTCGTGCGCAACGAGCTCGGCGCGCTCGTCCCAGTAAGGCATCGTGAGCGTGATGCCGTTCGACTTGGTGGCCCAGGTGAGCCTGCGGCGCGGCCGCTTCGAGGCGAGCTCGAATGCGTAACGCACGATGCGATCGACTCCGCGCCGCGTAAAGACGCTCTCCTGGATGACCGTCTCCGCGGCCGTACCCTCCATCAGCTTGCGTCCGCGGTCGGAATACTCGCCCTCCGTGTTCTCGCGCACGAGCATGATGTCGATGTCGCCGGCCTTGCGGTCGCGCAGCGGCGAGGCCACTTCAGGCATCAGGCGGATCGGACGCAGGCACACGTACTGGTTGAATCCGCGCCGGATCTCGATGAGCAGACCCCACAGCGAGATGTGATCCGCAACCCCCGGGAAGCCGACGGCCCCGAGATAGATGGCATCGTGATGGCGGATTTCCTGCAGTCCATTGGGCGGCATCATGCGGCCGGTCTGACGGTAAAAATCGCAACCCCAGGGTTGCTCATCCCACTCGAACGAGATCCCGAAGCGCTCGCCGGCGGCTTCGAGGACCGCCACCCCGGCGGGTACGACTTCCCTCCCGATACCATCACCCGGAATCAGCGCTATCCTATGTCTTTTCATTGGCCTCTCGATATTCGACGCCGTCCGGGGCGCAACTGCACGGCTGCAGATTACCTCTCCCGCCCGCGACCAGCGCGCGCGGCGCGTGTTTTCGGAGAACACAGATCGTGAACAATATTCCGCCACAGGACCTGCGCGTCCTCATCTGCGCGGCGCGCCGCGCCAGCTTCGCGGCGGCCGCGGAAGAGCTCGGCAGCTCGCCGGCCTATGTCAGCAAGCGCATCGCCATGCTGGAGGAGGCTCTCGGCGCGAAACTGTTCCTGCGCACGACCCGCAGGGTCGCGCTGACCGAGCGCGGCGAGCTCATCCTGTCGTGGGCACAGCGGGTGCTCGACGCTTACGGCCAGGTCGACGGCGCGCTCGAGGAAATCCGGCCGGATTACCGCGGGCTGGTGCGCATCGCCGCAAGCTCCGGCCTCGGGCGCAACCACGTCGCGCCGGTGCTCTCGGATCTCATCAGGGCGCACCCGGAGCTCGAGATCGATCTGAGGATCGTCGACCGCTCGGTCAACATCGTGGAGGAGGAGATCGACATCGACGTGCGCGTGGGCGATATCCGCGAGCCGCATCTGGTGCCACACCATCTGGCGAACGGTCGCCGGATCCTGTGTGCGGCTCCGGAGTACATCCGCCGCCGCGGCGAGCCGGCGACGCTTACGGACCTGGGGCGCCACTCCTGTCTGCTCATTCGCGAGCGGAGCGAGACCTTCGGCCGCTGGTCGCTGCAGGGCCCGGAGGGGACGCAAAATGTCCGCGTCAAGGGCTCGCTCACATCGAACCATGGCGATGTAATCCGCCAATGGGCATTGGCGGGACACGGGATCATGCTGCGCTCGTACTGGGACATCGCCGAGAACCTGAAGCGCGGCGAGCTCGTGCAGGTGCTGCCGGCTCTATGGCAGCCGGCCGACATCTGGGCCGTGACCAAGATCCGCTCGGAGAACTCCAGCCGCGCGCGCCTCTGCATCCGCCATCTGCGTGCCCGCCTGCGGTCCGGGCCCTACGCGCTCGAGGCCCCCGCCTGACCCCCCCGGGATCCGCCGTCAGGACTTCGTCAGGAATACGTGGGATGGTGCAGCCACTCCAACACACAAAAGGAGAGCTGTCGTGCCGAAATCGAGTTCCATGATATCGCTGCTGGCGGCGACCGTCGCCAGCTTGTCAATGCTTCCCGGGACGGCCGCGGCGGGATCCTCCGCGGACTCGCTCGCGCGGGTGGCAACGCTGCACGTTCCGGGTCAGCCGCTTGCCGTATTCGACATCGGGTACGTGAATCAGGATGGGACATACGCACTCGCCGACCGCTCGAACGGCGGCCTCGACTTCTTCGATGGCGCAACGAACAAGTATCTCGGCCGGGCCGGCGGCTTCACCGGTTTCAACAAGACGACGGGCACCAAGGTCGCGGGACCGAACGGTGTGGTCGCCGTCGGCGCGCACGAATTCTGGGCGACTGACGGTGACAGCTCCGTCAAGGTGGTCGATGCCCGCACGAGGAAGGTCATCGCCAGCATTCCCACCAACGGCAAGAAGCGCGCGGACGAGATCGCGTACGATCCGGCCGATCACCTCGTCGTCGCGGTGAACAACGCCGACTCGCCGCCTTTCGTGACTTTCATTTCGACCCGGACGCGCAAGGTCATAGGGCGTCTCGAGCTGCCGCACGCCACCGACGGCGCGGAGCAGCCGCTTTACGATCCAGCCACCAAGCTGATCTACCTCAGCATCCCGGTAGTCGATAGTGTCGATGCCAACGGCGCCGTGGCGGTCATCAACCCACACAGCTACGAGCTCGTGAAGATGATGCCCGTGCAGAAGTGCATGCCCGCGGGTCTCGCGCTGGGACCGCACGACAATCTGCTCCTTGGCTGCAGCGACGACGGCGTGGATGCCGGCTTTCCCGCGCATTCGGTCGTCATGAACGCCCGCTCCGGCAAGATCGAGGCGGATGTGCCGGTCGGCGGCTCGGACGAGGTCTGGTCCGACATGCGCAACCACCGGTACTATCTCGCAGCCGTGGCCAACAAAGGCGGCCCGGCCCTCGGCGTGGTCGATTCGCTGCACAATAAGATGATCGCGGCGATCCCGACGGGGCCCCGCGCGCACTCGGTTGCGGTCGATGAGAAGAACGGCAAGGTCTTCGTGCCGATCCAGGCGGATCCGTCCATGACCGACTGCACGCAGGGATGCATTGCGGTGTTCGCCCCGAAGGGCGACTGAGCCAAGCGCTGCGCAGCGCAGCGCGATCGGCACCGCAGCCACGCAACAGGCTGCGGTGCCGATGTCTTTTCCAGAGGCAGGCGGATGCGCAGTTGGAAGCTCGTGCCGATCGCATTCATCGCCGCGGCGGCGATCGGTATGTATGCCCTGCTTTCACAGCGTCCGGATCGGGGCGCAACGCATCAGGACCCGCCCGCCACGCCGGTCACCGTCGCAACGGTCGAGCGACGCGATGTGCCCGTAGTCGTGGAAGGGCTCGGCACGGTCCGGGCCTACAACACGGTCACCGTCAGGCCGCTCATCTCGGGTCAAATCGCCGATATCGACTTCATGGAGGGGCAGCGTGTACGCCCTGGCGACGTTCTGGCGCGGCTCGACTCGAGGTTGCTCGAGGCGCAGCTGCATCAGGCGCAGGCGACGAGCCTGAGTGATCGCGCCAGGCTTGACTATGCCCGCGAGCAGCTGAAACGGCTCGAGTCCGAGGGGGCGCAGGGCTTTGTCTCCCGCCAGCTCGTCGATTCCCAGCGATCGCAGCTGGCGGTCCTGAAGGCTACGGCGGTTGCCGATGAGGCCTCGGTGCGCAGCGCTGCGGTGCAGCTGAGCTACACGATCATCAGGGCTCCCATACCAGGGATCACCGGAATCCGCATGGTGGATCGGGGCAATGTGATCTCGCCGTCCGATCCCGGCATCGTCGTGATCACCCAGATCAAGCCGATCGCAGTTGTGTTCACGCTGTCCGCTACCGCCCTCGCCGGCTTGCCCGAGGGCAGAAGCGCCGGGACGCCTGCGGTTGCGTTCGATGCGCAAGACCGCAAGCCGCTCGCCACGGGGACACTCGAGCTCGTCGACAATCGGATCGACCCGGTCAGCAACACAGCACGTCTCAAGGCGATCTTCGCCAACGCCGACGCTGCCCTGCGGCCCGGGGAATTCGTGAACATTCACCTGCGCAAGTCGCTGCTGCGGGACGTCGTCACCGTCCCGAGGCGGGCGATACAGTACGGCCAGGCCGCTCCATTCGTCTGGCTGCTGCGGCCGGGCTCGACGGTCGCTCTGCGACCGATCCAGCTGGGCGTGAGCAACGCAGATCATGTCGAGGTGACGCACGGGCTGGCGGCCGGCGATCGGGTGGTGGTTGAGGGGCAGTACGGACTCGAGGCAGGCGCTCGGGTGCGGGTGCAGGCGCTGCCGGTCGCGCCTTCCTCGGAGGCTACCGACCTCGCCGTCCCATGAGCATCTCTCAGCTCTGCATCGAGCGTCCGATCGCGACCGTTCTCGCGACCATCGGCATCTGCCTCGCCGCCTATATCGGCTACAGGCAACTGCCCATCGCCGCGCTGCCTCAAGTGGACTTCCCGACCCTCGAAGTGGACGCAACTCTGCCCGGCGCCAGCCCGGAGACGATGGCGGCGACGGTCGCGGCGCCGCTCGAGCAGGAGCTGCAGCGCATCCCGGGACTCGGAGACATGAACTCGGAGAGCACCAATGGCATCACCACCATCACGCTCGAGTTCGCTCTCACCCGCAACATTGATTCGGCGGCGCAAGACGTGCAGAAGGCGATCAATGCCGCCTCGGCGCTGCTGCCGAAGAGCATGCCGTCACCGCCGACGTACGAGAAGGTGAATCCGGCGGAATCGAAGGTGCTCACGATCGCCCTCACCTCCGATTCGCTGCCGCTCAACATCCTCGATGAATATGCCACCACCTTCCTGATCCGCCCGCTCTCGCAACTCGAGGGCATCGGCCTCGTGGACCGCAACGGCGCGGCGAAGCCGGCGATCCGGATCGAGATCAACCCGGTGAAGCTCGCCTCGATGGGGCTCACCCTGGAGGATGTGCGCACGGCGCTCGGGTCCGCGACCGTCGACGGCCCGAAGGGCACCCTGCAGAACGCGTACCGCGAAGAGACGCTGGATGCGAGCGATCAGCTCCTCGATGCCCGGGCGGCAGACGAGCAGATCATAGGCTACCGCGGCGGCGCGCCGGTGCGGGTGCGCGACATCGGCCGCGCCGTCAGCTCGGCGGAGAACGTGCAGTCTGCCGGCTGGTACCAGCGCAAACGCGCGATCCTGGTGGATGTCCATCTGCAGCCCAGCGCGAACCTCGTCAACGTCGTGAACGAGGTGCGTGACCGGCTTCCCGCCCTGGAAACGCACCTGCCGTCCGCGATCGACATCCACGTTCTCTACGACCGCTCTCAGACGGTGCGGGCTGCCGTCACGGACATGAAGCTGACTCTTCTCGTGACCATGGCCCTGGTGGTCATGGTGATGTTTCTCTTCCTGCGCAATATCCGGGCAACTCTCATTCCGAGCTTCACCATCCCGGTATCGCTCGTCTGCGCCGGCGGCGTCATGTACCTGCTCGGCTACAGCCTGGACAACCTCTCGTTCATGGCGCTGGTCATCGCGGTGGGATTCGTCGTGGACGATGCCATCGTCATGATCGAGAACATCAGCCGCCACGTGGAGGCCGGTGAGCCCGCGCTGGCGGCAGCCGGGCGCGGCGCGCGCGAGATCACCTTCACCATCATCTCCATGACCGCCTCGCTCATCGCGGTGTTCATCCCGCTCCTGCTCATGGGGGGCATTACCGGGCGGATGTTCCGCGAGTTCGGCGTGACGGTGACAGTCGCGCTGATCGCCTCGGCAATCGTATCGCTCACGCTGACACCCATGCTGTGCAGCCGGTTTCTGCGCCGGGAAGCTGCCGAGCGCGAGAGCCGTTTCAGCCGCTGGGCCGGCACGACTTTCGAGCGGCTGCTCGCCGCCTATCGCACCAGCCTCGAGTGGACGCTGGCGCGGCCTCCCCTCATGCTCGGGATCTTTTTCGCGCTGTCGCTGCTGACACTGGGACTGTTCCTGCTGGTGCCGAAAGGCTTCATCCCTAACCAGGACGTCGGAATCGTCGTCGGCTCGACCCAATTCGCGGCGGACGCCTCCTTCGCGGACGTGGCACGCCTGCAGCAGGAAGTTGCGGACGCTGTCATGGCCGATCCCGCCGTGGAGGATGTCTCGGACTTTGTCCAGCCCGATCACCGCACGAGCGGACGCATGTACATCGATCTGAAGCCGTTCGGGGAGCGTCCCGGGATCTCCACGGTCATGGCACGCCTGCGAAGGAGGACCGCGCGCATCGTGGGGGTCACTCTCGACATGGAGGCCGTTCAGGACGTGCAGATCGGAGCGCACCTCTCCAGCACGCAATACCAGTACACGCTGGAGGACGCGAATCTGGCGGAGCTCTATGCCTGGGCTCCGCGGCTCATGGCACGGCTGGCTCAGCTGCCGGAGCTGCAGGATGTCGCCACGGACCTGAAAGTAAACTCTCCTCACGTCAGGGTCGTCATCGACCGTGATCTTGCCGGGCGGCTGGGCATCACGGCTCAAGCAGTCGACGACACGCTCTACGATGCCTTCGGGCAACGGCAGGTCGCGACGCTCTATACCCAACTCGACCAGTTCCACATCGTGATGGAAGTCGACCCGGGCTTCAGGCTCGATGCCGCGGCGCTCGAGCGCCTCTACGTGCGCTCCGCGACGGGTGCCCTGGTGCCGCTCGGCGCCTTCAGCCACCTGGAGCACTTCGTGGCGCCCGAAAGCGTGTCGCACCTCGGGCAGTTTCCGGCGGTGACGCTGTCCTTCAACCTGACACCCGGAGTCTCGCTCGGGCGCGCGGTGCAAGCCGTCCAAGCCGCCGAGCGCGAGCTGCGCATGCCGTCCTCGGTGCACGCCAGTTTCCAGGGAACGGCACAGGCGTTCCAGGCCTCCCTGCGCAGTGAGCCTTATCTCATCCTCGCCGCCATCCTCGCCGTCTACATCGTGCTCGGCATGCTCTACGAGAGCCTGCTGCACCCCATCACGATACTCTCCACCCTTCCCTCCGCAGGCGTCGGCGCGCTGGCCGCGCTCTTGTTGACGCGCAATGAGCTCAACCTGATGTCGCTGGTCGGCATCATCCTGCTCATCGGCATCGTCAAGAAAAATGCGATCATGATGATCGATTTCGCGATCGCGGCACAGAAGTCATC